>NZ_JASNFO010000003.1:0-326080 GCF_032027725.1 Pseudofrankia coriaricola | reverse complement strand
GCTTGGGCAGCGGGGGGGGGGGCGGGGGGCCCCCCCCCCCCCCCGGGGGGGGGGGGGGGGGCCGCCCCCCCCCCCCCCCGCCGGCCCTCTGGAGAGCCCGGTCGGGGCTGCCCAGGGGGCCGGCTCGTGTCCGGCTTCCCGCCGACGGGCGCGCTTGCACGTCCGCCCGAAGTCAGGGCCCCGCTGCCTCACGGCTGTCCGTAAAGACGGAGATCCCACCGGTCTCAGGAGTCCCGCCAATCCGGTGACCACCGCGTATCACAGCGTTCTCTGTCGATCCCCATACAGGCCTCGGACGTGGCCGAACTTGGAAATTGGTGCCTTGTCCGGTGTTGGCTGATCGGTGGGGAAGGTGGATCGGTGGGGGAAAGCCCCGCCGACGTGGGATCATCGGCATCGGGTGGCGGGCGCCACGGGCCGACGGGAGGGTTCGGCCCGGTCTGGCCGTCGGACTGGTGCGTGGGCAGCGTCCGCGTTCGGGTCCGGCCGCGCCGCCGCCCGTGATGCCGGGGCAGCGGTTTAGGGAGGCCAGATGACGGTGGACGAGCAGCGCTCGCCCGAGACGCCGCGGGCGCCATCGGAGGAGAACCCCATCCGGGTGCTGATCGTCGACGATCATGCGCTGTTTCGCCGCGGGCTGGAGATGGTGCTCGCGCAGGAGCCGGATATCGAGGTCGTCGGCGAGGCCGCCGACGGCACCGAGGCGGTGACGATGGCCAGCGAGATGGCTCCGGACATCGTCCTGATGGATGTACGGATGCCGCGTCGAGGGGGCATCGACGCGACCAGCGTCATCAAGCAGGCGGTGCCCAGCGCGAAAATCGTCATGCTGACGATCAGCGACGAGGAGGCCGACCTCTACGACGCCATCAAGGCCGGCGCGATGGGCTACCTGCTCAAGGAGATCTCGATCGACGAGGTCGCGGCCGACATCCGCGCCGTGTACAACGGGCAGAGCCTGATCAGCCCGTCGATGGCCTCGAAGCTGCTCAGCGAGTTCGCCTCGATGATCAAGAACAAGGATGACCGGCCGCAGCTGCCCACCCCTCGCCTGACCGACCGGGAGATGGAGGTGCTCCGGCTCGTCGCGAAGGGTATGAACAACCGCGACATCGCCAAGCAGCTCTTCATCAGCGAGAACACGGTCAAGAACCACATCCGCAACATCCTGGAGAAGCTCCAGCTGCACTCACGGATGGAGGCCGTCGTCTACGCCGTCCGCGAGAAGCTCCTCGAGATCACCTAAGGCGCTCCCGTTGCCGGACGCTTCGCGCCCGCAACCGGGCGGCGCCGTCGGGCGCTGGGCGCCCTCCCCACGTGGTTCCGGGCCCTGGCGTATGGCGGTGGTCGGCCTGGTTCCGGGCCGGCGACTTGGCTGAGCTGACGCAGCGCCGATGCGCCGTCACCGCTGGTGGTTGCGCTTCGTTGTCAGGGCGGCAGGATGCCGGTCCAGTGGTCGGCCCTACCACCGCTGCGGCGCTGCGGGAGGGGCAGGGGCGCGGGGCCGACGGTAAATCCCGCCTTGACCGCCACGTGTCGGGGCGCTTCGTTGTCAGGGCAGTAGGACGCCCGTCCAGAAGTTGGCGATGACGCCGTCGCGGGGGTGCGGGAGCGACCGGGGGGCCGGGTCGATGGCGAATCCGGCCTTGACCGCCACGCGCCGGGACGCCTCGTTGCCCGTCAGCGCGATCCAACGGATTCTGGCCAGCTCCAGCGGCCCGAACCCCCAGCGGCAGAGCACCTCGACCGCGCTGGTCACGACCCCGCGCCCGCGAGCGGTGGCGGCGCACCAGTAGCCGACCTCGCCGTCGCCGCCCGGCGCCACCCCCGGGTGCCCGGCCGGGTCGCGCAGGTCCTGCAGCCCGACGGAGGCGAACAGCTCCCCGCTGGTCGCGTCGACCACGGCGAACTGGGCCGCCGTGCCGGTGGCCCAGTTCCCCGGGGACCTGCCGTCGACGAAGCCGGTCGCGTCGTCGCGGTGGTACGGCGACGGGATCGTCGTCCAGCGCTGGATCTCCGGGTCCTGGCAGACGGCGAACACGGCGTCGGCGTCGCCCGGCCGCCACGGGCGCAGGTGCAGCGAGCCCGCGGTGATCTCGACCGGCTCGAGTGTGGACATGGCGTATTCCTCCGGACATGTACTCGGCTGCGGCGCGAGTGTGGGGCGGGGCGGGGCGGCGAGCCTGGCCATCGCATTAGCGCCGAACCGGGACCCGAACCGAGACCAGTCTTGTTCGCGTTCTGACCGGCGAGCGGCGGGGGCGGGCGAAGGCATCCGGCAGTCGGCGTGCCCCGGTGTCCTGTCACACACGCGCGGATGACCCGGCCTTGGCGCGTCGTGGGTTCCGATCGGACGGCCGGGAAGGGCTAGCATCGTGGTGTCGGCCCGCTCGTCGACATGCCAGCCGGAGGAGCCTCGCCCGTGGTACTAGATAAGATCCTGCGCGCCGGCGAAGGACGGATCCTGCGCAAGCTCCGCGACGACATGGAACTTGTGAACCGCATCGAGGACGACTTCGTTGGCCTCTCGGACGCCGAGCTGCGCGGCATGACCGACGAGTTCCGCCAGCGCCTCGCCGACGGCGAGGAGACGCTCGACTCGCTGCTGCCGGAGGCCTTCGCCGCGGTACGCGAAGCGGCCAAGCGCACGCTCGGCCAGCGGCACTTCGACGTGCAGATCATGGGCGGGGCGGCGCTGCACCGCGGCAACATCGCCGAGATGAAGACCGGTGAGGGAAAGACGCTGGTCTCGACGCTGCCGGCGTATCTGAACGCGCTCGCTGGCGAGGGCGTGCACGTGATCACGGTGAACGACTACCTGGCCCAGCGCGACGCCGAGAACATGGGCCGCGTCCACCGCTTCCTCGGCCTTTCGGTCGGCGTGATCCACCCGCAGATGCCGCCCTCGGCGCGTCGCGAGCAGTACGCCTGCGACATCACCTACGGCACGAACAACGAGTTCGGCTTCGACTACCTGCGCGACAACATGGCGTGGAGCGGCGAGGAGCTGGTCCAGCGCGGCCACAACTTCGCCATCATCGACGAGGCCGACTCGATCCTCATCGACGAGGCGCGTACCCCCCTCATCATCAGCGGCCCGGCCGACCAGCCGACCCGTTGGTACACGGAGTTCGCGCGGATCGCCCCGCTGCTCATCCGCGACGTCGACTACGAGGTCGAGGAGGGCAAGCGGACCGTCGCCATCACCGAGTCCGGGGTCGAGAAGGTCGAGGACCAGCTCGGCATCGAGAACCTCTACGAGTCGGTGAACACCCCGCTCGTCGGCTACCTGAACAACTCCCTGAAGGCCAAGGAGCTCTACAAGCTGGACAAGGACTACATCGTCACCGACGGTGAGGTCCTGATCGTCGACGAGTTCACCGGCCGTATCCTGCACGGCCGGCGCTACAGCGAGGGCATGCACCAGGCGATCGAGGCCAAGGAGAAGGTCGAGATCAAGCAGGAGAACCAGACCCTCGCGACGATCACGCTGCAGAACTACTTCCGGCTCTACGAGAAGCTGTCCGGGATGACCGGTACGGCCATGACCGAGGCCGCCGAGTTCCACCAGACCTACAAGCTGGGTGTGGTGCCGATCCCGACGAACAAGCCGATGATCCGGGACGACCAGGCTGATGTCGTCTACAAGACCGAGGTCGCGAAGTTCGCCTCCGTCGTCGACGACATCGTCGCCCGGCACAAGAAGGGCCAGCCGGTCCTCGTCGGCACCACCAGCGTCGAGAAGTCCGAGTACCTGTCCCGGCAGCTCACCAAAGAGGGCGTGAAGCACGAGGTGCTCAACGCCAAGCACCACGAGCGTGAGGCGCTGATCATCGCGGAGGCCGGCCGGCGTGGCGCCGTCACGGTCGCCACGAACATGGCCGGCCGAGGTACGGACATCATGCTGGGCGGCAACCCCGAGTTCATCGCCCAGGCGGAGCTGCGTTCCCGCGGGCTGTCGCCGCTCGAGACGCCCGAGGACTACGAGGCCGCCTGGCCGGAGGCCCTGGAGAAGGCCAGGTCGTCGGTCGCCACCGAGCACGACGAGGTCCGCGAGCTCGGCGGGCTGTACGTGCTCGGCACGGAGCGACACGAGTCCCGCCGGATCGACAACCAGCTGCGCGGGCGCGCCGGGCGCCAGGGTGACAGCGGCGAGTCCCGGTTCTACCTCTCCCTCGGCGACGACCTGATGCGGCTGTTCAACGCGTCCACGGTCGAAGGGATCATGGACCGGCTCCAGATCCCCGAGGACGTGCCGATCGAGTCGAAGATCGTCACCCGTGCGATCCGGTCGGCCCAGACGCAGGTCGAGGGCCAGAACTTCGAGATCCGCAAGAACGTCCTGAAGTACGACGAGGTGATGAACAAGCAGCGCACCGTTATCTACGAGGAGCGCCGCAAGGTTCTCGAGGGCGCCGACCTGCACGAGCAGGTCCGCCACTTCGTCGACGACACGATCGCCGGCTACGTGCAGGGCGCCACCGCCGACGGCTTCGCGGAGGAGTGGGACCTCGACACGCTGTGGACCGGCCTCGGCCAGCTCTACCCGGTCGGCGTCGAGGCCCCGGCGTCCGACGACCGCGACGGCCTGAGCACGGACATGCTCCTCGAGGACATCCAGACCGACGCGCAGGATGCTTACGACCGGCGGGAGGCCGAGCTCGGCGCCGGCCCCGACGAAGAGCCGGTGATGCGTGAGCTCGAGCGGCGGGTTGTGCTCGCCGTGCTCGACAAGAAGTGGCGCGAGCATCTCTACGAGATGGACTACCTGCAGGAGGGCATCGGCCTGCGGGCGATGGGGCAGCGTGACCCGCTGGTGGAGTACCAGCGCGAGGGCTACTCGATGTTCCAGACCATGATGGAAGGGATCAAGGAGGAGTCCGTCCGGCTGCTGTTCAACGTCGAGGTCCAGGTCGCGGGCCGCGACGAGGGGCCGGGCGGCCAGCAACCAGCGGGGACCGCTCCCACGCTGGGCGCGCCGACGCCGCTGACCGCGGTGAACCGGCCGGCCGCGGAGCGCGAGGTGCCGCCGGCCGCGCAGACGGCCCCGCTGGCACGGGGTGGTTCGCGTGCCGCCCGCAGGGCGCAGGGGGCCCAGGCTCCGGCCCCTCCGGCCCCTCCGGCCACGCCCACTCCGCCGGTGCCCGCGGCTCCCACGCCTCCGCCGGTGTTCGTCAAGGGTCTGGAACCTCGCCGGCCGAGCGGGGGCCTGCAGTACTCGGCGCCGTCGGTCGACGGCGGCCCGGAGCCGGTGGCGTCCTACGGGCGCGATGGGGCTGGCGGGGGCGCGGCGGCTGGCGGCCTGGGCGGCCAGCCGAAGGGCACCGCCCGCAACGCGCCGTGCCCGTGCGGATCTGGCCGCAAGTACAAGCGCTGCCACGGCGACCCGGCCCGCCGAGGCTAGCGGGCCGTCTCGCCCAGATCGGCTGACCGCCCCCCCGCGGGCGGTCAGCCGATCTGGAGGCTGGTCACCTGCCAGCGGCCTCCCGCCGACTCCATCCGCAGCGCGAGGGCGGCTACCCGGTCGCCGCGGTTGACGACCGCCACGATCTCGGCGACGCCTGGCCGCGGCTCGCCGATCCGGATGCTGCGGACGGAGCCGCGGCCCGGGTAACGGCCGCCGAGCTTCTCCAGCGCGGCCTGCAGCCGCGGGGTAGCCCAGCCGGCCAGGTGCGAGACCGGCCGCACGCCGGAGAGCACCTCGACGATCGCCCGGACGACGATGGTCGCGGCCGGGGCTGGACTTTCCAGAAAACGGCTGTCACGGACCTGCGGCGGGATCCGGAGCGGCGCGTGGCGCGCCGCCGGGTGCGCCGTCACGTTCGGCCGCCCGGAGACGGTGCGCAGCGAGACGTCGTCCGTCGCTCGGGAATGACCACGGGAGCCCGTGGCGGCCGGAGACGGCGGCGGCGGAAGCCGGACGTCGCCGGGCCCACGGTGGGCGGCGGCGCCGTGCCGCGCGCCTCGCCCGTGGGAGGAGCCGGCGGTGCCGGGGCCGCGTCGCCCGCCGGTCTGGAGGGTGCGCCGGCCGGCATGGGCCCGCGGCGCCTCACCATCACCCGCGCACCGCGGCTTGTCCGCGCCGGCACCTCGCGGCTTCTCGTCCCGGGTGTCCCGTGCGGCGTCGCCGTCGCCGTCGCCGGTGTTTCGCGCCGCGTTTTCCCGGACGCTTCGCGCCTCGTCGTGTCGGGCGCTTTGCGCCTCGTCGTCATAGGGCGGCTCGGTCATGAACGCCGGGTGCCCGCGCAACGCCGCGGGCGAGGGCGGCTCGGGTACGTCGGGCTGCCTCGCGTGAGCGTTGGGAAGAGTCATATGCGCGCCTCCGGGAGCAGGCCGGTGTGGGCGGGGTCAGGGCCCGGAGGGCGGCTGTAGCCGCTGGCCGGGAAGGAGCAGGTTCGGGTCTGGACCGATCACGTCCCGGTTGGCTGCCCACCACTGTGGCCATTCGGCCGCGATCTGGGCTTCGGTCGCGCCCGGGCCGAGGTGGCGGGCGGCGATCGTCCACAGGGAGTCGCCGCGGTGGACGACCACCTCCGTCCGCGAGCCGTCGTCGGACGGCCCGCCGATCCCGCGAGGCGCCGAACCCCCCAGCGGATCGAGGCCCGGCGAGGGCGAGCTCGAGGGGGAGGGCGACGAAAGTGGCGGCGACAGGTCCGGCCAGCCGGAGGCGGGCATCGCGGCCGGCCGGAGGACGGACGCGGGTGGCTCGCTCGTGGGCATCGTCGGCGTCCAGGGCGTCGGGCTGGCGGACGGCGTCGGCGAGGCCGCTGGCGTCCACGTCGGGTCGGCTGTCTGAGCCGGCGCGGACGGGAGCGTCGTGGGGGAGGACGAAGGAGCCGCCGACGTGCTGGCGGAAGGCGACGGGGCGCCGGGGGCAGGGGCGCCCGTCTCGGGAGTGGCTGAGGGCGAGGCGCCTTGGTCTCTGGGAGTGAGCACGACGATCGGGGTGCCTTCGGGCAGCCCGGCCCGCGGCCCGGCCCCGTCCGGGGAGGCCGATGCCGGGGCGGTGGGCGACACGGAAGGCTGGTCGGAGGCATCCGGCGCGCTGGTAGACGGGCTGGGGGTGAGCGATGCCGCCGGCCCCGGGGTTCCTGCCGGATCGGCTGACGGCGTCGGGTTGGTCGGGGTGGCCGGCGCCGCTGGGGCGGTGGTGACCGGCGCCGGGACGGCCGGCGCCTGCGCGACCGGTGTGGTGGGGGCTGGTGCGGCGGGTGCTGGCGGTGGTGCGGCTGGCGGTGGTGCTGGTGCGGCTGGCGTGGTGGGGGCCGGCGCCGCCGGCTGGGTCGTCGGGGGCCGCGTGGTGGGCGCGGGTGGGTTTCGGGCGGGTGGGCTCGGCGCCTGGCTCGCGGGCGCGGGCGCCGGCGCCGAGCCGCTCGGCGGGGAGAGGTCGGGCCAGTTCGTGCCCGACGTCGAGGTGGTGACCGGGGGCGAGAGATCCGGCCACGAGCCGGATGTCCCGCTCCCGGACGAGGCCGGTCCCTGGGCGATGGGCGGGGAGAGATCAGGCCACACCTGGGTCTGGGCGGCCGTCGGCGAGTCGTGGGGCACGCTCGCCGACGCGGGCGTCGCGGCGATCAGTCCGCTGGCGCTGCTCGCGACGATCGTCAGGCCGAGGCTGACCTCGAGCAGGCGGTGCATCGTGCGCGGCAGCATCCAGCGTGACAGCTGCCCGGCGCCACGCCCGGCCGCCCCGGGCAGCGCCGCGAGCGAACCGATGACGACGCCCAGGCACAGCCACAGCAGGCAGGCCCAGGCGGCCGCGGCCACCGCCGTGACCAAAGCCTGCTCCGGCGCGTCGGAGAACCAGCGCGGAACGTCGGCGAGGCTCGCTGGCAGGTCGGCGAGGCCCGGGCCGGCGACGATCAGGACCGCGGCGACGCTGCCCGCCAACGCGATCGGGAAGACGGCCCGCACCACGCGCCGGATCGATCTCATCGCGCCTCACTTCGCGCTGTGGGCCGTCGCGCGGCCGCCCTGTGGGCAGCGAACACGGTGGGCTCGTCTCGGATGATTCGGGGGGGCGTCCCCCCGAAATGGCACGCACCTGCCTGCCCGCCGTCCACGGCGCCGCCTCGGGAGAGGCGGTCTCCGCGGGGGCGGGTCACCGGGAGATCACCCAGGGCGGTGCGCAAGCTGCTTCGTCGAAGCCGGTTCCGTCGGAGTCGCCTGTAATGGGACCCCGTTCGCTGCGACCCCCTTCTGGATGGCCTCGACGATGCGGAATACTTCGTTTGCTTCTGTTTGCCTGTGTAACCCTCTGGCGGCAAAGTGTCAATCCTGGTTGTCTGACCTGGTACGGGTCGACGGCCCTCGGCCCGCGCTGGTTCGTGTGGTGGCCGGCGGGCACGTCCGTCCGTCGGGTGGCCGGCTGCCTGGGGCGACGTCGCCGGTCCGTATTGTCGGGACGGCCAAGGGGGGTGTCAGGTTGCGTTGGGAGGCGCTGTTCGCGGATCTTGAGGCGCAATGGGAGGCGGCCGAGGCCGCCGACCTCTCCGCCGAGATCGCGGACCGGAGCCGTCGGGAGATCGGCTACCTGAGACTCGTCGATCGGCTGCGCCCGGCTGTCGGGCATCGGCTGCGCTTCGACATCATCGGCCAGTCAGGCCCGGAGCGAGGCGTGATCGCCGGTCGGTTGCTCGCACTGGGGGCGGACTGGCTGCTCGCCGAGGACGTCGCCGGGGGTGAGGCCCTGGTCCCGTTCCGGTCCCTGCTGGCGGTGCGCGGGCTGCGCGGCGCGGCGGCGCACCCGGGGCACGAGGGCCGGGTCGGTGCCAGCCTCGACCTGCGGCACGTGCTGCGCGGAGTCGCCAGGGACCGGTCCAGCTGTCTGGTCGTGCTGGCCGACGGCCGGACGGTCAGCGGAACGATCGACCGGGTGGGCGTCGACTTCGTCGACCTCGCCGAGCACGCTCCCGGCGAGTTCCGCCGGCCGCGCGCCGTCGAGGCCTGCACCGTTCCGCTGGCCGTGATCGTCCTGCTCCGCAGGACCTGAACACTGGCGCCCCGGTGCGAGGCCGTTCTGGCGAGCAACGCACGCAACCCAGCCCTAGCACGTGACGGCGCATCAGCGCGGCGCCCACCCGGCCACCTCACCGAGCCGAACCCAGCCCTACCACCGCCATATACCTGTTGCCGGAACCACGCAGGGAGCAGGGTCCCTGCCGGATCGGCGGAGCTTGCGTAGCCGATCTGGGAGGTTAGGCTCAGCGCCCGACAGACACCCCATGGGCTCGGATGTCCAGCCCAGCCACAGCTGGTGACGGCGCATTGGCGCAATACCTACCCAGCCACCTCGTCAGCCCGGTCCCAGCTCTACCACCGCCATATGCCAGGACCCGGAACCACGCGGGGAGGGCGCCCAGCGCCCGACACGGGGCGAGCGCGCCCAGCGCCTCGCCCCGACAGGCGGTGCCCGGCGGCGGGCGCGGAGCGTCCGGTCGCGGGATGTCTCAGTCCTCCGGCACCGGCTCGTGGCGGGCCAGCGGGTTGGCCAGGACGAATGCCCGCGTCTGCTCGTAGGCGCGCTGGATGTATGCCTCCAGCTCGGTGCGCTCCACCCGCCACTGGCCGCGCCCGCCGATCTTGATGGCCGGCAGCTCGCCGCTACGGACCAGCGCGTAGGTCTGCGACGCCGAGATGTTGAGAATCTCCGCGACGTCGCTGAGCTGCAGGAACCGTTCGTTCATCGAGCTGCCCTCCATCCCTCCGCCGCCCGTCCGGCAGCTGTCCGGCTCGCCGCCCGCGCGGCCCTCGTCGCGACCACGCGTGCCTCAGGCCCACCTCGGCGGCCCGGGGCCGGGGCCGGGCGCACCCTCGCCGGGGCCGCGGCCTCCCGGCCGCTCCGCCGGGCGGCAGCCGCGTGGGCGGATCGGTGCGTCCGACTGCGCTGGTGCGGCGAACGGTTCCGTGAAGGCCGGCCGGTGCCTATGACGTGTGTACCAGTTTCTCGCGCCAGGATGCGCCCGGATGCCTTCGGTTGTGGATAACTGACCTCGATCGCGCTCGGTCGTACCGCGACGGCGGACAGGCGACGACGGTTCGCGCCTGTTTGCATACTTTCCGTGATTAAGTCGCCGGGGCTCGGCCGCATTGACGAGCACGATGTACGAACTGCTGGTCCAAGGACATCGTGTCGGCCTTCTGAAGCGTCCAACTCGTTGTCCGGTGGGAGATCCCCACAGGTGCCACGACGTGGTCTATAGGCGCGTACGCTGTGCAACGTCGTATTTCCGTGCGCGTCGCCTCCCGAGCGCATAGCGCGACGGTCCGACCATGACCTGCCCGGTCGCCTCGTCGACCGGGCAGGGACCCCGTCGTGGGAACCGCCGCCACCCCAGGGTGCACGCCCGCGGGTGACCGAGCACGATGAGGAGATCACCGGTGACCGACCTGGCGCCCGCGTTCGGCCCTGGGTCCCTGCCGGATGGGCGAGGCTCATCCGGCAGGTCGGCGGACCCGATCATCCCGCCATCGCCGCCGGCCCGCCGGCTCGGCCGCCGCGGCTGGCGTGACACCCGGCTGCTGTTCGGCGTGCTGCTCGTGCTGGTGTCCGTGGTGATAGGCGCCCGGCTGTTCGCCACGGCCGACCGGACGGCCGCCTGGGTGGCCGCCAAGACGAACCTGCCCGCCGGTCACGTCGTCACCGCGGCGGACCTCGTCACCGTGCGCGCCCAGCTCGACGATGACACGGCGGCCCGTTACTACCCGGGACGGCGGTCGAATGAGGTCATCGGCGGCACGCTCGCCCGCCCGGTCGGCAAGGGCGAGCTCCTCAGCGGCGGCGACTTCGCCGGCCCGGACGCCGGGGCGACCCGGATCGTGCCCGTGGTGGTCAAGGCTGGCCGGGTTCCTCCCCTGACCCCCGGTGACCACGTCGACGTGTACGTCTACCAGCCGGCGGGCGCCGTCGACGAGACCGACACTTCCAGCGGATCCGGCACCTCCGACGGAGCCACCGGCCCCAGCGATGTGGGTACCCCGGCGGCCGGCGGCGCCGGCGCCGAGGTCCTGGTCCTGCACGACGTCGAGTTCCTCGGCGAGCAGCGGATCGCGACCGGCGACCGGTCACTGACGTTGCGGGTGCCCGTGGACGCGGCAATCCGGGCGGTCGCGGCATCGCAGAGCGAGCGTGTCGACGTCGTGAAGCTGGAGCGTGACGGCCGCGGTCAGGTGGGCGACACCGGGCCGACGGCGGCCCAGGGGTACGGCCGGTGAGCCTGCCGATCCTGACCGCCGTCACGGACTCGGTCGTCGAGGCGGGGCTGGTCTCGGCCTTCGACCGCCACGACCTCGGCGTCACCGTCGTCCGCCGCTGTGTCGACCTGCCGGACCTGATCGCCGCCGCGACGACGGGCGCGGCGCGGGCCGCGCTGCTGTCGGCCGACCTGCGCCGTCTCGACCGGGAGTCGCTCGCCCGGCTCGCGCAGGCGGGCGTGGCCGTGGTCGGCCTGATCTCGCCCGGCGACGAGGCGGGTGACCGGCGGCTGCGCCAGCTCGGCGTCGTCGCCGTGATCGCGACCGACGCGACCGCCCAGACGGTGGCCGCCGCCGTCGTGGAAGCCGCCAAGGCCCTGACCACCCGCCCAGCCATCGGCCCGGTATCGATCAACCACGGTTTCAGCGACCCGGTCGTGGGCTACGGCGCCATGCCGCCGTCCGCCCTCGGTGAGGCGGGCGAGCTCGACGACGAGCGTGCGGGGGCGCCGGTCGCTCAGGGGCGGATCATCGCCGTCTGGGGCCCGACCGGCGCCCCCGGCAGGACGACGATCGCGCTGAGCCTCGCCGCGGAGCTCGCCGACCTCGGCTCGTCCACTCTGCTCATCGACGCGGACTCCTACGGCGGATCCATCGGCCAGCTCGTCGGCCTGCTCGAGGAGGCTCCCGGCATCGCCGCCGCGGCGCGGGCCGCCAACCAGGGCACGCTCGACGTGCCGCGGCTCGCCGTGCTGTGCCGCGATCTCGGCGGCGGCCTGCGGGTGCTGCCGGGCATCGCCAGGCCGTCGCGCTGGCCGGAGCTGCGGCCGTCCGCGCTGGAGAACGTGCTGGACCTGTCCCGGCGGCTCGCGCAGTTCGTCATCGTCGACTGCGGGTTCTGCCTGGAGGCCGACGAGGAGCTGAGCTTCGACACCTCGGCGCCGCGACGCAACGGGGCCACGCTCACGGTGCTCGCCGAGGCCGACACGGTCGTGGCGGTGACGTCGGCCGAGCCCGTCGGCCTGGTCCGGTTCGTCCGCGGGCTCGCGGACCTGCGCGAGCTGGTTCCCGGCGTCGAGCCGCTCGTCGTCGTCAACCGGCTGCGCGCCTCGGTGGCCGGCGGCGATCCCCGCCGCGAGATCGCCAGGGCACTCAACCGGCACACCGGCGCCCAGCCCATCGCCCTGATCCCCTACGACCTGGCGTCGTTCGACGCGGCGCAGGCGGCCGGCCAGCTGTTGCGCGACATCGCCCCCGCGTCGCCCGCGCGGGCGGCGATCCGCGATCTCGCGACCCGCCTGACCGGCCGGACGCCCCGCGGCCAGCGCCGCCGCCTGCCCGCCCGCCGCTGAAGGCCGCGGCCAGGCGTCAAGGCCGGAGCCAGGCGTCCGCTCACTGGTGCGCCTCTCCGAGGCGCGCCCTGCGCGGACGGCCGCGCGCTCGTCTCAGCCGGCGAGACCGGGCTCCTCGCGGACCGTGAGTCCGGGCTCCTCGCGGACCGTGAGTCCGGGCTCCTCGCGGACGGCCGGGCGCCGTACCGGCCCGGTGCGGCGGGACGGGGCGGTCTCGAGGCGCGCCGCGCCGGCGACGGTGGGCGCGGTCGCCGGCACCGTCGGCCTCCTCGGCTTGGTCGGCCTCGTCGGGCCGAGTGTCACCGCGGCCGCGTCTTCCGGCACGGTCACCCCGCCGGCCGCCCGGTCGGCGAAAACGGCGGCACAGGTGCGCAGCGCGGTCTCGAACACCTCGGCCCGCCGGGTGACGTCCATGACGTTGCCGCCCATCACCTCGAGGTCCTCCCGGCCGGGAGACAGCGCGTACACACTGGTGCCGGTCGCGTCGGCCAGCACGATCTCCCTGGCGAGCCGGCGGGTGGCGGCGCGGCGCAACTGGCGTTCGGCGATGGCGACGGGGTGCCGCGGCCGGTCGTAGTCGAACGCGCATGCCGGCGCCAGCACCAGGATCTCGTCGAGCCCCGCGTCCATGCACAGGTCCAGCGACGTCGGTGAGCGGGTTCCGCCGTCGACGAAGCGTCGCCCGCCGATCGTGACGGGGGCGTACCAGCCGGGGATGGCGCAGGACGCCATCACGGCCTGGGGGGTCGTGACCTTGGGCGCGCCGTTCGCGCCGAACAGCACGCGCGCGCCGGTGTCGAAGTCCATCGCGACAACCCGCAGCCGTCGCGGCCAGCTGGTGGCGCTCGCCGCGTGCTGCGCGGCGGCGCTCGCGACCAGGTCGCCGACCGCGGCGATCGTGCCGCGCCCCTGTGGCAGAAGCGCGGCGAGCGCCACCATCGGCGTCGTCCGGCGGGGGTGCAGCACCGCGCTGGTCAGCAGCCGCGGGGATCCCATCCGCATTCGGGGCGGCGGCGGCAACGACGCCCCGAGATCCCGGTAGTCCAGGATGGGCGCGCCCGGCTCGTACAGCCCTCGCTCGGAGTCAGCCATGGCGTCGACTCCCACGCCGAGGCTGAGGAGCGCCGCGACCACCGAACCGGCCGACGTGCCCACGATGAGGTCAAAGGACCGGGCATCATCGCCGGTCTGGGCCTGGTACGCCCGTAGGGCACCAATCATCCAGGCAGAGCCGAGTACCCCACCAGCGCCGAGGACCAACCCTCGGCGTGGGGCTCGTTTGCGTGGCATCGTCACCACCTCCCAGCGCGGCGACCGAAGCCCGCGCGACCGGCCTCGCGGCTGCCGACGGCCTATGGCCGTTGGCGGGGCGCCCGTGGCGCGGCATTTCCGCGGCGGTCTGGCGACGGCTCGCGACGGCCCCGGTCGGCGGTGACCGGGGCGTGCGGGTCGTGCGGGCATGGTCGCGTCCGCGTGGGCCGTTGACACGGGTGTTCTCGGACCGGCCGCGCGGTGGGGGAGGCCCGCCGGGGTCCGCGCCGAGGTCACCGAGGTTCCGGTCCACGGTCCGCATTGACCGTTCGTACTGCTCGGTACGTGTGCTTCCTGCCCGGAACCAGCCGGGTCGGGTGCCCCGCGCCCGACGGCGAGGGTGCCTTGCGCCCTCGCCTTACTCGGGCTCGGCGGGTTCCGGGAAGGTGGTCTCCAGGACGCCCCAGGAACGCAGCCGGTCGGCGAACTCCTGTGGGGTGGTGTCGTGCAGCAGGGCAAGTGCGCGCAGGTCGCCATCTCGGATGGAGAGGACGTGGCCCGCGTAGTCGTCGCGCTGCCGTTGGATCTGGGCGACCCACCTGCGCACGAGGGCGGAGGTGTCGGGCGGGGCCTGGGCCAGCTTCTCGAGGTTCAGCACGGTCCTGGGTCGTTGCTCGCGTGGGGGCAGCTGGTCCTCGTTCGGCAGCAGCGCCGAGACCGGTACCCCGTAGAAACCGGCCAGCTCCGAGAGCTGATGCACACTGATCATCCGGTCGCCGCGCTCGTAGGAGCCGACCGCGGCGGTCTTCCAACGACCGCGCGACTTCTGCTCCACACCTTGCAGGGAAAGACCTTGCTGAATACGGATCGCCCTCAGGCGAGAACCAACGGCCTTCGCGTACTCCCGGCTCACCCGACTCACCCCCAGCCTCGAACGAGCATCCGAACCCTCCGTAACGTCACGATGACCCCTCTCGATCGTCAGGCTTGCCGTCGGAATCGCACGGGATCACTAGGCGCGACAACGTTTGTAACGTTGCCGAAAGAGTCCGTTTACCATATTACCTAGATCGAAATACGCTAGGTATCGATCTTGCGTTCAATACCGGACAAACCGCCGTCAAAGGTGACACTGCTGACTACCGGTTGCCATCGGTGTGCCCCCTCGTTGGCGAGTGGTGGCTCCCCCGTGGCTCGCGAGCGGATCAGGGGAAACCCCGCTGGGCTGGCGGCGGCGACTGCCTCCGTCACTGCTTGTGCACTGCTCGTGTCGATGCCCGCGAATCGCTCCGCGTAACCCCCCGTCACGCGCAGCTATCGGCCCCCGTTCACGGGTTCGCGACGGAAGGGGCAGACTGGCGGGGTGCGTGTCTACCTGCCGTCAACGCCGACGGCCGCGCGGGCGGTGCTCGATGAGCGCGCCGTGCCCGCCGGACTGGGGTTCGCGGTCACCCCGGCCGTTCGTGAGTGGTATGCCTGGTCGGACACGGAGGAGATGGAGTACGCGGCGCTGCTCGCCGCCGCCCGCGCCTGCCTCCGTCTCCTCGACGCCGACCCTGCCGCGCCCAGGCGCCGGGTGGTGTTCGCCGTCGACATCGACGAGGCTGGAGTCCGGGTCCGGGATGACCTCGACCGGGGCGTCGTCGAGGTCGTCGCGGCCGTGCCGCTGTCCGGCGTCCGCGCCGTGCACGTGGACGACGACGCCGCCGAGCCCGCCGTGGCCGCCGCCGCCGACGCCATCATGGCGGCCGACCTGGGCAGCGAGGACTCCGCGTTCATCGTGGACAGCGCGGACGGCCACGAGCTGCTCTGGTATGCCACCCAGGAGATCGCCGAGCTGTTCTGATGGTGGGACGCGGGCCCGTCCGGGTTCACCGGACGTTCCGCGCCCGACCCGGACGTCTCGGTCGACCCGCCGCGCGGAGTTCCGGCGTTCAGAGGCGGGTATCGAGCTGAGCTGACCCGGCCCGCGGTCGGCTCAGGTGGCTGACGTGTCGCGACGGGTGGCCGGCGGCTCAGCCGTGCCCCGCGCCGCGCGCCTTGGCGCGGGCCGGCGGCGGGCTGGCCGGGGTCGGCGTTGTCCCAGGTTGACGACGTGGCTGGGCGATGTGTCCGGCCTGTGTCACTCGGCGGGTCGCTGTCTGGTCTGGCGCGGCTGGCACGCTATTGTCCCGTGCCAGACGAGCACGTCTCGGACAACGCGGCGCGGTACCGGAGTCGGTCACCGTGTCGTTCTGCCCGAAGAGGCGATTTTCCTCAACAGGCGGTCACCGCCTCACCTGCGCGCGCCCGCGCGCGGGATGGGACCGGTGGTCGGTCGTCCGTAGCTCCAGGTCCGCCGGCCTGTGACGATCCTGCTTTCGTCGTCGCTAGCCGTGGTCACCGCTGATCGCTGTCCGCGTTCGACCGCCCGCGCCCGGGATCCGCGCGCGGGAGGGAGGCTGGTTCCCGTGCTCTACCTCGCCGGGCAGATCCTGGCGTTCATGCTGGTGGCGCTGGTTCTCGGTGCCGCGCTGGCGTGGGTCTTCCTGATCGGGCCGATCCGGCGGCAGCGGCCGGCGTTCGCCGGCGTGGGCGCCGCCGCGGCGATGCCCGCCTCCGGCCGCGTCCGGGGCCCGGCGGTGCTGGCCGCGACCACCAATGTGTCGGTTCTTGGCGGCGTCGGGCGCGCGCGGACGGCGGAGCCGGACCGGGCCACCCGTGAGCAGGTGCCGACCGCCGACAGGGAACCGGCCAGCCCGGAACTGGCCGGTCATGACCTTGACGATCTTGTTAAGACGGATCTTGTCCCGGCGGAGGCCGAGCTGGCGGACCTCCTGCCGGTGGGCTTCGCGCCTGTCGACGCGGTGCCCCTGGAGGCGGGGCCCCTGGAGCAGGTGGCGGCCGGCCAGGGCGGAAATCGGGCCGGTGAGACCCCTGGCACCGCCGAGGCCGAGATCGCCTTGGGTGAGATCGTCGAGAGCGTCACTGCTGAGGATGAGAGCGCCGGGAGCCGCATCGCCGGGGACGAGAGCGTCCAGGGCGAGGTGGCCGGGGACGAGAGCGCCGCGGGTGAGGTCGCCGAACGCGTCACCGCCCCGGACGATGCCTTCGGCGGTGCCGGCGCGGACGCCGGGCGGGCGGCGCTCGACGAGGACAGGATCGCGGTGCTGACCGTGCGGCTGCGCCGGCAGGAAGAACGCAGCTCAGCCGAGAACGCGGATCTCGCGTCCCGCCTGGCCGCGGCGGAGCTGTGGGCCACGGCGTCGGAAAGCCGGGTGAGCGCGGCGGAGCGGCAGGCGGCGAACGCGGCCGTGCAGGTCGGCGCGGCGCAGGCGCGGATGGCCCAGATCGAGGCGGAACTGCGCGGCGAGGCCGAGGGGCGTGACGGCCAGGCCGGCCACCTGCAGACGGCGCTCGCCGAGGCGGAGACCCGGGCGGCTCGCTTCTCCGCGCGGCTCGCGACCGTGCGGACGGAGGCCGAGGAGGCCGCCCACCAGACCGCCGCGCTGGCCGAGCGGCTGGAGCGCCGCCAGGCCGAGTGGGCGGCTGAGCGGGCCGGGCTGCTCCGGAGGATCGCCGAGGTGGAGGCACTCGCCGCCAGCTGGGCGGCCGGCGCCACGAGCACCCGGGTGGACACGGCCGACGGGCTGGACCTCCCGACCGGCGCGGCTAGCGTGGACGGCATGGATGGCGTGGACGGCATGGACGATGACGCCCCGGCCGGTGGCGCCCCCGTGCCGGCCGCCCCAGCCGCCCAGGACATGGCTGTCCCGGAGATCCTCGGTGCTGCCGACGAGGCCGCCACTCCCGAGGCATCCCGCGAGGCGGTGGGCGCCGAGGCGGTGGACGCCGAGACGGTGGTCTCGGCGGCTGTCCCAGCGGCCCCCCACCCGGCCGCCTCCGACGCGGCGGCCCCGCTTCCGGCCCCGGCCGCCCAGGCGGCGAAGGTGCCGCCGGCCGCGGCCGGCGGCCGGTCGAGGCCCGAGCCGGCGGAGAAGTTCCCGTCCTGGGGCGGCCTCGCCGAGCCGGTGGTCTCGACCGACAACCTCAAGGAGATCGTCGGTGTCGGCCAGGTGATCGAGGCACGGCTGCGCGGGCTCGGCATCACGTCGTTCCGCCAGCTGGCGACCATGGGGGACACCGACGTCGAGCGCCTCGCGGCGCGGCTCGAGGGGTTCGGCAGCCGGATCGTCTCGGACGACTGGGTCGGCCAGGCCCGCGAGCTGCAGGTCCGCTACCACAACGGGCTGTAGCAGCCGCGGCTACAGCTCGGAGATCAGGCCCTCGATCTCGGCGTCGAGGATGCGCCGGTCGGTGACGTCCACATACAGCCAGAGGTGGCCGCGGTAGCCGTCAGGACTGACCAGGGGCAGGTGGCTGCGCTCGAAGACCCGGCCGTCGGAGAACATCACCGTCTCGCGGCGCAGTGTGCGCCGCCGCCGCAGCAGCGTGTCGAGCCGGTCGGCGAAGCCGGCCGGGTCGTCGACGAGGCCGGTGCGCGGACGCAGCAGGAGGCGGCAGTCGGTGCCGACGAGGTCGACCGGCGCCTCAGCCAGGTCGAACAGGTCGCAGTAGGCCTGGTTCACCCCGACCACCTGGCTGTGCGCGTCGGCGAGTAGTACCGCCGCGGGCAGTTCGGCGAGCAGGCTTGTGAGCCAGCGTTCCCGGTCGCGGCAGGCCGCCTCCGCACGGGTCAGCTCGCCGTAGAGGCATCCGCACTCCGCCGGCGGCAGCCTGTCGGGCCGGCCGCGTCCGCCGTCACCCATGCCGGGCCCGCGTCCGCCGCCCTGTCTGGAGCCGTGGTCGCCGGTGTGACCCTGGCCGCCGTCGCCGCCACCGATCGGGCCGTGGCCCTGGCCGCCGGGCTGGGCGTGCGCTCGGGCGTGATGACGACCGTCGTGGGCGTGCTGATGAGCCGCCACCGGAACCTGATCCTGGGCGTCGTGCCCGCCAGTGGCACGGCCATGCAGCGCGATGGCGGCCCGCCACTCGCCCCCCAGCGTCGGCGCGACCTTGGTCTCCGCGATGCCCGGCCAGCTGTCCCCGCCGTCGGGCGCGGCCGCTCGGCGGCGGTTGCCGTCCCAGGCGAGGTGGTCGTGTCGAGGCCGGCCGGGGCGGCGTTCGCCGGGCGCGGCGATCAGGCCCGTTGACTCCGGGTCGTCTCGTCCGGCCAGGTTGATTGCCTGGTCCCACCAGGTGGAACCGGCCTCGTCGTCGCCGTCGTCCTCGCCGTCCCAGGCAGGCAGGCCGTCGCTCTCCCGGGTGGGCAGGTCGTCCCGGCACTCGGATTCCGGTGTGCCGGTGCCCGCCGTCGCCGGCGACGGCGGCTCCTGCCCGGTCCGTGGCCTCGGCACGGGGACCGGTATCGCCGCCTGGTCGTCGTCCCCGCCCAGGCGGCCGTCGTCCTGCGCCCGGCCCTCGGCACGGCCGCCGCGCTGGCCGTCCGGCCCGGTACCCGAAGCCGGGACGTCCGGGCTCGCGAGCGAGGCGGGGCCGGGCGGAGCCTCGAGCGGAGGTGGCAGGGGCACGGATTCCGCGCCGGCGCGCTGGCCGGGCGTCGGCAGCGACGACGGCAGCGGCGGAAGCGGGGTGAGTGTCCCGATGAACCGCGGGATGCCCGCCTCGCCGTCCGTCGGTACCGCCTGCAGGATCGCCGCCCGGTGCAGCCCGTCGGGGCGCAGCAGCCGCAGCCGGACCCACAGCCCGTCGCCGCCCGACCGGGCCCGTCCCCACTGGTTGGTGACGGCCAGCAGGTCGTGCGGATGGATCGCGCGCTCCCAGCCCCAGCCCATGGCCTCGTCGGGCTCGACGCCGGTCAGCTCGCTCCACTTCGGATTGACGAAGACGTGCCGGCCGACCGCGTCGGTGGCGAAGACCGGCAGCGGGCAGCTCATCGCCATCCGGCGGAACAGATCCCACCCGGTCGTCCCGGCGCGGTCGGCACTGCCAGCGCGGTCGGCACTGCCAGCGCGGTCGGCACTGCCAGCGCTGCCGGCGCCGTCGTTCTCCTCGTCCGCGGCGACGGCGTCGCCGCCGCCCGCGCCCTCGCGGCCGCGAGCCTCGCGGCTCGAGGACCCGTCGGGCGTGGCGTTCCCGCCGTCGGTGCCTTCGCGGACCTCACTGAGGGCAGCCTCGCCGAGCACCCCGTCGCCGCGGCTGCCCTCAGCGGCCCACTCGTCGGACTGGTCGGGCATGGGAACGCCCACAGCTGACACCCCCGGGAGGCATGCCACGGCGGTCCGACAAGGCGGTGGACGTGGGGGAAGGTCCGTCGCCGAACGGCTCGTGACTGAGTGAACGTGGAAGGTTGCTAAACGTCATCAGGTTAGCGCGCGCCGGGTGAAGGTTCCGTCAGGTGCATCGCCGTGGCCTGTCGCCCGCGACGGGTCGGGCCGGCCGGCGCCGGCTTGTCGGGATTGGCTTCTTTGGTGACTCGCCGGCCGCCTCGGTCCGCTGGCGCCCGAGGCGGCGGCGCGGCCTGGATCGCGAACTACAGCCAGGAATCGCCGTGATCTGGGTCATCGACCCGGACCGTCTGACCTGCCCGGTCGTGCGGCCAGGACCCGCATGATGCGGGTCCGCGATCCGCGGGGTCGATGAACATCACGTCTCGTCATCACGGCCGCTGCTCAAGTGATGGCATTCTCACGGAACGCGTCAAGCTGACCATACCCCGCCACCACGGGCCGACCGGGATTGTGCGAATGTTGGTTCCGTGCACCCCCTTCGTCGGGGTTGCCGGGATGTGGCGCCGTTCCTACCCTTCGTAGCGATTGCCCGCTCACGCGAGGTGGTGGCACGTGCGCCCGGATGAGGAGCGGCGGACTCTCGTGGCGGCGGTGCGCGGTGGCCCCCTGAGCGGTGGCCCTCTCAGTGGTGGCCCTCTCCGTGGTGGCTCGCTGAACGGTGGCCTGGCGGGCGGCGGCCCGGGGCCGGGCGGCTGGCTCGACGCGACCTCCCTCGTGGAGGCCGAGGTCCGGGAGCTGGTCCGGCGGCGTTCGCTGGACCCGGTACGCGAGCCGATGGCCGTGCGCCGCCTGGTCGACGACGTCCTGACCGACTATGAGGACCGGGTCCTCACCAGCGACCTGCCGGCCATCACGGACCGGGAGCTGACCGCGCGGCTCGTCTACGACGCCGTCGCCGGTTTCGGCCCGCTGCAGCGCCATCTCGACGACCCCACCGTCGAGGAGATCTGGATCAACGAGCCGGGCCGGGTGTTCATCGCCCGCCACGGCCGCAGCGAGCTCACCAACACGATCCTCACCGCCGACCAGGTGCAGGACCTCGTCGAGCGGATGCTCAAGTCGTCCGGGCGGCGGGTGGATCTGTCGACCCCGTTCGTCGACGCCATGCTGCCGGACGGCTCACGGCTGCACGTCGTCATCCCGGACGTGACCCGTCAGCACTGGTCGGTCAACATCCGCAAGTTCATCCTCTCGGCGTCGAGTCTTGACGAGTTGGTCGCGATGGGCACGCTCCCGCCGGCCGCCGCGGCGTTCCTGGAGGCCTCCGTCGTCGCCGGCCTCAACATCATCGTCGCCGGCGGCACCCAGGCGGGGAAGACGACGATGCTCAACTGCCTGGGCTCCGCGATCCCGGCCAGGGAGCGGGTCGTCAGCTGCGAGGAGGTCTTCGAGCTGCGGCTGCGCTCCCCGGACTGGGTGGCGATGCAGACCCGGCAGGCGAACCTGGAGGGCACCGGGGAGATCCGGCTGCGGCGGCTGATCAAGGAGGCGCTGCGGATGCGCCCCGACCGGCTGCTGGTCGGCGAGGTCCGCCAGGAGGAGGCGCTGGACCTGTTGATCGCGCTGAACTCCGGCCTGCCCGGGATGTGCAGCCTGCACGCGAACTCGGCGCGCGAGGCGGTCACCAAGCTGTGCACGCTGCCGCTGCTGGCCGGCGAGAACGTCAGCCACAACTTCGTGGTGCCCACCGTCGCCGCCAGCGTCGACATCGTCGTCCACCTGGCCAAGGACGTGCATGGGCGGCGGCGCGCCACCGAGATCGTCGCCCTGCCGGGGCGGGCCGAAGGCGACGTCGTCGAGGTCGCGCAGATCTTCCGCGCCTACGGCGACACGCTGATACGCGCCGAGGGCTACCCGCCGCACCCGGACCGGTTCGCCCGCGCCGGCTATGACCTCGCCACCGTGCTCGCCCCGCCGGAGCGCGGCGGCTGGCCCGAGATCGCGGTCGACCGATGACAGAGACACGGGCACGGGCACAGACGCGCCAGCGGATCCAGCGGACAGCCACGGGGGTGGGCTGATGGGAATCTTCGTCGGGCTGCTGTTCGGCCTCGGGCTCTTCCTGATCGTCGGGCCGCGCCGGCAGCGGCGACGGGAGGCGGACGCCGAGGCCAGCTGGCACCGGTCCACCGCCGAGCTGCTCGCCCAGGCGGGGGTGCGCGGCCTTTCCCCGGGCCAGTTCGTCGCCGTGAGCGTCGCGGTCGGTGTGGTCGCCGGCCTCATCGTCTTCGCGTTCACGGCCACCGTCTCGCTCGGCGCCGCGTTCTTCGTGTTCGCCGCGTTCCTGCCGCGCACGCTGGTGGTCCGCCGCCGCCGGTCACGGATGCACGACCTGCGCGCGATGTGGCCGGACGTCGTCGACAACCTCGCCAGCGCCGTGCGCGCCGGGATGTCGCTGCCGGAGGGGCTCGCCGCGGTCGGCCAGCGCGGGCCGGCGCCGTTGCGCGGGGCGTTCACCCGGTTCGGCGAGGAGTACCGGGCGACCGGCTCGTTCAGCACATGCCTGGACAAGCTCGCCGACGAGCTCGCCGATCCGGTGGCCGACCGGATCATCGAGTCGCTGCGGCTGGCCAGGGAGGTCGGCGGCACGGACCTGGGCCGGCTGCTGCGCACGCTGTCCACCTTCCTGCGCGAGGACGCCCGCACCCGCGCCGAGCTGGAGACCCGGCAGGGATGGACGGTCAACGCGGCCAGGCTCGCGCTCGCGGCGCCCTGGGTGGTGCTGCTGCTGCTCGCCACCCGCGGCCAGAACGTCTCCGCCTACGACAGCCCGACGGGGGTCGGGGTGCTGGTCGGCGGCGGGGTCGTCTCGGTGTTCGCCTACCTGGTCATGAAACGGATCGGCCGGCTGCCGGAGGAGGGGCGGGTGCTGCGACGGTGACTCAGGCGACGGTGACTCAGATGACCATGGCCCCGACAACCGTGGCCCAGACAACCATGGCCCCGACAACCATGGCCCCGACAACCATGGCCCGGGCAGCCGTGGCCGGGACGGGGACGCGGCCGGCTGCCGACGGGACGGCGCGACGGAGGTACGACGCGCGGGCGCGACGGGCGGACGCGGGGACGGGCGAGGGGACGGACCAGCGATGAGCCTCGCCGCCACCGGCGCCCTGCTAGGGATGATCGCCGGCACCGGGCTGGTGATCGTGGTCGTCCGCTCGCCGCGGGCACGCCGGATCCGCTATGCCGATCGGGTCGAGCCCTACCTGCGCGACAACCCGGCGCCCTCCCGGCTGCTCGACGAGCGGACCGTCCGCGAGCGGCGCCGGGCCGGCCGCGCGGCACCCACCCCGCTCGCCGCGGTCGAGGCGCTCGCTCGGCCGTTCCTCACGGACGCCGCCCGCCGCCTCGACCGGTTCCTCGGCGGCCGGGCCGGCCTCGCGCGCAGGCTGACCCAGGCCGGCGGGCGCACGTCGGTGGAGGAGTTCCGCGCCCAGCAGGTGATCTGGGCGGTGGTCGGCGGCCTCGTCGGGGCGCTGCTGCTGGTGCTGCGCGCGACCGTCGGGATCGGGCCGCCGCCAGCCGTCGGCGTCGCGCTGATCGTCGCCGGTGTCGCGGGCGGCGTGGTCGCCAGGGAGTGGCGCCTCACCCGGTCTATCGGGGAGCGCGAGGACCGGATGCTCATGGAGTTCCCGACGGTCGCCGAACTGCTCGCGCTCGCGGTCACCGCTGGCGAGTCGCCGGTCGGCGCGCTCGAGCGGGTCGCCCGGCTGACCCACGGCGAGCTCGGCCACGAGCTGCGGCTCGCGCTCGCCGACGCCCGCGCCGGGGCCACCCTGGTGCAGGCCCTGGAGGGGATCGCCAACCGCACCACGCTGACGTCGCTCGCGCGTTTCGTCGACGGGATGGCCGTCGCGATCGAGCGCGGCACCCCGCTGGCGGACGTGCTGCGCGCGCAGGCGGTCGACGTCCGGGAGGCCGGCCGGCGCCAGCTGCTGGAGGCCGGCGGGCGCAAGGAGATCGCGATGATGGTTCCCGTCGTCTTCCTGGTCCTGCCGACGACGGTGATTTTCGCGTTCTATCCGGCGCTCGTGAGTTTCACCTTCTTCGCGCAATGACGCGCTCATACCAGGCCGGAGCGCCTCCCCGGCGGCGATCTTGGCGAAGTTCTGGGCGGCCGGCCGCCCAGTCGGGGTGCCGGGCGCGGTGCCGCCCGTGAGTCTCGCGCGATGAGGCGCGTGGGCCGCCGCCGGTGCGAGGCGGCGGCCGGGTCGCGGGGCGTCTGAGGGGTCGCTCCGTGGGTGGGGGGTCAGTGGTCAGAGGGGGTCGAGGGGGCCAGGGGTTCTGCTGCGATTAGGCAGGCCCGCGGCCGCGCGAGGCTTCGCCGTCGTCGCGCGTCGCCGGCCAGCCGGACTGGGAGGACGAGATGGCACGGATGGCGACGGCCTTGGTCGTCGGCTACTTCGCGTGGTGGGAGCGGCGGCACGTGGCCGCGGCCCGCCGGGGCGGGGACCGCGGCGACGTGCCGGGCTGGGTGATGGTGACAGTGATGACCGCCGCGCTGGTGGTCGCGATCGCCACCATCGCCACTCCGGCGCTGCAGGACATGTTCACGTCCGCGATCAACAAGGTCACCGGCGTCGGCGGCGACGGTGGCGGTGGCGGTGCCGGCGGCTGAGTGCCGGCGTCCGCGCCGGCTGGCCGCCGCGGTCCGGGCTCCCGCCCGTGTCCGCGTCGGCCAGCCGGTGGGGGCCGAGGGGGATCACCGGGCGGAGCGGCCTCGAGTACCAGGCCCGTCAGCCCAGGACGCCGGGTCGGCGATCGTCGAGTTCGTCATGGTCAGCACGCTGCTGCTGTTCCTCTTTCTGGGGATCATCCAGGTCGGCCTGGTGCTGCACGTCCGCAACACCCTCGCCGCGAACGCCGCGGAGGGTGCGCGGCACGGCGCGAACCTCGGCGTCGACCCGACCGACGGCGGCCCGTACGCGCAGCGACTGATCGCCGGTTCCATCCCGGGCCGGTCCGACACGACCTGCACGGGCGCCCAGATCGACGGCCCGGGAGGCGTGCCGCTGGTCCAGGTGACCTGCGAGGTCCGCGTCCCCCTCAGCCTGCTCCCGTTCGGGGGCGGCGTGACCGTGCACGTCACCGGCCACGCGGTGAAGGAGACCCCATGACGACGCGGCCAGCCGAGGCACAGGAGCCCGCCGCACTGGGCCACCGCCCGCGTCGGGCATACCGGGCCGTCCGCGTGCTCCGGCGGAGGTGGGCGTCCGACCTGGCTGGCCGGCGCGCACGGAACGGGCGGGATGGGCGGAATGAGCGAGCGCGACGGCCGGACGCCGGTTCGGCGATGATCGAGTTCGTCGGGCTCTCGGTTGTGCTGCTGATCCCGTTCGTCTACTTCTTCCTCGCGCTGTTCTCCGTGCAGCGCTCGGCGTTCGCGGTTACGCAGGCGGCGAGGGAGGCGGGCCGGGCCTACTCGACGGCCAACAACGAGGAGGAGGGCCTGACCCGCGCCCAGCTCGCCGCCCAGCTCGCCTTCCAGGACCAGGGGATCGACACCGCCCCCGAGCTCCGGTTCGCGCCTCAGGGCGCCGACTGCGGCGCGTCCGACCCCGGGGACGGCGCCGAGACCCTGGAACCGGGCGCCGTCTTCGTCGTCTGTGTCCGCACCATCGCCCCGCTCCCAGGAGTCAGCGTCCTCGGCTCGGGCCTCGCCGACGTAACCCTCAACGGAGCGTTCACCGTCGTCATCGACCAGTACCGAGCGGACCGGTCTGACGCGCAGCCCTAGCTGGACTTTCGCCGTTCAGCGGATCACGGCGGATCACGCGGTTTCACAGCGTCATGCGGACTGAATGCGGACCGGTGGTGATCGTCAGTCCGCATGCGAACGCCCCGCCGTCCGCTGCCAGCGGGTCGTTCACCCAGGCTGCCTGCCACTCCGCCTCGGCGTAGGCCGAGCCCAGATAGGCGCTGGACAGGATGGCGACGGTCCAGGTGGCGTTCCGCGCCGCGCGGTGCATCTCGTGGACGAAGTGCGACCCAGCGACGAAGTCCCACGCCTGGATCACCGTGGTGTAGCCGGCCTCCTCCAGCTCGTACGCGATCCACTCCGCGTGCTCTTCATCAGGCGGCGCGTAGGAGATGAAGAAGTCGACCTGCTCGTCGGTAGCCGGCTCCGGAGCCTGATCCATCAGACGCTCGCGGCTGCGGCGACCAACCCGACAAGCAGCAGTACCGCGGCAGAACCCGTTCGACGCGCCCCACCCTGTAGTTCCCCCATGACGACATCATCGTCGCCGGCGGAACGCCGTCGGTCACGATCACCGCGGCATACAGGGCGGATACCTGCCCGGCTCGGCTGTTGTCCACGGGCTGGTCGACGATGGCGGCGCCCATGTGGTGCAGCGCGGTCGACAGGGCGAGGTGCCGACCGGCGAACCGTGGGCCGGAGGTCACTGGCCTGCGCCCTCGTCCAGGGCGCGCAGAACACCGGCGTCCAGGGGGAAGGTTTGGGCGTAGGCGCGTACCGCCTGGCCGCGCTCTGACAGCTCGTTGTCGTCAACCACGCCGCCGAAGTTCCAGGTGCCCTCAGGCTCCCGGTCGGTCCCGGGTACCTCGTCACGCTTGGCTGGCCGGTTCGGCAGGCGTGGATGCTGTGCCCATACGGCGCCCTCCAGCGGCGTCGTGGCCCCGTCCTGGCTGGGCTTCGCGGTTCCCGTCCGGGCAGATCAAGAACGGATGGTGCGGGGTCTCAGGGCGGAGTCGTTCGCCGCGACCGTCGCGTAAGGCGTGCGGCTTAGGCCGCGACGTGCAGGGGTGCGTGGAGCGGGGCGTTGTCGAGCTGCATGATCTCGGCGATCGTGGTCGTGACTGGCAGACCGCCATCGGCACGGTCCGGGCGGAACTCGTCGTGGCTGAACGTGCTGACCCAGATCATGTTGTCCGCGACCGAGACGACCATGCTCAGCGCGTCGCCAGGCTGCATCTGCTCGAAGACCCAGTCGAGGGTATCCGTGGGCATCGCGCAGACGAATACCACGTCGCCGAGCGCCGTGGTGCGCCGGGCGGCGAGATTGGTGGCCTGGGCGGGATCACCGAGCGCGGCGGAGAGCCGCTCGGCGACGTGCTGACGCTCCCAGAGGTGCTCGTCCTGGCACACTCGGACGACGACGCCCCGGATCTCCCCCTCGACATGAACGCGCAGGTCGACCAGAAGATCCCGGTCACGTTCCCCCGTCGCGGCGAGGTCCGCCGCCGGCTGGAGAAATTCGCGGATGGCTCCCCGTGCCTCGCGGACGAGATCGGGCTGAGAGAGCTGGACGATGGCCAGCCCCGGGCATCGCGGCGACCAGGCCGCCCAAGTGCCTTCGTCACGGCGGACGATCAGGTCGACAAGCTCAGCCACGTCTGATCGCCTCCAGTGCTTCCTTCGGGGTCAGGCCGACGTCGCCTACGAGATCTTCCGCACTATTACCGGGCCGATCGACGTGACTGACGGATGAAACGCCCACAGGAGCCTGGGCCTTCCTGGCGCGGTCAGCCACTGGTGCGAGCCGCCAGTTTTCGGCTTCTCTTCAACGTAGCCCAAGTGGGCGAGCACCCGCAGCAGCTCGCGCGGCTTCATGGCCGGGAACGGATTACTCACTGTGCCCGACCCGCCCGGTCTGCCCACGCCATGAGTGCATGATCCTCTCATGGCGCCAGCCGCGTGCTCCGTCCCGCTCCCCTGTGGACAAGGTCCGTCGGGATCCGCGGCTCCTGCTGTGCCCAAGCGCCCCGGGCTACCAGGCGATGGGGAGACGCTCGGGGTAGCGCCAGATGGAGCCGGTGTGCCAGGGGACCTCCTCGCCGGGTACCGCCAGGCGCAGGCCCGGGAAGCGGGCCAGCAGGGTCTCGAAGGCGATGCGTAGCTCCATCCGGGCGAGGGCGGCGCCGGCGCAGTAATGGGTGCCGTGGCCAAAGGTCATGTGTGTCGGGTGCCGACGTTCGAGGTCCAGTTCGTCCGGGCTCGGGAACATCCGGGGGTCGCGGTTGGCGGCGAGGTAGGAGACGTGGACGACGTCGCCCGCGCGAATGGTCACGCCGCCAAGTTCGACGTCCTCGGTGGCGACGCGGGCGATGCCAACGCCCTGGCGGAACGGGATGAACCGCAGCAGCTCCTCCAACGCCGGCTCCAGGAGAGCGGGGCGTGATCGCAGCAGCGCGAGCTGCTCGGGGTGGGTGAGCAGCGTGTAGAGGATGTTGCTGAGCTGGTAGGTGCTCGTGTCATGGCCGGTGATCGTGAGGACCATGGCCAGGACCGCCAGTTCGGTGAGGCCCAGGAGCTCGTCGCCGTCCCGGGCGGCGGCGAGCGTACTGATCAGATCGTCGCCCGGCCGCTCGCGGCGCTTCGCGGCGAGGTCGAGGAAGTAGGTGCGCAGGTCGGCCTTCGCGTCCCGCGTCGACCGGGCCCCTCCGTCGGTGGACATGAGCGCGACCGCCAGTTGCCGGATCCGCGGCCGGTCGGCCTCGGGGATCGCGAGGACCTCGCAGATCGCGGCCATCGGCAGCCGTGCGGCGAACAGTTGGGTGAAGTCGGCGGGGGCCCCGTGGGCGGCGATGCCGTCGACGAGCCGGTCCACGATCGTGTGGATCTTCGGGGTCATACGCTCGACCTGGGCCGCCGCGAATCCGTGGGCGACCAGCCGTCGCAGCCGAGTGTGCGCCGGGGGATCCATCAGGTTGATCGCCTCGGTCTGGGCGATTGGTTCAGGCGTCATCCTGGGCAGATCGCGACCGATACCGGCGGCGCGGCTGAACCGCTGGTCGCTGACGACAGCGCGGACGTCGTCGTAGCGCGTCACCAGCCATGCCCAGCCTTCGCCATAGGGCATGGTGATGCGTGCGATGGGGGCCTCCTCGCGCAGCCGCCGCAACAACGGGTCGAACTCCAGCGCGGTCGGGTGGTTGAACGGGCAGTGCACAACGCGCCGGTCGGTCGCTTTCGTGGTCTCGATCGTCATGGCGTCTCGCTCTCCGCGGCTGTGGTACGGGATATCAGGGCAGGGGCCTGGCCGGCGGGGACGGCCCAGGTACCGAGGCAGCTTTCGGCCGTGATCCCGGGGCCAAATCCGGCGATCACGCCCGTGGCGCCGCGCTCGAGCGAGTTGTCCTCGAACATGCGGCGTAGCGCGTCGAGCACCACGGCGCTCGCGATGTTGCCGTACTCGGTGAGGGTCGCCCTGCTGTGGCGGAAGAACGACGAGTCCACCCCCAGGATGTCGCGCAGATCGTCCAGAATGCGTGGCCCGCCGGCGTGGATGACGTAGAAGTCGAGGGCGCCGGCATCCCAGCCGTGGCTGTCCGCGAGCGTGCGCAGCGCGGGCGCGAGCATCGCCATCGTCGTCGGGACCCGCTTGTCGAGCCGGAAATGGAAGCCGGTTGCCTTGACCGAGTAGGAGATCCAGTGCTCGGTGTCCGGCACCAGATACGAGCCGTTGCGTTCGAGCCGCACGCCATGCCCCCCGCGTCCGCGAACGACGGCGGCGCCTACCGCGTCGCCAAACAGCCCGTTGGACAGCAGCGACCCCACATCGCTGTCGGACGGCTGGTAGAGCAGTGAACAGAACTCGCAGGCGACGATAAGTACGTTGGTCCCTGGGTAGGCATTACAGAAGTCCGCCGCCCGGTTGATCGCGGCGCCACCCGCGGCGCAGCCGAGCTGGGCGATCGGGATTTGCCTGGTGTCGTTCCGGAACCCCATGTTGTTGATCATCCATGCTGTCATCGACGGCATCAGGAAACCCGTGCAGGAGACGAAGATGATGGCATCGATGTCCTGGGCGCGCAGGTCGCCGGCCGCGGCCAGCGCGGCGAGCGTGACCTCTGGCACTCGCCGCCTGGCTTCCTCCTCGTAGATGAGGTTGCGTACTTCGACACCGGGATGGCGCAATGTCTGGGCGAGCGGGCGCACCAGATGGCGCTTGCGTACGCCCGTATTCTCGATGAGCTGAAGCACGAGATCCAGTCGCGGATGGTCCGCATGCAGCCGACACGCCAGGTCCAGCGTCTCGCCCATCGTGATCGTATGTTCCGGCACCATAACGGCCGGACGGCAGAGAATCGGCATACGACGGACGCCTCCTCCGGCGATCCAGGTCGGCCCGTGCCCGACGGCCCGGAACCCCGTGGCGGATATCGGCTTGCTCGCCTGACCGGGCCGGCCAATGGCCAATACAGCCTGCCCCGGCCTGGACCGTCAAAACGGCGGCCTCCTGCCCGGGGAGCGAAAACAGGCGCCGTCTCGCGGCATTGAACACAGGTGTGGCCTGAACGGGAAAAAAATTCGTTTGGGCGGGCCGGTCAGGACGTTTGGCGGCGGCGACTGGTCCGTCTTCTCGGCGATTCCGTGGTGGACGATCACGTCGGGCTCCGCCGCGTTCAGGATCTGACCGTGGAAGTTGTCGGCGCGGTTTCATGATCTGGTGTGATTTTGGGAGCCCGGCTCCGACGATTCCACCAGATCATGAACGGCTCGTGGGCTCGTGGGCTCGTGGGCTCGGGGCCAAGCCGCGCGAACGCGGCGCGGTGCGGACATCCGGCCGGTCGCGTCGAACCAGGGCATAGCGAGAACGGGCTGGAGCCTTGGGCGCTCCGGCCGGTCCCTACGGCTTGCGGAAAGGAGCCCGGACCGTGCGCCCGAGAGCGGGGAGACGCGCGGCGACGCCCTTGGCCGCGGTGGCCGCGCGGGAGGCCACCGAAGGCCCCGTGGCCTCCTCGGGCGCGAGGCCGAGCTCGGTGTAGGCGGCGGTGGCGATGTCGGCGAGGGCGTGGCGCTCGCCGAGGGTGGCACCGACGACGCCGACCGCGGGGAGGCTGCCGAGCGCGCGATGCCAGAGGCGGCCCTCGGCGCGCTGGCCGACGAGGCGGTGCACGGTCCACAACTCGCGAGCCGCGCGGTAGACGGCCACCGGGATCTGCTGAGCCACCAGCCTCCAGGTCGCGTACTCCTCTGCCACCTCGTCGGGGCTCTCAGCCTCGGGGTTTTCGGCCGCGTCCCCGGGGGTCTCGGCCTTGGGGCCAACGGCCACGTCGCCGGGGACCTCGGTCTTGGAGCTCTCGGCCCCAGGGCCGCCAGCCACGGCCTCGGGGCTTTCGACCCCGTCCTCGGGGAGCTCCACGTCCTCAAGGAGCTCAGCCTTGGGGCCAACGGCCGCGCCCAGACCCACGCCCGCACCCGTGACGGCCCCGGTGTCGCCGGGACCGCCGTCTTCGGCCGGGCCGCCCTTGCCGCCGTCGTACCGGGCGCCGGCTGTGGCGCCGCCGTCGGCGGTGTCGTGGGCCGGGTCGGGCGCCGACGGCATCCAGCCGGCGGGCAGGTCCTCACGCAGCATCAGGACGGCGACCAGCCGGACCTGCTCGCGCTCGTCCGTGACGTCGCAGAGCTGCGCCAGCGACAGCACCAGCAGCCCCTGCACGGTGCCGGCGAGCACCTCGCGGATCGGCTGCGTGAACCGGCCGCCGATCCCGGGCAGCGCCGCCAGCGGAACGAGCTCGTTGCGCCAGTGCCGCACGATCCGGTCCGCCTGGGCGCGCCGGTCGTCATCGGCGGTGGTGGTCACGCTGACGGCCGTTGCCGCCACCGGCCGGGCCACGCGGACGAAGCGCAGCAGCGTGTCGGCCTCGCGCTTGCGCACGGTGTCTCCCATCCCGCCCGGAGGGCGGCCTTGGCCGTCTGGGCCGGCGGCGGCTCCGCCGGGCTGACCGCCCGTGCGCTCGCCTGTCCGTGTCCACGGCGTGGCGGGCCCTGGATCCCAGGTCCAGAGAACCACATCGTGGCCAAATGACGGGAACCGGCGAGGTTGTCCGCCGAGCGAGATTTCTGATCTTGTCGAAGTGGGGGCCGGAGCCGGCGGCGCCCTTGATGCGGGAGGTGCCCCGGCGCTCTGCTGACCGGTAGCGAGGTTGTTGGCCGTGGGGAGGCGTGGCGCGGGTCCGGTGATGGGTGTGGCGCGTTGGGTGGGCGGCCTGTCCCTGGCTGGGCGCCGTGAGTGACAATGAACGGGTGATACGGGTTCGTGCCGTTGTGTCCGCGTGGATGCGGGTGCGCCCGTCAGCGCGCCGCCCAGCCAGGCGGGGCGACGCCGGGTCGATCATGATGCTGACGCTGGGCTACCTGATGGTCGCGTCGATGCTGGCGATCGTGGTCACCGACGTCTCGGCGGTGTACCTGGCCCGCCGTTCGGTCGCGTCGGCGGCGGACGGGGCGGCGTTGGCCGCGGCGCAACGGATCGACGAGAACGCCGTCTACACCGCCACCGGGCAGCTCGACCGGCTGCCGCTGGCGGACGTGCTGACCGCCGTCGCCGACTACCAGGACCGCGCCGACCCCAGCGGGGCGACCGTGCTGACCGGGTCGGTCGTCGACGGGGACACCGTCGAGGTCCAGGGCAGCCGGGTCGTCGACCTGCCTCTCGTCGGCTTTCTCGGTATCGGCCCGGTGACGGTCCACGCTGCGGCGGACGCTCAGACCGTCGTGCGCCAGCAGCCCTGACGGCGCCGCCAGGGCGCGGCCGGCATGCGCCGGGCTCCCGCTCTCGTGCGCGCCGGGTTTCGCCCCCGGCCAGTCGGCCGGGGGAGGGGCTCAGACCCAGGCGGCGGTCGCGGCGACCAGGTCGTCGAGGGCGTGCCCGGTGCGCTGCTCGGCGAGGCTGGAGACGTCGCGGACCAGCCGGGCGACCCACTCGGCGGGCCGGTCGGCGGCCAGCGCCACGGCGGCCGCCGCGTGCTCCGCGGCTTCGAAGTGGTCTGGGCGGTCACCGCTGACCGACGCTCGGGCCTGCGCCATCAGGACCGACACGATCATGCCGGTCTGCCCGCTGTCCTTGATGAGCGCGTACGCCTTCTCCAGGTATGGCCGGGCGTCCTCGGCGGCGCCGACCGTGGTCAGCGCCTCGGCCGAGGCGAGTGCCAGGTCGGCGGGGGAGTAGGTCTCGATCGCGAACCCCGGCCGGCCGTAGGCGTTGTCGTCGAGGTGCTCCATCGTGCGCCAGGCACGGGCGACCGCGTCGCGCACGCCGGCCAGGTCGCCCGCCGCGGCGTAGGCCCCGGCGACGACCTTGCCGGCGATCATCGCGCGGGCAGGGCTGTGCCCGGCGATCCGGGCGGCGGCGCCGGCGATCTGCAGCGAGACGGCGGGGCTGTGCTGGCGCACCAGCCGGGCCCGCAGGGCGAGCGCCCGCGCCGCGAGCGGGCCGTCACCGGCGGCCCTGGCGAGGCTCGCGGCCCGGTCCGAACGCGCGGCGGCGTCGGAGTGCATGCCCCGGTCGTAGTCGGTCCCCGCGGACACCATCGTGACGGCGGCGTGCAGCCGCATCCAGTCCAGCGCGTCCCGTCCGCGCAGCCGGCGCTGGCGGGGAATGGTGCGGGTGGTGTTCTCCAACGGGCGCATCGAGGACGCGGTGGTGGTCAGGTCGGACGTCTCATAGCTGCTGATCGCCTGGCTCAGGGCCGCGGAGCAGGCCTGGTGCAGGTCGGTGGTGCTGCGCAACGGTTCAAGGTTGGGCTGGAGCTCGAAGCTCACCGCGACCACCGCCGAGGCCCCGAACGCGCGTAGCAGGAAACGTCTGTCGACGACGTACGGCACGGCGACGACCTCCGTGATCCGCTTCCGGCCGGTGTTGGCTGTGCGCCTCTGGCCGCGCGCGGCCTCGCCATGGTCGCGCGGTCCTCGGCGTTGTCGGGACGGCCGCCAGCAGCGGACGAGGGAAGGAGGAACAGAGCCCCGGCCGTCGCCGCGGGAGCCCGTAGAGCCGGCAGACCGCGATGTGATCGCATCTTGAAGTACCTCACGGCGTAGCGGGGGACCTTAGATTCAAGATAGCGTTCGATCCAAGGGCCGAGCTCGCTCCCGGCACGACAGTGGTGTGGCCTGTGTCTCGACTGAAGAAGCGATGTGGGCACTCGCCCAATAGCATTACGCGACACGCCGACAATGTTTCTGGGAAGTGTCGTCGCGCAATTGCATGTTACGGCGCTGGGTCGGGCGGGCCAGGCTTGTTCGCCGGCCGCCGCCTCCTGGGCTTACGCGCGGTCCGCTATGCCGTCCCACGGCGTCGGCCACCGGTGGCGCGCGCTTCGCGGGATGGCGTCCCTATGTGTGATCCCGCCGCCCCGCGAGTCGATGATCGCGACGGTCACGGGAGGCCGGCGCGGGGCTGGGGAGCGGCTGGTCCGCACGGCCGGCGGGCACAGCTGGCGGCCGTGCAGGCGACGAGCGGCGTGCGGCGCGCGATCACTACCGCGTCAGGGATGCATGGCCGCCGGTAAGGTTGAGGACATGGCCGCCGACTTCGCTGAGGAGCTCAAGAACCTCGACGCGACCCTGACCGGTATCGAGACTGTGTTGGACGTCGAGGGGTTGCGCCGGCGCGCCGAGGAGCTGGAGCGGGAAGCCGCCGACCCGGACCTCTGGAGCGACCAGGACCGGGCGCAGGCGGTCACCCGCAGGCTGTCGTCGGTGCGGGGTGACGTCAGCCGCGTCGAGGGGCTGCGCCGCAGGCTGGACGACCTCATCGCCGCCTTCGACCTCGGTGACGACGACCTGATGGCGGAGGCCGCCGACCAGCTGCCCGCGATGTCGAAGGACATCTCGGCTCTGGAGGTCCGCACCCTGCTGTCCGGCGAGTTCGACGAGCGGGACGCGATCGTCCAGCTGTCCGCGGGCGCGGGCGGGGTCGACGCCGCCGACTGGACGGCGATGCTGCTGCGGATGTACACGCGCTGGGCCGAGCGGCACGGCTACACCACCGAGGTGTACGACTCGTCCGAGGCTGAGGAGGCCGGGCTCAAGTCGGCCACCTTCCTGATCAAGGCGCCGTACGCGTACGGGACTCTGCGCAGCGAGCACGGGGTGCACCGGCTGGTTCGCATCAGCCCGTTCGACAACCAGAACCGCCGGCAGACGTCCTTCGCCGGGGTGGAGATCACTCCGGTCGTCGAGCAGTCCGACCACGTCGACATCGACGACAAGGACCTTCGGATCGATATTTTCCGGTCATCCGGCCCTGGTGGGCAGGGCGTCAACACGACCGACTCGGCCGTGCGCATCACCCACCTGCCGACGAATATCGTCGTCACCTGCCAGAACGAGCGCAGCCAGTTGCAGAACAAGGCGGCCGCGATGGTCGTTCTGCAGGCAAAACTGCTGGAACGGCGCCGGGCCGAGGAAGCGGCCGAGAAACAGCGGCTGACCGGTGGCCCGCAGGATGTTTCGTTCGGCTCGCAGATCCGTAACTATGTTCTGCACCCATACCAGATGGTCAAGGACCTGCGGACCGACGTGGAGACGTCCAACACCGGCGCGGTGCTGGACGGCGAGATAGACGAGTTCATCGACGCCGAGGTGCGCTGGCGGCGCTCGGCCGAGTCGAGTGCCAACTAGCGAACGCCGCCCGACTCTCGATGCGCACCCGGCCGCCCGGCTCACCAGGACGACGTCGTCCGCCCGCCGGGCGTCCGCACGGGTCGTGGTCGTGGTCCTGGTCGGCGGCGCGCCGCCCGCCGGGGCGGCGGGCGGCCGACCTGCGGGCCGAGCAGGTGCGGCTGCTGGAACTGCTGGCCGGGCTCGGCGACGCGGCGGACCTTCCCGACACGGCCGATCCCCCACCTGGCGCCGAGTTCGCGGAGCTGGGCGGTCTAGAGGGCCAAAGGAGGTGCGAAAATGCTCCTCCTTCGCACCTCCGGAGGCTCCCGTCCCCAGGAGCACCGGTGGAGTTCTCGGACCTGGCCGAGCTGCTGGAGCTGGCCGATACCGCCGAGCCCACCGCGACCTCCCAGATCGCTGACCTCCCGGATCACAACCTCCCGGATCAGCTTCGCGGATCCGGCAGGGACCCCGTCCGTCGATCCGACAGGGACCCTGTCGCCGATCCGGCAGGAACCCCGACCCCGCCAGTTGACTAGCGCGGGTCTGGACCTGGCGTGGACGCTGAAAGTGGCCGCGCCGGCGGCCGAATGGCGGGAAGGTGACCTGACGGGTGAAGCCGAGTGTGGAGACAGACGGCGCGGGCGTCGGCTGGGTGGCGCTGGTCGGCGGCGGGCCGGGCGCCCCGGATCTGATCACCGTCCGGGGCCTGAACCTCCTGCGCCGGGCGGACGTCGTGGTCGTCGACCGGCTGGCGCCCCGCGAGCTGCTCGCCGGCCTTCGCCCCGAGGTGGAGGTCGTCGACGCGGGCAAGGGGCCGCACGGTCACAATCTTGCCCAGGACGAGATCAACGAGCTGCTGGTCGAGCGGGCGCTGCGCGGCCTCCGCGTCGTCCGGCTCAAGGGTGGCGATCCGTTCCTGTTCGGCCGAGGCGGCGAGGAAGCGCTCGCCTGCGCGGCCGCCGGGGTGCCCTGCGAGGTGGTGCCCGGTGTGACCAGCGCGGTCGCGGTGCCGGCGCTTACCGGCATCCCGGTCACGCATCGCGGCGTGACCCAGGACCTCGCCGTCGTCTCCGGGCACGTCGACCCCTCCCACCCCGGATCGACGTCCAACTGGGACGCTCTCGCCTCCGGGCCGGGAACGGTGGTCGTCCTCATGGGCGTCGGGGCCTTGGCGGAGATCAGCAGAGAGCTGGTCAAGCGAGGCCGCCCCGCGTCGACTCCCGTCGCCGTCATCCACGCCGGCGCCACCACCCGCCAACAGGTCGTGACCGGCACCCTCGCCGACATCGCCGCGGCGGTGACCGCCGCGGGCCTGCGATCCCCGGCCGTCATCGTCATCGGCGAGGTCGTCACCCTACGCGACGGGATCGGCGCCTACCGAATCCCGGACTGACCCGGCCGACGGACGCCAGGACCCGGCCAGGGCCGGGGGCTGTGCGTGTACGGGGAAGAACCGGCCGTGGCTAGCGCAGGGAGATGATGCGGTCGTCGTCCTTGGCGGGCTGGCCGCGGCCGTCGGTGTTGCTGGTGGTGACCCAGAGGGTGCCGTCGGGGGCGGTGACGACCGTGCGCAGGCGGCCGTAGGCGCCGAGGCGCAGCGCCGCGGGCGCGCCGGTCGCCGGCGCCCCGCTCGCGGGCGCGCCCACGTCGCCCCGGGCCGCGGACGGCGCTGGGGCGGTGCCCTGGCCGAGCCCGGGGCGCAGGTCGATCGCCCAGATCCGCTCGCCGCGCAGCGCGGCGGCATAGAGGACGCCGCCGGAGATCGCCGCCCCGCTCGGTGAGGACTCGTCTGTCGGCCAGGTGACCACCGGGTTGGTGAAACGTCCGTCGTCGGTGTCGTCGACACCCTCGACGACCGGCCAGCCGTAGTTCGCGCCCGGCCGGATCAGGTTGATCTCATCCCAGGTGTTCTGGCCGAACTCGGTGGCCCACAGGCGGCCGGCGCTGTCCCAGGCCAGTCCCTGCACGTTGCGGTGGCCGAGGCTGTACACCGGCGAGCCGGGGAACGGGTTGTCCGGCGGGACCGATCCGTCCGGGCGCATCCGGAGGATCTTTCCGTTGAGGCTGGCAGGGTTCTGTGCGCGCGAACGGTCCGTGGCGTCCCCGACGCCGGCGTAGAGCATCCCGTCCGGGCCGAAGGCGATCCGGCCGCCGTCATGGAACTGGGCGGCGGCGAGGCCGGTGAGGATCGGCGTGACCTGGCCGATCCTGGGTGTCGCGCCCTTGTCGGTGCCGTCCAGGGTGAACCGGACGATCCGGTTGTCGGCGCGTGTCGTGAAGTAGGCGTAGATGAGGTGGTCGGTCGCGTAGGCCGGCGAGACCGCGAGGCCCAGCAGGCCGCTCTCGCCGACGTGGTACACGCCGGGCAATGTGCCGATCTCCACCGGCGTGTCGTAGCCGCCCTTGCCGCCACTGTCGTCGGCCGGCATGAGCAGGACCTTGCCGCTGTCGCGTTCGCTGAGGATCGCGTCGCCATCCGGGAGGAACGCCAGCCCCCACGGTGAGCGCAGCCCGGTCGCTATCACCCGGTCGGCCCGCGAGTCGTCACCCGGCTGGCCGGCGGTCGCGTCGCCTGGCCTTGCCGGTGCCGCGGCCGTCGACGAGGCGCCGCCAGGCGTCTCAGCTCCGACGCCGTCGCGCCCGTCGCTGGAGCACGCGACCAGAGCGGCGGTCAGGACTGCCGCGACGACGGCCAGAGATGTCCACGGCTGGCCAGATGTCCTCAGGAACCGTCGGTCCCGACCGGGTGCCATGGTGCCAGGATCCACCTTGGTCGGGCTCGGGGGTGGGCGTCGTCGACGTCAGGATTCCAACGAGCGGGGTCTTGTATCCGACTTACTGGACCTGATGCGCGGCGAGCAGCGCCAGCGCGGTCAGGATGAGCAGCAGCACGGCGAGCAGCTGGGGGGACAGCGTGAACCCGCCGGACTGGTGGTGGAGCTCGGCGCGGGCGGCCCGGCACGTCGGGCAGCGGCCTTCGGCCACGGGGCTCGCGCACCGCGCGCAGACCAGGTCGTCACAGCACATTGCCGCCGTCCCTTCTCCCGTCCGCGGGGGCGGGCACCGCCCCACGATGCGTTCTTCCCGGATCCGCGGGTGGCTACCAGGCCGCGAGGGACTCTTCGCCACCCTGGTCCCCGCCATGATCCTTCGGACCACACTGTCGGACGCTGTCTGTTCACCGTACGCCCGCTCACCGGTCACGACCATCCAGTCACTTACAGTGCTGAGAGTAGTTCGGACGGTGATGCATTGGGATGGCCGTAGCGGCGGCGGTTCGCGTGCCGCCGCGCTGGCCGCGCGGAAGGGGCTCGGGATGATCCGGCTCGACGCGGTGACGATGACCTACCCGGCGGGTACCCAGCCGGCCCTGCGTGACCTCACCCTACGGATCGACGAGGGGGAGTTCGTCTATCTCGTCGGCCCGTCCGGCTCGGGCAAGTCGACCCTGCTGCGGCTGCTGCTGCGCGAGGAACGGGCCACCAGCGGGCTGGTGACCCTCGACGGGGTGGATCTCGCGGCGATCCCCGCCCGGCGGGTGCCGCTGCTGCGCCGCGCCGTCGGCTGCGTGTTCCAGGACTTCCGGCTGCTGCCCGACCGCACCGTCGCCGGCAACGTGGCCTTCGCCCTCGACGTCGTCGGCCGGCCGCGGCACGTCGTCCGCGCGGTCGTGCCCGAGGTGCTGGGACTCGTCGGCCTGGCAGGCAAGGAGAACCGCTATCCCGACGAGCTGTCCGGCGGCGAGCAGCAGCGGGTCGCGATCGCGCGGGCGTTCGTCGGCCGGCCGCGCGTGCTGCTCGCCGACGAGCCGACCGGCAACCTCGACCCGGCCACCAGTGAGGGAATCATGCGACTGTTGGACGCCGTCAACCGGACCGGGACGACGGTGGTGATGGCGACGCACAACGCCGGGCTGGTCGACGCGCGCCGCCGCCGGGTGATCGAGCTCGCGGACGGCGCCTGCGTCCGCGACGAGCACGGCGGCGCCTACGAGGCGGATGACGCGGGTGGCACCGCCGCGACACCGGGACAGACACCGGGACAGACGCCGGGACGAGCGACCGCGACGGCCGCCCGGGTCAGGACGGATGAGGACGCGGGCGACCGCGCGGGCGCTCCCGCCGGCGCCGGCGGCGGGGTGGACTAGGTGCGAATCGGGCCACTGCTCGCGATTCTCGGCGCCGGCCTGCGGCGCAACCTGGCGGTGACGTCCGCCGTGGTCATCACCGCGGCCGTGTGCCTGGGCATGCTGGGCGCGGGGCTGCTCCTGCGCGCCGAGGTCCACACCATTGACGGCTACCTGGTCGATCAGCTCGAGGTCGTCGTCGACCTCGCCGACGACATCACCCCGGCCCAGCGGGCCACGCTGGTCGACGACCTGAAGGCCGACCCCGCGGTGCTGACCGTCCGCTATGAGGACAAACAGCAGGTCTACGAGCGGTTCAAGCGGGACTTCCGGTCCTCGCCCGACGTCGCCGCCGGGGTGAGGCCGACCGACCTGCCGGCGGCGCTGCGGCTGCGGCTCGTCGACCCGCGCGCCGGCGACCAGATCGTCCTCGGCTACACCGGCCGCGACGGCGTCGAGGCGGTGCGCGACCAGCGGGCCCTGCTGCGGCCGCTCTACCGGGTGCTGGACGGGTTCAGCATCGCCGCGTTCGCGCTCGCCGCCGTGCAGGCGGCCGCGTCCGGCGCGCTGATCTACACGATGATCCGCGTCTCGGCGCACGCCCGGCGCCGGGAGACGGCGATCATGCGACTCGTCGGCGCGACGAACGCGACGATCCGGGCACCGTTCGTGCTGGAGTGCGCCCTGTCGGGACTGACGGGCGGAGTGGTGGCCGCGGCCGCGCTGGTTATATGTAAAGCGTTCCTGGTCGACGGGCACTTCGCGCACCAGACGACGTTCCCGCTGTTCGGCTGGGACGCGGTGTGGGTGTCCGGCGGCGCCGTCGTGGCACTCGGCGCGCTCGCCGCCGCCGCGATGGGCAGCCTCGCGCTGCACCGCCACCTGCGGGCTTGACGAGCCCGCCGGGCAGCCGCGAGGCGACCTGGCGCCGCCGTCGTCCGAACGATCACGAGAAGCTCCGCGGCGCCCGAAGCGGCGGGCGTGGCGGTACCCTCGTGACCTTGGGGTGCTGGCCGCGCGGGGTTGAGCGCGGTCTCGCGGACGCGAGACAGAAGACGACAGACGACGCAAGACGGAAGACGGTTGAGGGAAGACGGTGCCGAAGGAGACCGGTCGCAAGACGATCGCGCAGAACCGGCGTGCCCGGCATGAGTACGACATCCTCGACACCTACGAGGCCGGCGTGGTGCTGACTGGCACCGAGGTCAAGTCGCTGCGGCTGGGGCGTGCGTCGCTCGTCGACGGGTTCGCGCAGGTCGAGCACGGTGAGGTCTGGCTGCACAACGTCCACATCCCGGAGTACGTCGAGGGGACGTGGACGAACCACACGCCACGGCGCAAGCGCAAGCTGCTCCTGCACCGCGATGAGATCGAGAAGCTCGTCGGCAAGACCAAGGAGGGCGGCCTGACCCTCGTGCCGCTCGCCCTCTACTGGAAGGACGGCCGGGCGAAGATCGAGGTCGCACTCGCCCGTGGCCGCAAGAACTATGACAAGCGCACCGCACTCGCGGAGAAGGACGCGAAGCGCGAGATGGCCCGCATCATGGGCCGCCGGGCGAAGGGCCGCCACAGCTGAGCCAGCGACCGTCTCCGCGTCGCCGGCCGCCTAGCAGGGCAGCCGGCGGGGGTCCCGGGTCCGGCGCCGAGCGCCGCCGGCTGGCCCACACCGAGTGGCTCGTTCCACCGGCCTTCGACGGGTCCACGGACGCCCAGGACGAGGGACCCGGCTACGACGCGCAACGCGCCGAGCCGAGGGGCGGGCCAGCGGACGGGGAAGCCGCCGCGCCGTCCGGCCCCTCCGGCCTCTCCGGGCCGTCCAGCCCTTCTGGGTCCTCCAGCCCCGCTGGGCCCGAATGGCTGGACGAGCTGACCTCGGCGCGGGGCGCGCGGCTACTCGCGCGGGCGGCCGTGGCAATCGAGGCCGGCGACGAGCTCGGGGCCGGCGCCCGGCTGCGCGCCGAGGGGGTGCAGCCCGGACTGGTCGCCGCCGCGTTCACCCAGGCGGAGCTGCGCCGGCGGGCGGGCGGCGCGTTCACCCGCGCGGCCGAGATGCTGTTCACCAGGGCAGGACTGGAGCAGTCGACGGCCGAGGCGGCGGCCCGCCACCGTGCCGCCCGGTTCGCCGGGCTGGGCCGCGTCGCCGACCTGTGTACCGGCATCGGCGGGGACCTGCTCGCGCTGGCCGGCGCCGGTCACCCGCTCCTCGCCGTCGACCGCGACCCGCTGCACCTGCGTATCGCCGTCCACAACGCGCGCGTCTACGTGCCGGACGCGGACATCGACGCGCGCGGCGCGGATGTCCGGGACGTGGACCTGGCGGGCCTCGATGCGGTGTTCGTCGACCCGGCGCGCCGCGCGGACGGCCGGCGGTTCGCCGCCGGCACCAGCGAACCGCCGCTGCCCTGGTGTTTCGCGCTGGCGGAGCGGGTGCCCGCCGTCGCGGTGAAGGCGGCGCCGGGGCTGCCGACGGCGCTCGTCCCACCCGGCTGGGAGATCGAGTTCGTCGCTGACGGCCGCGACCTGAAGGAGGCGGTGCTGTTCTCTCCCGCCCTGGCCGGCGGGACGCCGCGGCGCGCCACCGTCCTGCTCGACGACGTTCAGCTCGACGACGTTCAGCTCGACGCCGTCCGGCCCGACGACGCCGGCCCGTGGGGCTGCGACGGCCCGACGGCGGCGGGAGGGCCGCCGGAGACCTCGCCGGAGACCTCGCCCGAGATGGGGGGCCGCCTCCTGGGCGCCGTGGCCGCGACACTCGCCGGAGTGCCGGACGAGGACGGCGTGGGTGCGCGTCAGGTCGGGGAACCCGGCGCCTACCTGTACGACCCGAGCCCGGCCGTCACCAGGGCCGGGCTCGTCGGAGAGCTCGCCCGCCGGCTCGGCGCCTGGCAGGTCGACCCGATGATCGCCTTCCTCACGTCCGACCAGGCGGTCCCGACGCCGTTCGCCCGGCTGCTGCGGGTCGAGGCCAGCCTGCCCTTCGACGTCCGCCGGCTCACCGCCCTGCTGCGCGGCATGGGGATCGGCGCGCTCGACCTGCGCCGCCGGGGCCTCGCGGGCGACGTCGACACCCTGCGACGCCGGCTGCTTCCCGCCCGTCGGGACCTGGTCGCGGGCGGTCCGGCTGTCACCCTCGTCATGACGCGTCACCACAACCGTCCCTGGGCCTTCGTCTGTACCGCCCCAGCGGCGCCAAGCGGCCCTGCCGCGCCGGGTGGTCCTGCCGCGCCCGGCGGCCGCGCGGCGGGGTGACGGAACAGACGTCGATCAGGCATGGTTGCGTTGGCAACAATGTAGTGGGGCCGCAGGTGAGGTCGGATGTGAGGGCGGCATCGCCGGCCCAGTGACCAGGCCCAGCGACCGGAGGCGGCGGAGACGATGGAGATCAAGGAACTCGGGCACGTGGTGCTCTACGTGCACAACATCGAAAGGTCCGCGTCGTTCTACAGGGACATCCTCGGATTCCGCCAGGTCTTTCCGGATCCCACCAATGACGGCCCGTTGCCGTTCCCAGCGGCGGGGTTCTCCTCCGGTCGGACCCACCACGAGCTGCTGCTGATCGAGGTCGGCGAGGATGCGGCGGAACTGCCGCGCGGCCGGCGCGTCGGCATGTACCACTTCGGGCTGAAGGTCGGCGACACCGACGACGAGCTGCGCGAGGTGCTCGCCCAGATCACCCAGGCCGGCGTCTCAATCGCGGGCGCCTCCGACCACACGGTGACGCACAGCCTGTACATCGTCGATCCGGACGGCAACGAGATCGAGCTCTACATCGACGTCCCCGGCGTCGACTGGAAGAACGACCCGACCCTGGTCGCGGCCCCGATCCGCCCGCTGCGCCTCTAGCGCCGCGACACCCAGCCCACGATCGTTCATGATCGCCACGGGCGTGCCGTCACGGTCGTGATCTGGCCGAATCCGCGACTGTGACGACACGGAGGTAGTGATCTACCGGTCGCGTGCTGGCGGGCGAACGTGGACGAGGGCGGCACCCGCGCCCGCCGCCGGCCAGTCCGCGGGCAGCCGGGCGACACTGTGACGAGGGCGCGGGGCGCCCTCGGATGTCGGACGGCACGCGCCCGACTGCCTGGTCGCGGTTGCGGTTGCGGTGTGCCTGGTGGGGGCTGGCGATGGTGCGGGGCGGGCGTGGCGGGCGGGCTGGCGGCCCGGACGCGCGCTGGCCGCGGGCCACGGCGGGTGCCCTGCTGTCCATGACGTTCGTGTCCGGACTGGTGGACGCGGTCGTGTTCCTGGCCGTCGGCCACCTGTTCGTCGCGATGGTCACCGGGAACATCATGTTCCTCGGCTTCACCCTCGCCGGGGCGCCCGGCCACTCGGCCGCGCTCCTCGCGACCGCGGTGGCCGGTTTCTTCGTCGGCGCTGTGATCGGCGCGCCGCCCCGCCGGTCACCGCCCCGCCGGTCACCGGCCCGGCGGTCACCGGCCTGGCGGTCACCGGCCTGGCGGTCACCGGCCTGGCACGGTCGCGGGGACGCGGCGAGACCGGGCACTCTGGGATCCGGCGCTCTGGGATCCGGCGCTCTGGGGCCAGGCGAGCTGGGAACGGCCGCCGAGGTGGTCGCCTCCGGCGGGATCGGCGCCGGGACCGGCCCGCCGCGCGCCACGGTGGACGCCGCCTCCGGCGAGGACCCCGCCCCCCGCGAGGACGCGGCCGTGTGGGCCGCGCGGCGCCCGCTGGCGCTGACGGCCGCGGCCTACGCCGGCCTGCTCGTCATCAGCCTCGTGATCACCGTGGTCTTCGACGCCGAGAGGGGCCGGATGCGGTACGCGATGATCGCCGTCCTGGCACTGGCGATGGGCATGCAGAACGCGGCCGGGCGTCGCCTGGCGATGCCGGACATTCCGACCAACGTGCTGACGACCCAACTGACCATGATCGCGGCTGATGGCTGGCGCACCCGTGAGCTCGGCCGAAGCACCCGGCGGCGTGCCGCCGCCCCGGTCATGATGTTCAGCGGCGCGCTCGTCGGCGCGGCCACCTACCGGGCGGGCGGCGTGCCCGTGCCGCTCGCGCTGGCGTCCGCGCTCGCCGTCGTCGTCGCGCTGGAGGTCGCCACCGGCCGCGTCCGTCCGCCCTGAGAGCGGTGCCAGAACGCCCCACGCGGGCGGGCCCTCCCGCCTGGGCGGGAACAAGCTCCGCTGGCGGGCGTTGTACTGCTTGGCGGGAAACGAACTTGCCGGGTGGAGCAGCCGGGGGTATGTTTGATTGCCAGGGCCCGTTGGGCTCGTTGCTCCTCTTGAACTACACAGCACGGCATGACACACGGTCATCGTATTGCCGCGAGGCATGGGTGGGCGTGTGAGCCACCTTCGCCAGGGCGCGTCACTCGCCTCGGTGATCGTGGAACCTGAACCTGGGGGTGACCGGTTTCGACTTCGGACGCCACGCCAGGGGAAGCGGGCCGAGGATGAGCGGTTATCTCGCAAACGATCCGCTCAAAAGAATAGCTGCCAACAAGACGCAGCCTGTTACCTCCGCTTACGCCCTCGCGGCCTGACGGATATAGGTAACTGTCAGCCTGGGAGCTCCTCCGGCCCAGGACCTGGCATCGCTAGGAGGATCACCTCGCCACCCGGTCACGGGGTAGCGCGGAACATCAAACAGTGACTGGGCCCACACCGGCCTGCCTGCGGGACCGGTGGGGCCGAGAAATAAGTAGCAGGCTGCGCCCGGAGAAGCCCTGACGCGCCGCCGGAGGACGCGGGTTCGATTCCCGCCACCTCCACAAGCGTAAGCATGTTTGAACCCCCGTCACGCGAGTGGCGGGGGTTCTTGCTTTTTGGCCAGCATCTATGACGCAGACCGGCGCTTCAGGGGGCGCGTCGCCTGGCCTCGGCGCGCAGCGCCCATTCCCGGGCCGCCGCGACCACCAGCAGCATGGCCACCAGAGGCACACCGAAGAAGATGACGAGCCCGAACCCGATGTTGGCGCCGATCACTCCGGCGGTCGCGACGTGGTACCCGAAGCCGAGGATCACGCCGACTCCAACGAGCGGGCACATCACCTGCCACCGGCGCGGGTCGGCGGCGCCGCGGCGGCCCCCGTGTAGCAGGAGCGCCGCTGCGGCTGCCGCCAGGAGCAGAGCGACGACGCCGATGGTCGTCATCCGCCCGGCCGGGATGTCCAGCGGTCGGACGGCGTAGTCGAGTTCCGAGCGCGGGACGCCCGGGTAGTCGTCCTGTCCCAGCAGTCCCACGACCGCGACCGGTACGGCCGCGATCAGAAGGATGGCGGCCCAACCGTGGAAGGCTCGCGCAAGGGTGGAGGTTGGCGTCCGTGCCGGCGGCGAGGTGAGCATGAGAAGCCAGTCTTCCCATCGGTCCCCGGCATGGCCTGAGCGCGAATACTCAAATTCACTGGGTCGAACGTCGGCTTGCCCGGGTTAGTTGGCGCGGCTGGCGTGGTCGCGGATCGCCGCGGCCGCCACGGTGATGGCGGCGAGCAGGACGGAGTGGCCGATCCGCCGCCAGCCGCTGTCGACGAGCACCGTCGTGTCGTGGACGTGCACGACGAGGACCGCGGCCAGGACGGTGTAGCCCGCGAGCAGGGACGCCTGCCGCCATGGCAGCACCGGACCGACGAGGACCGCCGGTACCGCGACCGGCGCCAGGGTCTCCCACCGGTCACCGAACGCCGCGGTACAGGCCGCGGCGACCGCGACCGCGACGAACCCGGCCCGCAACAGCGCGCGGGCCATCGGAGGCGACATCTGACGGGGAGTCACCGGCCCGTTGCGGACGCTTCGGGGTCGGCAGTCGGCCCGGGAGCAGCGCCGGTGTGGATGCGCAGTCCCTTCAACGGCACGTCGACGGCTACCGGGTCGGCGCCAGCACCGCTGGCGGTAGGCAGTGGCAGCCCCTCCCGGCAAGGCCTGCCATCGGCGGTGTAGCGAATGGGCCGCGACAGCGCGTCCAGACCGAACCGGCGACGGTCTCTACGCAGATCCCACCAGACCACGATCGCTGGCGCGATGAACATGAAGCCGAGTAGTGGGACCACGAGCAGCACGCGGCCCCAGTCGAGTCCTGAATGCACAGACTTTTCTCCATGACGGTGTCCCTGGACGCGGTCCGCGACGGGCGGAGGGCGCCAGGCAAGGTGTATGTGAAGGCCACAGCTGCGTCGTCTCAAACGCGGCGGAAGAACGCCGGGCCCGTGGGCGATGAGGAAACGCACAGCGAGGAAGCGCTACCCCAGCGGCAGATCACCGGCAGCGTCTGGCAACGCCGCAACGCCGCTGTTGCGGACGTCGGGGGATAGCTGTCGGGGGATAGCTGGATGTCCGGCGGGTCAACCTGGAGGGCCAAGCCGGTCAGAAGACAACTGCCTGCCCTCGCCACCGGGCCACCCACAAAGTGGCGCCCGGTCAGGACCGGCCGGATTTCCGTGATCCTCCGGTCGCGCGATCAGCGAGCCGCAGCCAAGGGTCTTACTACGGCGTTACCCGCCTGGATGGTGGGCCACGGGCGCCGCACACACCGTTGCGCTTGTCCGGCCGGCGGCCGTGGCCGGGAGCCCGTCGCCACCAGACGAGACCCGGTATCACCAGCGCGAAGAGCACCGCCGCGACGGCCAGATCACCAGGATGATCGGGGGCCAGCTTCGCCGACAGCGCCATGCGGCCATCGACGCGAGGAACGACCACATGCGCGCGGGCCGGGGAACCTACGACCGAAGAAACGGCGGCCAGCGCCCGGTCCGACGTGGCCGCACCAGATCCACCGCTGCCGGCGCCAGCGCCCAACAGGCCGATCACCAGTAGTGCCACCGCCCAGACAGCGCCGAAGCTCCGACGCCGGATGGTGACCACGTGCCCAGGGTAAACCAGTACCCCAGCACGCGGGCACGGACTGATTCCGTCCGCATACCCGGCACGGGTGAGCCCAGCCACACGACGTCAAGCGGAACGCCGCGACGCGCCGCTCACCGCCACGCGTGCCGCCACCTGGCCGAAGGCTCCGCCCGATACACTTCGAGATCGTCTAATGACGCGAACGGCCCGCGCGGGCGCCCCTACGGCCGTTGTGCGGGCAGCGGTTGAAGTGAGGGCCAGCGGCTGAGAATGCGGTCGCGCATGGTCGCGGCGAGCCGTCCGAGTCCTACCAGCTCGCCGCCGTCAGCGGTCGACGGAACTCCGGTCCTGGACATCAGGCCCTGGTTCCCCGAGTTCGATCCTCGGGGAGAAGGCCGCCGGGCCGGATGGTCCCAGGCGATGCTTGCGGACTACTTCGCCAAGGGATGAAATTCTTCCGGGGCGAGTCGTTCAGATCGGTAAGGGTGCCCCGCTCGCCGAGGCCGCGCGCGCCGCGTTCCAGTGCCGCTCCAGCGAATGTTCACCCCGTCGCTGGCACCATCAAAGTCAAGATTAGTCAGACGTCGCCCGTCACCGGTGGCGCGTAACGTCTGACTGATCTTGAAAAGGCCGTTCCGAAACGCGCGAACGTTGCCAGACGCGGCTCTAGGGCCAACGGCTGCGCGAATCCTCCAGCCCGGCCCGGCTTCTCATCACGTCCGTTTGCGGTGGACGGCGGCTGGTTTGCCGGCTTTTCTGGCACGTGACCGGGAGCGCCGTGTCGTCAGGCCGGGGCTGGGTCGTCGTCCCAGCTGATGGTGAGAGTGCTACTGAAGCCGCCTTCTCCTTGGCCGACGATTTTCGGTTCGACGGGCTCTTGCCCCGCCGGCCAGACACGCACGGCGCGGTAGGGGTAGCCGTCCTGGCCAGGTGCCTCCCAGTCCAGCTCGACCTGCTGGCCAGGATGCAGACCGCGGTAGGCGGCAATCAGCAGGTGGCTGAAGTGGGTCCAGCAACCGCCGGGGGTCTCGGGTGAGTCGATGACTCCCCAACCCTCTTCGTGCGACCACTCTCGAACGGTGCCGCGCGTCGTCACGAGCAGATCATCCCACGACCACAGTGAGATCGTGGCAGCCGCGGTTGGCCTCTGTCAGTCGTCCAGAACCTGCATGACGAGGACGGAACCGGTGGGCCCGTTGTCTCCGGCCGCGAGCGGGGTCGCGCTCACACGCACCCTGACGGTGCGACCGCGCCTGTTCCGGGAAGGATGAGCGGTCGCGCCCCGACCAGTCGTCGCAGGTCCGCGATGTAGCTCATGGCCGTTGGTCCCTATCCGTCCCAGCGCCGCACTGACTGGTACCCGCTGCTCAATGACGTGATGATTCCGGCCCAGCGACCTCTTCCCCGTGAAACCGGTGCCGACGTACGAGCTGTTTATCTCCGCCGCACCGGGAGAATTCGCGCCACTGGCGTCGCGCCGCCGTGGGAACGGAGCGACCGCCGCGATCCCGCCGGTAGTTCCTCGAGCGGGAAGCGGGCAAAAGCTCCGGATAGGCGGTGTGTTTTGTAATCTTTCCAGGGCGCTGTCGGCGGCTCTTCCGATCGGACCGTAAAACCTCGGAACCGTACTCCTTCGACGCTCCCAACCATGCCTTCTTGGGAATCGAAAGCGCGCCAGCGGACAGACACTGACATCACAATCCGCGGCATTCATCTAGCCATCGAAGTGCGACAGAGAAGGCGCCGTTAACTCGCAGGCAACACGCCTGTTTTGCGCTGCCGCCACCCCGGGTTCCGGCGGTTATGTTGTCGCCAGCAGGCGAAGGAAACATCCAATGGGAAGGGTTCCGAATGACGAGGGTAATTGGGCGGCGTGTCGCCCTTTTGGCCGCATCGAGTCTCGTGTCCGTAGCCGTTGCCCTCGGCACGGGCACGACGGCCGCGCAGGCGGCGGTGCCGAAGCACGGTCCGAGCGTGACGAAGGAGAGGGAGTCCTTCACCCACACGAAGGTCGTCTGGTACGACACCAAGGACAAGAAGAAGCACTACGGGAACGGCGAAGCAGACGGTCCCGGCATCGACGACCCGAGTGCGGAGGAATCTGACGACGCCGCACTGGTTTCGTACCAGGACCCGAGCAAAGACAAGAAGGACCCCTACAAGAACGTCAAGAAGAAGAAGGACTCGGTCACCTGGGAGAAGGTCGTCTGGTACGACAAGGACAAGAAGAAGCACGACAAGAAGAAGCACGACAAGAAGGAGCACGACAAGAAGGAGCACGGGGAGTCGTACGACGGCTACGCGGATGACGCCGGTTCCGACGACGGCTACGCGGACGAGGGCGCGCTCGCCGCCCCGACCGCGCTCGCCGCCCCGGCTGGGGCCGTCGACCCGGCTGAGGCCACCGACCCGGCTGGGGCCGTTGACCCGGCTGAGGTTGCGGACCCGGCTGGGGCCGTCGACCCGGCTGGGGCCACCGACCCGGCTGGGGCCACCGACCCGGCTGGGGCCGTTGACCCGGCTGAGGCCACCGACCCGGTTGGGGCCGTCGACCCGGCTGGGGCCGTTGACCCGGCTGAGGTTGCGGACCCGGCTGGGGCCGTTGACCCGGCTGAGGCCACCGGCCCGGCTGGGGTCGTTGGCCCGGCCACGTTCGCCGAGGCCACCGGCCCGGCTGGGGTCGTTGGCCCGGCCACGTTCGCCGAGGCCACCGGCCCGGCTGGGGTCGTTGACCCGGCCACGTTCGCCGAGATCACCGACCCGATGGCGCCCACCGGAACGACACTGGCGTCTACGCTGGACGAGTACAAGAAGGACCCCAAGAACGTCAAGAAGAAGAAGGACTCGGTCACCTGGGAGAAGGTCGTCTGGTACGACAAGGACAAGAAGAAGCACGACAAGAAGGAGTACGGGGACTCGTACGACGGCTACGCGGATGACACCGGTTCCGACGACGGTTACGCGGACCCCGGGGAGACGGACTCCTACCAGCCGGCCAGCTACTCCCCTGGCTACGGGTACGTCGGTCACGAGGGCTCGGCGACCATGGACCCCGCGGCCACGGACGCCTACCAGCCGGCTGACTACAACTCCGACTACGGTAAGCGCGACAAGAAGGTAATCAAGAAGAAGGTCAAGTTCACCTACGAGCAGGTGCTCTGGTTCAGCCCGAATCGGTGGTACGGCAATGGTCCGGACCAGCCGTTGACCTCCGCGGTGGGACAGCCCCCCGTGGATGCCCCCGCACCGACGGCACCCTCCATTCCGACCACGCCGGCGCCGGCACCCGCGCCGGCGCCGGCGCCCGCCGTGTAGCGGTTTGAAGAACGGTCGGTCTTCGGCGGGACAGACACCGAATAGATTCCAACCGAAAACCGACACCTTCCGGGGCGCCACCGGTTCAACCGGTGGCGCCCTCCGTTGAAGACGGTAGGCGACTTCGCCGCGAGCGTCGAGCGCAGCCGTCCCGGGATCTCGGTCTCGAGCTGTCAGCTGGGATGCGTTCGGCCCAGCAGATGCCGGTGCTGTATGGGTTACATGCGAAACAGCTGTGGTAGTGGTACTTGTAGAGGTTTCCGCGGGCCGTGGAGGACGTTTCCGCTGAGCAGGTAGGTTCGCTGGCGCCGATAGCCGACCACTATCGAAGCGGGTAGCCGGCCCGCCGCTGACGGGGCCTGGGATGGTGGTGATCGACCTGGATGGCGTTGTTTCTTGTCATGGCGGGCCCGGTCCGCGCGCTTCTGCTCCCAGCCGTCACGTCGCCGCTCGCCGGAAATGCGTGGACGTTGACGGCCAAACGGCACGACGCCCGCCGAAGCGTTCGCGGTGGCCTGCCGACGCTGTCCCGGGGTGGTTGGGCTCAGTGGACGACCTCGAAGACCTGTTTCTGGACGCCGTTGGGGTAGGCGTCGTATGCCACCAACTTCAGCAGCGTCCTGTCCTTGTCGATCTCGCTGAACAGGCGCTTCCCGGCACCCAGCAACACGGTGGTCGGTTCGGCGCGCGCGACCGCGCCGTCGCCGATATGTCGATCTCTACGGAAACGTGACCTCGATGTCCAGCCCACCGGTCGGGCGGGCCGTGGCGGTCAGCGTGGCGCCGTGCGCGTCGGCGATCGCCCGGACGATCGCGAGGCCCAGGCCGTGGCCTTCTCCGTGCCGGACTCGCCGGCCGTCCAGCTGCTGGAACGGCTCGAAAAGCCGGTCGACCTCCGCCGGCGGGACGACCGGCCCCGAGTTGCGCACGGACAGCCGGGCCCCGCCGGGCGCGGCCGATGTCGTCACCTCGACCCGGCCGCCCGCCACGTTGTGGCGGATCGCGTTGTCGACCAGGTTCGCCACCAGGCTCTCGACAAGCCTCGGATCCCCCGAGGCCGGCGCCGCGGCCAGGGCTGTCTCGACGGCCATGCCGGTGGGCCGAGCCGACAGGCGGTAGGACAGGACCCGCCGGGCGATGTCGGCCAGGTCGAACGGCTCCCGCCGGTCCACCCCCTGCTCGCCGCTGGCCAGGGTGAGCAGTGCCTCGATCAGCTGCCCCTGCGCCGTGCCCAGCTCGAGCACCTCCTGGCAGGCGGTCCGCAGCTCCTCGACGGTCGGGTCGGGGTCGGCGAGGGCGACTTGCAAGAGGGCCCGCTGCGCGGTCAGGGGTGTGCGCAGCTCGTGCGACGAGTTGGCCACGAAGCGCCGCTGCGACGCGAACGCCGCCTCGAGACGCCCGAACAGGTCGTCGAGGGTCGCGGCGAGCTCCGCGAACTCGTCAGTACGGCCGGTGGGCCCCAGCCGGCGGTGCAGGTTGCTCGCCGAGATGTGCCGCGCGGTAGTGGTGATCGTGCGCAGCGGCCGCAGGAACCGGGCCGCCACGAGCCAGCCCAGCCCGACCGACGCCAGCGCCAGCGCGGCCAGGCTCACCGACCAGGTGACGAACGGGAACTGCGTCGTCGTGACCGGCCCTGCCCCGGGCCCGGCGCCGGCCGGCTCGGACTCCCTGATCCCGGCCAGCGCCGCCGTCAGCAACACCGTGCCCGACACGAAGAAGGGGACGGCGTAGAGCAGCATGAGCTGTGTCCGCAGCGTCCGCCGGCGGCGGATCACGGCTCGCCGATCCGGTAGCCGCCCTCGCGCACGGTGTACACCACCGGCGGATCACCGAGCTTGGCGCGCAGCCGGCGGATCGTCGTCTTCACCGCCGTCGTGAACGGGTCCGCCGCCTCGTCCCACACCCGTTCCAGCAGCTCCTCCGCCGGCACCGGCCGTCCCGCCGCGGCGAGCAGGCACTCGAGCACCCCGAGCTCCTTCGGGCTGAGGTCGAGGCGCCGCCCGCCCCGGGACGCGACCCGCCGGCCCGGGTCGAGGGTCAGGTCCCCGTGCTCCAGCACCGGTGGCACCAGGGCGGTCGGCCGGCGGGCCAGCGCGCGGATCCGGGCGACCAGCTCGGCGAAGTCGAACGGCTTCGGCAGGTAGTCGTCGGCGCCCAGGCCAAGCCCGTCTACCCGGTCCCTGACCGTGCTCGACGCGGTCAGCATGAGGACCCGGCTGCACGGGTATGTGGCGACGATCCGCCGGCACACCTCGTCGCCGTGCGTGCCGGGCAGGTCCCGGTCGAGCACCACCACGTCGTACCGGGTGGCCGCCAGGCGGGCCAGCGCGTCGTCGCCGTCGAGCGCGACGTCGACCGCCATCCCCTCGCGGCGCAGCCCGGTCCTGACCGTGCGGGCCAGGATCTCGAAATCCTCCACCACCAGGACGCGCATCCCCCAACCATCCCAGGCCGATGGTGGCGGCAAGGTGTCGTCGGACGGCACCGGGCTGACACCGGCGGACGGCTAGAAACCCGACCTATGATCACCGTGAACGGACTGCGGAAACGGTTCGGCGCGACCACCGCCCTCGACGGGATGACGTTCACCGTCCAGCCCGGGCAGGTCACCGGCTTCGTCGGGCCGAACGGCGCCGGCAAGTCGACCACCATGCGGGTCGTCCTCGGTCTGGACGCCGCCGACGCCGGCGAGGCCCTCGTCGACGGGCACCCGTACCGCGCCCTGTGCCATCCGCTGCGGCACGTCGGCTCACTCCTGGACGCCGCCGCCGTCTCGCCCGGCCGCACCGCCCGCAACCACCTGCTGTGGCTCGCGCACTCCCAGGGACTCGGTCCGCGCCGGGTCGACGAGGTCCTCGACACCGTGGGGCTCACGTCCGTCGCACGCCGCCGGGCCGGCGGCTTCTCGCTAGGCATGCGGCAACGCCTCGGGATCGCCGCCGCCCTGCTCGGCGACCCACCCACGCTCATGCTCGACGAGCCGTTCAACGGCATGGATCCCGAAGGGATCATCTGGATGCGCCGCCTGACGCGGGAGCTGGCCGCTGGAGGAAGGGCAGTCCTGGTCTCCAGCCACCTGATGAGCCAGCTGCAGGACATCGCCGACCACGTGGTGGTCGCCGGCCGCGGCCGGGTGCTCGCCGACGCGAGCGTCACCCAGCTGCTGGCCGCCGTGTCGGACGGCCGGGTCACGGTGCGTTCCGCCGCCGCGCGCGCGGCGGCGGTGCTGGCGGGCGGCGGCGGGTCCGTCACGGTCGCCGGGGACGGCACGCTCGTCGTGACCGGCCTGCCGGCCGAGGCGATCGCCGCGCTGCAACGGCGTGCCGTTCTCCGAGCTCGCCGCCCACCGGGCGACGCTCGAGGACGCCTACCTGGAGCTCACCCGCGACGCCGTGGAGTACCGCGCCGCCGATCCGGCCGCCGCCGATCCGGCCGCCGCCGCGCCGGCCGCCACACCGGGGAAGGCACTGTGAACGCGTTCGCGGACACGCTGCGTGCCGAATGGACGAAGTTTCGGACCATACGGGGCTGGGTCATCGGCACCGTCGCCATCGTCGGCGTCATCGTGGCGTTCGGGCTCAATCCGGGGATGAAGGGGAGCTGCGGCACGAACGGCCCAGGCTCCGAGTGCGCGCTGCCGGTCGGCCCCGGCGGCGAGGAGGTCACCGACAACTTCACGTTTCTCCACCAGGCGCTCACCGGGGACGGCGTCGTCACCGTCCGGCTCACCGCCATGACCGGCGTGGGGCTCGGGAACCCGGACGAACCGAGCCACGCCGTCGAGCCGTGGGCCAAGGCCGGCCTCATCGTCAGGGCGGGTACCGGGCGGGGCTCGTCCTACGCGGCGGTCATGGTCACCGGCGGCCACGGGGTACGGATGCAGTACGACTACACCCATGACGTCGCCGGCAGCCCCGGCGGTGTCACCGCCGCCGCCCCCCGCTGGCTGCGCCTGAGCCGCGCCGGGGACACCGTCACGGCCGCCGAGTCCGTCGACGGCGGCCGGTGGACGACCGTAGGCACCGCCCGGCCGCGCGGCCTGCCGTCGACCGTCGAGGTCGGGCTGTTCGCCACGTCCCCGCAGCACTCCGAGGAGCTTCACGCCGGGCTGATGTCCGGCGCCATGGGCGGACCGACCCAGGTGACCGGCACGTTCGACCACCTCGCCACGCGGGACGGCTGGACCGGCACCGCCTGGCGGCCGGACGTCATCGGCGCGCCCAGCGGCCCAGCGGGCGGTGCCTCGGGCGGCGTTGGACCGGACGGCGGTGCCCTTGGATCCGAGCGGGCCGGCGACGCCATACGCCTGACCGGTTCCGGCGACATCGCGCCGGCCGTGGCCGGCGCCGGGGGCCTCGGGGTGTCCATCACCCAGACGCTCGTCGGCACCTTCGTCGCCCTGATCCTGGCCGTCGTCGTGGGCACCGTGTTCGTCAGCGCGGAGTACCGCCGCGGGCTCGTCCGGACGACGTTCGCGGCCAGTCCGGACCGGTCGCGGGTGCTGGCCGCGAAGGTCACCGTCGTCGGCGGGGTCATGTTCGTCGCCGGCCTCGCCGCGGCGGCGGCCACGGTCGTCCTCGGGCAACGCGTGCTGCGCGGCAACGGCGTGTACGTCCATCCCGTCCCGGCCGGCACCGAGGTGCGCGTCGTCGTCGGCACCGCGGCGCTGCTCGCCGTCGCCGCGATCCTGGCTCTCGGCCTCGGCACGCTGCTGCGACGCGGCGTCACGGCGGTCACGACGGCGGTCCTCCTGATCGTCCTGCCGTACCTGCTGGCCATGACCGTCCTGCCCGGCGACGTGGCGCGCTGGCTGCTGCGGGTCAGCCCGGCGGCGGCGTTCGCGCTGCAGCAGGCGTCGCCGGAGTACCCGCAGGTGGCGAACCTCTACACGCCGGCCGACGGGTACTTCCCGCTCGCGCCGTGGGCCGGCTTCGCGGTCCTCGCCGGCTGGGCCGCCGTGGTCCTCGCCGCCGCCGCGGTGACGCAACGCCGGCGGGACGCATGACGCCGACGGATGCCCCGAAGGCCCGGTGGAGGCTGCGGTTTCGGTTTGGTGACGCTACGGCGGCAGGCGACCGTGCTGGCGCGGACGCGCGCCTCCGCGGAGGCCCGGCCACGAGCGAAGCGACGTGGTTGGGCCGCAGCGGAGGTCGCCGTAGCGCCCGTGAGCGGAGGAGGACGGCGCGCGGAGGTCTCGTCCCGCCGCGAAGCAAGGGACGGGGCCGGAGCGCGCCGCCCGGACGGAGCGAACCATGAACACAGTGCGTGCCGAGTGGACCAAGCTGCGCACGTCGCTGGGCACGTGCGCGCTGCTGGTCGCGATGGTCGCCGGCACGGTCGCGGTGAGCGCGGCGGCCGCCGGGTTCTCGGATCCGCTGCCCGGCGCGGACCTGCCGAGGCTGAGCCTCACCGGGGTGCAGCTCGGCCAGGCGGTCGTGGCGATCCTCGCCGTGCTGGCCGTGGGCGACGAGTACGCCAGCGGCCTGGCCGTGGTGACGTTCACGGCCATGCCGCGCCGGAGCCGGGTGCTGGCCGCCAAGGCGCTGGTCGTCGCCGCCGCGGTGGCGGCCGCGGCGGCCGTCGCCGTGGCGGGGTCCGTAGCCGTGGGCCGGTTTCTGCTGCCCGAGCACGCCCTGGCCGCGCGCCCGGCGATCGGCTCGGTGCTGTACCTGGTCCTCATCGGGCTGCTGAGCCTGGGGATCGCGACGGGCGTCCGCAGCCCGGCCGCCGGGATGGGGGTCGTCCTCGCGCTCCTCTACGCGCTCCCGATCGTCAACACCGCGGTCGCCGACCCGGCCTGGCAGCGGCGGCTGCTGCGGATCGAGCCGGTCAGCGCCGGGCTCGCGGTTCAGATCACGGGCGGCGCCCCGGCCATCGGCCCCTGGAAGGGCCTCGGCGTCCTGGCGCTGTGGGCGGTAGGCGCACTGCTGGCCGGCGCGGTGCTCCTCGAACGCCGGGACGCCTGACGGCGCCGGCGTCCCGGCGTCCCGGCGTCCCGGCGTCCCGGCGTCCCGGCGTCCCGGCGTCCCGGCGTCCCGGCGCGCGGCCGCCAGGGTGGCCGGGGCTACGAGCAGGCCCAGCTGATCGAGCCCGTCAGCGTGCGGCCGGCGTCCGTGCTGGCGCTGAACGAGACTGAGCCGCCGGTCGAGGTGATCTGGACGGTTGCCGGCACGGAGTCGATGGCGTAGCGGGAGGCATCGGCCGCGACCAGGGACACGGTCACCACCGCCGCGTACGACCCTGGGCCGGTGTAGCCCGCCACCCGGACGCTCTGCGCGACCGTGGTCGCGTTCACGACGCCGGTCGCCGACTCGACGTAGCGCCGCCCGGAGACCTCGCAGCTCACCGGGGTGTTGACGTGTCCCGCGACGGACACCGGGCTGGTGATGCCGATGGTCAGCGAGCCGGGGCCGCCGGTGCCCGCGCCGGCCGGTGCCGTCGCGCCGGCCATCGGATCCGTGGCCGTGCTCGTGGTCGCGGCGGACGCGGGTGCCGCCGGGCCCGTCGGCGGCAGCGTTCCGGCACCGGCACGGCAGGCGGATACGGCGAGCAGGAGCCCGCCGGCGAGCGCGACCGAGCGGCCGAGAACCCTGTTCCGACTGTTCACACCATTCTCCCGACTGACGACGACGCGTGGCGGACGCCGGCCTGGGTGGCGTCCAGTGCGGTGATCCCACCAGCGGTGGATGCGTCGTGGCTGCGAGCTGGATGTGAGAACCGTGTGGGTCGCACCGACCCAGCCAGCGGGTTGATCTCAGGACCCTGAACCAAGTCCACTCCAGTGCGTCGATCAGGTGCGGCGGGAACCGGTGCGCGGGTCTCGACGTCCGCGGTGAGTCGCTCGAACGCCGGGTAGGCGGAGCCCCAACAGCATCGTGATGCGTCGGGCCGTGTCGCCGACGCCTCAGCTGGCCTGGATCAGGTACAGGACGGCGAGAGCCATGGCCAGAGTTCCGAGGAGCAGCTTCAGAGCGGTGTTGGGTAGGCGGGGCTGAAGCCGTGCTCCGAGGTAGCCGCCGCACTGGCCCCCGAGCCCGCAGGCGAGACCGAGGATCCAGTGGGGTGCGATGTTCCCGGGTGTCGTCAGGGCGAGCAGGCCGTAGGTGACCGCGCCGACAACCGAGGTGAGGAACGTCGAGGCGAGGGTGGCGGGCGCGACGACCGTGACCGGCATGCCGCGCCCGACGAGGATCGGGCCCAGGATCGAACCGCCGCCGATGCCGTAGATCCCCCCGAGGACCCCGACGACCAGGGCGAGGGCGGCGACGATCCTTGGCCGAGGCGGGGGAGCACTGCTCGTGCGATCGGTGCGCAGGGTCCGCGCGACCAGCCAGATACCCAAGGGCAGCAGCAGCCCCCCGAGCAGGAGCCGGAACAGGCGAGCGCCTGGCGCGAGGTGAACTCGGATCACCGCGCCCGCGACGACGCCGGGCAGTGTGCCGAGGACAAGCAGGCGGACGAGGGGGCCACGGAGCTGGTTCTGCTGGCGATACCGGACGAGAGGCCCCGGGGTCGCGACCACGTTGAACAGCAGATTCGTAGGCGTGACGGCAGGATTCGGAACCCGGAGCACGTCAAGCTGGACGGGCAGCAGGAACACCGCCCCGGAGACCCCGACAGGAGCCGTGACCGCCGCGATCAGCAGTCCCGCGGCGAACCCGAGCAGGATCGTGGTCACGTGCGCATCCCCCCGCTCACAGCTCCTATTCTGGTCAGTTCCCAGGGCATCGAGCGGAGGACCCGGCCAGCCGGTCGCCTGCGCCGTAGCGATCCACGCACCCGACCCTCGTTTTGCCGAACCGGCAACCAGAGTGGTGAGACCGGGGCGCGATGGGCAACGATGACCCGGTGACCGACGACATCGCGGCAGGATCGCCCGCGTCCCACACTCTCCCGCCTGCCGACGGATACGTCGGCGACCCCGCGGTGGCGGCCCAGTGGGACGGGCGATACACCGACCGGGAGCAGTTGTGGAGCGGCCAGCCCAACGGCGCGCTCGTGGCCGAGGCCACCGGGCTCACACCCGGGCGGGCGCTCGACGTCGGCTGCGGCGAGGGCGCGGACGCGGTCTGGCTCGCGAACCGTGGCTGGGACGTGACCGCCCTCGACGTGTCGGGTGTCGCGCTGGCGCGGGCGGCTGGGCACGCACGCGACGCCGGCGTCGCCGTTCGCTGGGTGCACGCCGAACTTGCGCAGGCGGGGCTTACGCCGGCGTCGTTCGATCTCGTCTCCGCGCAGTACCCGGCGCTGCTGCGCACCCCCGATGCCGCGGCCGAGCGCGCGCTGCTCGCCGCGGTCGCGCCCGGTGGCGTGCTGCTGCTCGTGCACCACGCGGGGATGGACACCCACCAGGTGCGCGACGACGGTTTCGACCCGGCCGACTACGTCTGGCCCTCCACGGTCGCCGCGCTCCTCAACGACGACTGGAAGGTCGAGCGCGACGAGCAGCGACCGCGCGTCGCACCCGAGGGCGGCGCCGGCGCGCACCACACCGACGACTTGGTGCTGCGCGCACGCCGGCGGCGCTGAGCCCCTTCCCCCACACAGCGGCTTTCGTCGCCACGCGACCATGCAGCCGTCTGGACCGACGCCGTGGTCACGACAAGCAGGATGGTGACAATGTCGGCGGCCTGCTCCCAGGGCGTGAGCCGCTCCCTGACCTTGTCGCCGGTTCCGTAGGCGGCGAGCTGGTCGAGTAGCGGCTGGGCGGCGGGTGGAACGGTCCCGCGTCGCGGGCTCGGTCGCGGGTTGGCGGCCATGATCGCGTTGACCTGTGGGGCGTAGCCCTGGTCGGACACCGACCGGGCGTAGACGCCGCCCATGGCGGTGCGGATATAGGGCGCGGATATCGGGTGTTCAACCGATCCCTCGGAGGTGCTGGCGCAGCCGCTGTTCGGTGGTCCAGGCCGCGATCTGGGCGCGGGAGCTCATGTGCAGCTTGCGCCGGATGTTCTCCACGTGCGTCTCGATCGTTCGTGGCGCGACGGACAGGCGGCCGGCGATGGCATGGTTGGTGAGCCCCTCGGTCACGAGTTCGGCGATCTCGAACTCACGGTCCGTCAGCCGTTGTCCCCTGCGCGAGGGCTGGCTTAGAAAGGTGAGTACCGCGTCCAGGACCGCCTCCCATTCGCCGTGGTAATAGAGATGGCTGGAGCCTGGCAGCGGGATCAGGGTGGCCCCGGGGACACACGCGGCGACCTCGCGGCCCAAGTCGAACCTGGTGCCTCGGTCGCCTTCGCGGTGCAGGACCGCGGTCGGTGTCCGGACCGCTGGAAGCAGCCCCCGGACATCCGTGTCGTAGTACACCTCGAGCAACTGTGCGGCCACCGCGGCCGAGGCGCTCGTCCGCTGGAACCGGGTGAACGCCGCCATCTCGTCAGCGGTGGGATCGGTGACGAAGGCGTGTGCCAGTGCTTGCAGCCCCATGCCCCAGTGCGCCCGCACCAGCGCGACGACGGACTTCCTGACGTCGGGCGGCGCCAGATCTCGGCCGCTGGCGCACATTCCGTAGACCACGAGCGCCTCGACCCGTTCTGGGTACCTCGCCGTGATCGCGGCGGCGAGCTGACCCCCCTGCGAGGCACCGAACAGGCGGAAGCGACGCGCGCCCACCGCGTCGGCGACCGCCAGCGCCGCGGCCATCTGTCCGTCGAACGAGAGGTCGACGCCGTCCCGATCCGACAGTCCGCATCCGGGCTTGTCAAAGCGGATCACCGTGAAATGCCGCGCCAGACGTTCAACAAACCCGCCAAAGGAAAACAGATCCAGCTGCCCGCGAAGGTGAGTGATCCACCCCGAGTCGCACAACAAGGCCGGTCCAGATCCCATTGTCGAATACGCCACGGGGCCAGCCGGTGTCGTGCAGTATCTGATCAGCGCCCTCACTCGTCTACGCTGACAGGTCCAGCCGATGTAGTAAAGGAATCCGCGCGGGACACGGCGATCGACGGTCGCGACGCCGATGTCGCCGCCCGCGATGGCGATGCCGCGGTCGAGACCCCGGTTCGGGCGGAGTCCGAGACCGTCCGAAGACCGACATCGGCGACGCCGTATCGCCGGCACCTCGGCGATACGGCGTCGTGGAGGTCGACCGTCACGTGCCCAAGGTCACCCGGACGTGAGACCCGCCTCAACGGCGCCGGTGGGCCAGCATCGGCAGGCCGCCCTTGGGGCGCAGGGTGACCAGCGGCTCGGGCACGACCGGCGCGCCCGCGGCCGGGGTGAACGACCAGTGGCGGGCGATCGCGGCCAGCGTCAGGACGCCCTCGGCGACCGCGAAGCTGTTGCCGATGCACTGACGAGGCCCGGCGCCGAACGGGAAGTAGGCGAAGCGGGGGCGGTCGTGCGCCGTCGCCTTGTCGAGCCAGCGGGTCGGGTCGAAGCGGTCGGGCTCCGGCCACCAGCGCTCGTCCCGGTGTATGACCCACTGGCTGAAGACCAGGGTCGACCCGGCGGGCAGCAGGTATCCGGCCACCTCGCGGTCCGCGACGAGGTGGCGGCCCATCGCCCAGACCGGTGGGTAGAGCCGCATGGACTCGGAGAACACCGCGCCCGCGTAGGCGAGCCGGGGCAGGTCGTCGATCGTGGGTGGCCGGCCCCCGAGGACCGTGTCGACCTCCTCGTGCAGCCTGGCGGCCACCGCCGGCTCGCCGCCGAGCAGATGGAACGTCCACGCCAGCGCGTTCGCGGTCGTCTCGTGGCCGGCGAGCAGAAGGGTCATCGCCTCGTCGCGGATCTGGGTGTCGTCCATCCGCTCGCCGGTGTCGGCGTCCTGGGCGGCCAGCAGCAGGGACAGCAGGTCGGTGCCGGTGGTGCCGGTGGTGCTGGTGGTGTCGCTGGCACCGTCGGCGCGCCGGGCGGCGATCATCTCGTACACGGCGTTGTCGAGCGCCGCGCGGGCGTCCTGGCGTCGCTGCGCCGCCCGTAGCGGGAGCCGCTCCAGTCGCTGGAAGCCGGGCAGGCTCGCACGCCGCGCGGCCGGCATGTTCTCGCCGACGGCGGCCCGCACCACGTCAATAATGCGATCGTCGACATCGACGTCGAACAGCGTCCTGGCGACGATCGCCAACGTCATCTCGGTCATCTCCGCGTGCAGGTCCAGCCGCTGGCCGTCGCGCCAGGTCGCGGCGGCGGCGTCGGCCAGGGCGACGAACTGCTCGCCGTAGCCGGCGATCCGCTGCTTGTGGAACAGCGGCTGGATCAGCCGGCGCTGGCGGAGGTGGGTCTCGCCGGCGCTGGTCAGCAGGCCCTGGCCGAGCAGGTACGTCAGCGGCTGCGTGACGGTCGCGCGCGAGCCGGGGCCGCGGACCACGGCCCCCTTGGCGTACAGGCGGTGGCTACCGACCAGCGCGTCGGCGATCGCGTCCGGGTCGGACACGAGAAAGGCGGACACCGGCCAGCTGGCCAGCCGAACCAGCGGCCCGTAGTCGCGGCGGAGCTCGGGGAACCGCGTCAACGGGTCGGCGCGCAGCCGCCGGACGGTCGCCACCACGCCGCCGGGCGGCCCGGGAACCTCGTTCACGTCCCGCGGCGCGGTCGCCGGGACGTCCTTCGGCGATGAAACAGGGACGGACGAGTGAGAGGAAGCCGTGGGGTGCATCGTGCGATGCCTCCTTGACTGAGTGGTGGTCTCATGACGTTCGGGTGGGTCGAGGGCGGACCCGGATCAGGGCTGGCCTGCGTTCCGCGGGGTGCCGGCGACGGCCGGACGCCGCGCGCTGTATGTGCTGTCAGACGGGAATGGCGACGATCGCCACCAGCAGCGCGATCTTCACGGCGAGGATGAGGTCACCGGCTCGGCCGTGCGGGTGAGGCAGGCCCACCGCCGCCAGTACGCGCCCGGCCGCGTCCCGCGCCGCCGGCCAGAACAGGGCGACGATGCCGACGCCGCAGCCGGCGACGGCGGCCCGGATACTGGCCGGCTCGGCCGTGAACATGACGGTGAGCGCCGACGCGGCAACCAGCGCGAACGCCTTGATCCCGGCGAACGCGGCGAGCACCTGGCGGCGGGGCAGCAGAACGGCGGCGAGACCCGCGGAGGCCAGGATCATGGTCAGCGCGGTGACGGCGGTCATCGGCGCGGGCTCGACCTCGGCGAGCCGGGCCAGATGCAGCGTGGGGGCCGGATGCTCGAACCGCGACACCGTCACGGCCAGCACGGTCAGCCCGGCGACGGCGGCCTGGATCCCGCGCAGGACGAGCAGCGCTGTGAGGATCATGAGCAGCCTGGCGCCGCGGTCGCGCACGGACATGCCGCGCCGGTCGGCGAGCCGCCAGGCGAGGCGCGACGTCGCGGTGCCGGGTGCCACGGTGCTGGGCGCCACGGTGCCGGGCGCCACGGTGCCGGGCGCCACGGTGCTGGGCGCCACGGTGCCGGGTGTCGTGGGGCTGGGCGTCGTGGGGCTGGGGGCCTCGACGTTGGGGGCCGCGGTGCCGGGTCGTCGCGCGTCAGCCACGGCACGTCCGCCCGTCCATACCGGCCAGCGCGGCTCCTGGCATCGTGACCGCGAGCCGCAGCCCGCCGGGCACCGGCTCGACGCCGTCGAGGTGCGCGCCCGGTGGCAGGACGGCGGCTGACGGACGCGCGGCCACCGACGACACCGGGCGCCCGGTCACGGGCGGCCCCGGAGCGAGCGGGCGCGCCAACCGGCCGTCCGGGCCGTCGGAGCCGAGGCGCAGAACGGCCGTCAACGAGACCGAGCCAACCGCCAGGGAACCCGTCCTCGGCCGGCCGAGGACGGCCGACCAGACCGGAACTCGGACGTCGCGGAACGTCACGGCGAGGTCGGTCAGCCGATCGGCCCGGCCGAACCCGTCGGCCGTGGCCGTCACGGTCCGGAAGTGCCCGGCGGCGAGCTGCGTCAGGAAGGGGAATCCGTCGATGTGCACGGATCGAGTTCCCGTCAGCGTGCCCATGCAGCCCAGCCGGTTGGTCAGGCGGTGCTCGGCGACGCGAACCAGCAGACGATCGGTCAGCAGGAGGGCGGCCGAGACCACGAGCGGCACCGCCGCGACCCATCGCCACCGACTGTTCCACCACGCTCGACCGTCCCGCCCGCCCGCCTGCCGCGCGGGCGGGCAGGTCGGTAGGCCGGGTCCCTCCACCAGTGTGCGCATGGCGCTGATCCGCATGACACCTAGCAGACCGCCCGTTCATGCGGACGAGATGTGAGCCGGAGGCGAGCGGCGTGCGGGTTTGGCGCGGTGCTGGTTCAGGGCGCGGGCAGCGTGACTCGGACAGCCAGCCCCTGCCCAGGGGCGCTCGCGACCTCGGCCCGGCCGCCGTGGGCGGTGGCGACGGCGGCGACGATGGACATCCCCAGGCCGCTGCCGCCCCGGCCACGGTCCCGGCCGGCGGCGGAACGGTAGAAACGGTCGAAGATCCGGTCCAGGTCGGCCGCGTTCACGCCCGGCCCCTCGTCGCGGACCTCGAACAGGACCTCGCCGCCAGTGGTGCGCAGGGAGACCTCGGCGGCGGTGCCGGGCGGGGTGTGGACCCGGACGTTGGTCAGCAGGTTGCCGATCACCTGCCGCAGCGCGTCGGGATCCCCGACGGCGGGGCATTCCGGCGGCACCCGCACGGACAGCGGACGGTCCGGCTCGACCGCGGAGGCGTCGGCGACGGCGTCCCGGATGATGGCGGCCAGGTCGACGGTGGCGTGTTCGAGCGGCCGGGCCTCGTCGAGGTGGGCGAGGTAGAGCATGTCGTCGACGAGGGTGCTCATCCGGCGGGTCTCGTCCTGCACGCGGCGAAGCGCGTCGTCGGTGCCCGACGGCGGCACGATGCCCTGGCGCAGCATGTCGACGTAGCCGCGTACCGAGGTCAGCGGGGTGCGCAGCTCGTGCGAGGCGTCGTCGACGAACTGCCGTAGGCGCTCCTGTGAGCGCCTACGGCCCTCGAAGGCGGTCTGAATCTGCGTGAGCATGACGTTGAGGGCGGCGGCGAGGCGGTCGGTCTCGGTACGCGACCGGCCATGCGGCACCCGGCGTTCCAGATCGCCGTCGGCGATCGCGGCCGCGGTGCGGGTGATGTCCCGCAGGGGGCGCAGGCCGCGGCCGAGCAGGAGCCAGGCGCAGCCCCCACCGAGCGCGAGCACGGCGGCGGCGACGATGGTCTCGACCAGCAGGAGCCGGCCGATGGTGTCCTCGACCGGCCGCATGGGCAGCGCGACGAGGTCGGTGACGCCGCCGGGGAGCGCCGTGACCAGTGCTCGGTAGCGGCCGTCCGCCGCCTCGATGGTGAACGGCGTGCCCGCCGCGATCCGGCGGTCCAGGTCGGTGACGCTGGCCAGGAGCCGGCCGCCTGCCGCCGGCTGGTCGGTCCCGCCGGTCAGCGTCAACGCCGAACCGTCCGGCTGGCGTAGCTCGACCACGAACTCGGTGGGAGCGACGGCTCGCTGCAGGCCCACGCCCCCGAACAGCGGAGCGAGCCGGGTCAGCGTCGAGACGCCGCGGGTGCTGATCAGGTTCTGGGCGCCGCGCAGCTGGTTGTCCGTCTGGCCGATCAGGTGCGACCGCAGGGCCAGGGCGCTGGCCGTCCCGGCGACCGCCAGGCAGACCGCGAGCAACGCCAGCAGCCCGAGCATCAGGCGGACGCGCAGCGTCACGGCGGGACCTCGGTCACGCCTCGCCGGCATCCGGTCGCCGGACCGGCGAGGTGGCGGCCTCGCGCAGGGCGTAGCCGAAGCCCCGCTGGGTGTGGATCAACGGCGGGCCGAAGGGCGCGAGCTTGCGCCGCAGGTAGCTGACGTACTGGTCGACGACCGTGGCGCCGCCGCGGTAGTCCTCGCTCCACACGGCGTCGAGGATCTGCTCCCGGGAGAGCACCCTGTTCGGGTTGGTCATGAAGTATCGCAGCAGCTTGAACTCAGTGGGGGCCAGCTCGACGGGATGGCCCCCGCGGGTGACGCCGTGCGTGTCCTCGTCCAGCCGGACGTCGGCGAAGGTCAGCGCCGGCGCGCACGCGGCGGGTGGCTCCCGCCACGTGCGGCGCAGCACGGCCCTGATCCGGGCGACCAGCTCGTCGATCGAGAACGGTTTGGTGACGTAGTCGTCGCCGCCATAGGTCAGCCCGGCGATCTTGTCGGTGTGCCGGTCGCGCGCGGTCAGGAACACGACCGGCACGTCCACGCCCTGCTCCCGCCACTGCCGGCACAGCTCCAGGCCGTCGCCGTCGGGCAGCATGACGTCCAGCACCATCAGGTCCGGCCGCCGTGCCGCCACCGCCGCCGTGGCCTGCCGCCCGGACTGCGCGGTGACCACGTCGAACCCGTGGAAGCGCAGCGCCATCCGGAGCATGTCGACGATGTTCGGCTCGTCATCGACGACCAGCAGCCGTGGCCCGGCTCCCTCCATCGTTCCCCCCCGGCCTTCGGCTGCCGTGCCGTCCACGGACCATTCCATCTGGCGAACATATGAGTTCGGTTCGAACCGCTGGTCCTGGGGTGGAGCTGCCTACGACGAGGCGGGATGCGGGGACCGCTGGTCCTGGGCCGCTTCGGCTGCCTGGCCTGGGGCGGCCTGCGCGGCGGCGGGGCGGAGCAGGGCCCCGACGGCGACGGCCGCGACGGCGACCACGATGGCGGCGCAGGTCAGCGCGGTCCGCATGCCGTCGACGAAGGCGGTCTCGGCCTGCTGGGCGACGGCCGGGCCCAGCCGGGTGGCGAGGGCGAGGGAGGAACGGGCGGACTCGGCGAGCGGGGCCGGCAGGCCGGCGGGGTGCAGGTGGTCGCGGTAGGTCGACTGCAGGATGCTGCCCAGCACGGCGATCCCCAGGGCGCCGCCCAGCTCGCGGGCAAGGTCGTTCGTCGCCGAGCCGACGCCCTGCTTCGCGGCCGGCAGCGCGTCGGTGATCGCGGTCGTCGCGGGCGTCATCGCCAGGCCCATGCCGGCGCCGAGCGGCAGCAGGCCGGCCAGCAGCAGCCAGTAGCCGCTGCCCACCTCCAGGCGCGACAGCACCAGCAGGCCCGCGGTGACCAGACCGAGCCCGAGGACCACGACCGGGCGGGCGCCGACCCGGCTGACCAGCCGGGGCGCGGCCACGCGCGCGGCGGGCATGATCGTCAGGCTCATCGGTATCAGGCTCACCGCCGCGACCAGCGGGCCGTCGCCGCGGACCAGCTGCAGGTACTGCAGGAGCAGGAAGATGAACCCGAAGAACGCGAAGAACTGCAGGGTGATCGACAGGGTGCCGGCGGTGAAGGCGCGGTGGGCGAACAGGCGCGGGTCCAGCAGCGGGTTCGGGTGGCGCAGCTCCCAGAAGACGAAACCGACCAGGATGACGACCCCGGCGGCGATGCCGATCAGCGTCTGGGGGCTGCTCCACCCCTCGGTGGGCGCCTCGATGATCGAGTAGACCGCCACGCCAAGCCCGGCGACCGTGAGCAGCGCGCCGATCACGTCAAGCCGCCCGGCGCCGGGGTCCGCCGACTCGGGGATCACCCGGAGGGTGGCGAGGACGGCCACCACCGCGAGGGCGACGTTCAGCCCGAACACCGAGCGCCACGACCAGACCTCCAGGAGCAGGCCGGAGGTGAGCACTCCCAGCAGCGCGCTCGCCCCGGCGACGCCGGCCCAGGCTCCGACGGCGCGCGACCGCTGTTCCGGTGGGAAGGTGGCGGTGATCGTCGAGAGCGTCGCCGGCATGACCAGGGCGGCGCCGACCCCGAGCACGGCGCGCATCGCGATGAGCCAGCCCGGATCGCTGACGGTCATGGCCGCGAGCGAGCCGGCCCCGAAGACCGCGAGACCGACGACCAGTGCGCGCCGCCGCCCGTACCGGTCGCCGATGGCGCCGCCGAGGAGCAGCAGTGCCGCGAAGGGGAGGGCGTAGGCGTCGATGATCCAGGACAGCTGGGTCTGGTTAGCGTGGGTGTCGCGCGCGATCGAGGGAAGCGCCACGTTCAGGGACGCGACGGCGGCGACGACTGTGGCGAGGGCGAGCATGACGACTGGGAGCACCGCGCGGTGCGGGCCGCCCTGCCGGTCTGCCGGCGACGCAGGGGTCGCCGTGGTGATGGTCATCGTGGGCCTCCAGCCTGGGGTGTGAACCCTGGCCAAGGTCGCCTGCTCCCCGCACAATTTCAACCATGATGAATAAGGCCGAGGGGAGCCCGCGCGGCCGGCGGGCCGGCAGCCCGGACACTCGCAGCCAGATCCTCGAGGTCGCGCGTCGCCGTTTTCTGTCGGACGGCTACCGAACCGTGACACTGCGCTCGATCGCCGCCGAGGCCGGGGTGGACGTCGCCCTGATCAGCTACTTCTTCGGTTCCAAGAAGGGCCTGTTCGGCGCGACGCTCGGCCTGCTCGCCAACCCGCCCGAGCTCCTGTCCGCCGCGCTGCCGGGCGACCGGGCGACGCTGCCGGAACGGGTGCTGCGCACCGTCGTCGCCACCTGGGACGACTCCGACCGCGGCAGCCAGCTCCGGCTCGTGATGTCGGCGCTCGTGCAGGAGCCCGAGGTGGCCCGGCTGTTCCGGGAGGTGCTGGAACGGGAGATCGTGGGCCGGGTGGCCGAGTACATCGGCGCCGCGGACGCGCCCTATCGGGCCGCCGCGTTCAGCGCGCAGCTGGCCGGCGTCATCTTCACGCGCTACGTGCTCGAGCTCGAACCCATCGCGAGCATGTCGGCTGATGAATTAGTCCGGTACCTCGCCCCGGGCCTGCGCGCCGCGCTGTACGCGCCCACCGCCCGGCGACGGTGACCGCGTTGGCGATGATGGTGACAGCTGACCGCGACCGACGGTTCTAGTTGCTGTAGACCCGGTCGGGCCGGACGAAAACGGCCGTGCGCCGCTGCTCGGCCATGACACGGTCGTACTCGTCCCAGTCGTCGTGGGTGCCGCCCGCCGCGGTGAACACCTCGCGCAGCAGCAGCCGCAGGCGTTCGGCGTCAACGTCCGGATGCGGGTCGTCAGGGCCGATCAGCTCCGCGCGCCCCTCGACCGTGGCCCACCGCCAGCCGGACCGGACGGTGGCCGTCACCTGGGGGCGGGCGCGGAGGTTCGCGAGCTTCACCCTGCCGTAGGTGACGAAACCGAGCACGGCCTCGCCGGTGAACGGATGCGCCAGCACGCCCGCGTTGACAACCGACGACTGGATCGTCTGGTCGCCCCGCACGGTCGAGACAACCGCCAGGCCGTGCTCCTCGCGCCCGAGAGCGGCCAGGTCGTCGATGGTCGTCATCCGGCCAGCACCTTCTGCCTAAGACTGGTACTACACGGCCCCCACACAACTACCGCGTGACTCCGGCCGACCCTACCGGTACAGCGGCGTCTGGCGGTCGTCTTCCGGGAACGCCGGAGCGGCGGGCGCGGGCTGCGAGGGGAGATAACCCGCCCAGTCCTGCCCGGCGGGTGCCGCGTGGTCGAAGCGCTCGCGCCCAGGCTGGCCGTCGAAGGCGCCTCGCCCCGCGGCGTCGCGGGTATCCGCGGCTGGTGCCGGCTGGTGACGGCCAGTCGGAGCCGAGCTCCGCCGGCCGGCCGGGGCCGGGGCGGGCGATCGCCGCCCGTTCGTCCCGGTGACGCCGAGCGGTGACATTCCGGAGTTGGCAAAGCCGCCCAGCGCCGCGAAGATGATGAGCGCCAGCACCGTAAAGGCGATCAGCATGACGGGGAAGCTCAGCACAATGGGATCGGCGCCACTGATCTGGTCCAGGTGGTCGGTCTGGGCGATCTGGGTGGCCGCCATCGCGGTGTAGTGCATTCCGCAGACGGCGACGGCCATGACGACGGACGCGGCGACGATGTGCGCGGTGGTGCGCACCCGGAAGGCGAGCCAGAGAGCGGCCAGCGCCGCCACCACGGCGATCGCGACGGAGGCGCCGGCCAGCTTCGTGTCATAGGTGACGGTGCTGCCCGACTGCATCGCGGCCATGCCGGTGTAGTGCATGGCCGCCACGCCGAGCCCCGCGATGACCCCGCCGACGACGAGGCGGCCGGCGCTTCTCGGGTTGCTTCCGACGATGGACAACCCGATCGCCGAAACGCCGACGGCGATCAGCAGAGAAAGAGCGGTCAGCGGAAGGTTGTAGGCAAGCTGCCGGTTGCCGACGTGGTAACCGAGCATTCCCATGAAATGCATGGACCAGATCGCCCCGCCGCCGAGGGAGACCGCGGACGCGGCGACCCACCTGCGCCGGGCGGCGCCCTGGGAGGACGGGATGCGCAGAGCGCTCACCAGCGCGGCGAACGAGCCGATCAAGGCGAGACCGATGGAACTCGCGACAAAAATGGTGTCGCTGCTGGCGTGCTCCTGCGCCGCCTGGGCCGTGATCACATTTCCCCCGGGTAAATGAGACGCTGGCCGGGCTCGCGGGCGCTGGGCGGGCCGGCAATTAGATCAAGCGTGACAGGACGTGATCCCTATAACCAATTGGAACGATACAGGCGGTAGCAATGTGGTGCTCGCGACGTGGCGGCCAAACCAGATCCGCTAAATGCTGCGGAACGTAGCTGGATAGGTTGTCGGTGCGCATGATTGCGAATCCGTTGGACGCGGGTGGTGTCGTTGTCGCGGACAGGCGCCTTCTGTATGGGACCGATCACTCAAAGTCATATATGCGAGCGCCTGGTGTGGTCAACCGGACGCCATCCATCAACCGCACCGATGATCGCCCGAAAAGCGACTAGGCCGGTTCCCCCGAGGCAAGCCCCATTGGTGCCATCACCGCCGGCCGGCCAGCTGCCGGGCCCGACGGGGCGGGCAGGCGGTCCGTGCCGCGGGCGGGCCGTCCGGTCTCCCGGGGCGGGCCGCCGAGGCCACGCCGTCAGTCGGACTGGAGGTAGGCGTCGAGGAAGGCGTTGCGGAAGACACCGGGCGGATCATGGCGGGCCGCCAGCCGGGCGAAGTCCGCCATCCGGGGATATCCGGCCCGGACCTGCCCGGGAGCCAGCACGAAGACCTTCCCCCAGTGCGGACGGGGATCGAACGGGGCGAGTGCCCGCTCGACGGCGGCGACCGCGCGGGCAGCGGCGTCCTCGTCCGGTAGCCAGGTGAAGTGCAGCGCGAGGGCGTCGCGGCGGTAGGCAGGGCTGAGCCAGAGGCTGTCCGCGGCGACCGTGCGCAGCTCGCCGATCTGGAGCGCACCGCGGATCTCGCCGCTGACCTTGTAGACGGCCTCGATGGCCGCGGCGGCGTGGTCACGGGGAACGAAGTACTCGGACTGGAGCTCGTCGCCGGCGCTCGGGGTGAAGCCCAGACGGAAGTGGGGCAGCCGCTCGAACCAGGGGCCGGGAACGCCGAGCTGCCGGGTCGTGTGCTCCGGGTCGACGCCGGGGATCGGGTGCAGCGGGCGCGCGGCCGGCCGGGCGCCGCACAGCTGGGCCGGTGCTGGCGCGGCTGTGCCAACGCCGCCCTCGCCGCTTTGGTGGTCCTCGCCAGCTTCACGGTCTTCGCCGAGCCGCCGCTTGAGCCACACCTGCGAGCCGGCGTCCGGGTCCCAGGTGGTGAACACGCTGACGCTGTAGGCCGCGCCGAGGATCTCGCCGACGCCCGCCAGCAGGCTCTCGCGCGTCAGGCCCTCGTAGACGTGCTGGCTGACCTGGAACGTCGGGACGATCTCAAGGGTCAGCGCGACGACGACGCCGAGCGCGCCGAGGGCGACGACGTGGCCGTCGAAGTCCTCGTCGACGCCCCGCCTGACCGTCACGAGCTCGCCCGACGAGGTGACCAGGTCGAGGGCGACGACGGAGGTGGCCAGGTTGCCGTTGCGCTCGCCCGAGCCGTGCGTCGCCGTCGCGCACGCGCCGGCGACCGAGATGTGCGGCAGCGACCCGAGGTTGCGCAGCGCCCAGCCGGCCGCGTCGAGCTCACGGCCCAGGTCGCCGTAGCGGGTGCCGGCGCTCACCGTCACCTCCCGCGCGGCGGGGTCGACGCGGACGAGGCGTGGCAGCCCGGCGGTCGAGATCAGTGTGCCGTCCGTGTCAGCGATCCGGTTGAACGAGTGCCGAGTGCCGAGCGGGCGCACCGCGCCGCCGGCGGTCACCGCCTCCGCGAGCTCGGCGACCGACGTCGGGGTGACGACGCGGGCCGCCGCGAACGTCACGTTCCCGGCCCAGTTGCGCGCCGAGGCGCGCCTGTCGTCGGCCCTGTCGTCGGCCATGCGTCGTCCCTCCCGCCTCTGCGCCGAACCAGGCGACGAGTGTCGCACCCGCCCGGAGCGGCCAGTTCGTGAGGACGGGCCCGGTCACTCCCGGACGGCGGCCAGGTCGGCAGGGTCGCGACGCAGCAGCAGCGCGGCGGGGATGACGCTGGCGAGCAGGGCGATGGTGAGACAGGCCGCGGCGATCGCGCCGAGCGGGCCCCAGGGAACGGTGATCGGTACGGACGGCGCGAGGTCCGCCAGGCCGTACTGGGCGCCCCAGGCCGTGATCGCCGTGACCGCGGCCGCGAGCGCGGCGCCGATGCCGGTCACCAGGACGGCCTCGGCGCCGACGACGGCCAGCACCTGCCGACGCGTGGCACCGGCGAGACGGACGGTGGCGAACTCACGCGCCCGGTCCCGGGTCGCCATGACCAGCGTGTTCGCGATCGCGATCGCCGTGTAGACGAGCGCCATGCCGAGCACCACCACCGACGCCTGGCGGTTGGCCCTTGCCTGCTCGGCGCTCGCCGCGGACAGGTACTCGCCGGTGCCGACCATCCTTCCGGTGGCGGCCGTCGTCGCCGCCACCTCGGCGGCGACGGCGGCCCCGGCGGCCGCCGACCGCGTCGCCTCTGGCGAGAGCCGCAGGTAGACGACGGTCGCGAGCGTCGGCTCGTGCCCGGTGCGTAGCGCCGCCGGCAGCAGGAAGGTCTCGTCGAGGTCGAGCCGCCGGCCGAGCACGGCGACCACCCGCGGCCGCACCGGCGTCGAGTCGGCGAGCCACAGCTCGGCCCGTTCGCCGACCTTCCAGCGGCTGCCGGCCGGCACCGCGACCGTGTCGGTGCCGGTCAGGTCGGCGAGCCGGCCGGCCGTCACCGGGATGTCGAGCACGGCGTCGAGATCCCCGCCGGGGGCATACCGGGCGACCCATGCCTCTGGGTCCTCGCCGTCGCGGACGTAGACGGACGCGTCGGCGACCGGAACGGCGGCCCGCACGCCGGGGATGGCGCGCAGCGCGTCGACGGTCGCGTCGGGCAGGCCGGCGCCGACGGCCGGCACGACCAGCGCGTCGGCGGTGATCTGGTCGCGGGCGGCGCTGTCGCTCGCCGCCTGCAGCGTCCCGAAGCCGGTGAGCGTCGCGCCGGCGATGCCGATCGTCACGAGGATCGGCGCCGCCGTCGCCGCGGTGCGCCGCACGGCGGCGCGCGCGCCATGGCGGGCGAGCAGCCCGACGGCCCCGGGCGAGGCGGCGAGCGGCGCGGTGAGCAGCCACGCCAGCGGCGGGATGAGCACGGGCGCGAACAGCGCGAACCCCACGATCAGCAGCATCGCCGCGATGATGATCAGCGCCACGCCGTCCGCCGACGGGTTCGCCATCAGCACGGCGATGAGTGGCACAGAGCCGCCGAACGCGAGCAGGCCGATGACCGTGCGTCCCACGGTCATCGCCCGCCGGTCCACGGCCGCCTCCCGTAGCGCCTCGACCGGCCGGATCCGGCCGGCGCGCCACGCCGCCGCCCAGGCACCCACCAACGCGACCAGCAGGCCCGTCCCGAACGCGGGGGTCACCGCCCAGAAGATGAAGTGCGCGGTGAAGTCACTCGGCGCGAACCCGGTACGAACGAGCACGTGCGCGAACTCCGGGGCGAGCAGCGCGCCCAGCGCCACGCCGGAGAGCGAGGCCAGCAGGCCGACCGTGAGTGCCTCGCCGAGCACGAGCCGGAAAACCTGGCGCGGGGTGGCTCCGGCGGCGCGCAGCAGGCCGAACTCGCGCCGCCGGGCGGCGACGGAGTACGCGAACGTCGCGGCCACGACGAAGACCGACACGAAGCCGCCGAGGCCGGTGGTGGTGCCGAGCAGGGCGATCGCGACCGTGCGGCGCTCGGCGTCCGGGTCGGGTTCGGCGGCCCGGCGGCCGTTGCCGGTGAGCACCCTGACCGAGCCGTCGTCGGCGCTCGCCTCGCGGACGGCGGCCCGCGTGGCCGTCGCCAGCGCCGCCGCGTCGCGCGGGCGAGCCGCGGCGGCGGCCGGGCCGCCGGCGGCGGCCGTGGCCGGGCGGCCCGTCAGAGCCACCGCCGAGACCCGGCCGTCCGCGAGCTCGGTGGCGACGGCGTCGGTGGCGTAGAACGCGCCTGGCGCATCGGTGCGCAGCACCCCGCTCACCGTGAACACACGTGTGCCATGCGTCGTCACTACGGTGATGCGGTCGCCGGGGCGGTGCCCGGTCGGCGCGCTGAGCACGAGGTCACCGGCCGCCCGTGGCGCGCCCCCCGCGACCCAGGAGTAGGGGTGCAGGGCCGCGGCGGACCACGGATGGACGGTGTCACCCGGCGCGCCGTCGGCCGCCGCGTAGCCGGCGACGTCCACGACCACCGTCGCCTCGCCGCCCAGGGCGGCCTGGAGCCGGCCGGCGAGCCCGGCGGGCAGCGCGCGGGTGAAGGTCGTCCTGGTCGAGGAGGTCTCCCGGTCGTCGCCGGAGCCGGTCGTGACGCTGACCGTGCCGGCGCCGGCGACGACGACGTCCGGCGCGACGTACCAGCGCGGGGTGCGGGCGGAGCCGCCGACCGTGCTGACCAGCGTCAGCGTCATCGCCGCGAGCAGCGCGACACCGAGCGCCAGCGCTAGGAAGGTCCCCAGCAGGCTGCCCATGCGGGCACGGACGGTGTGCCAGACGAGGCCGGTCACGTCAGCTCTCCTCGCCGAGCGCCGCGGGGGCTGGCAGCGGCCCGGAGGCCCGCGTGGCCGGCCTCGCCGACGCGCGGGCCGCTGGCCGCCAGGCCGACGGGCCGTCGTGGTCCTCGTGGTCCTCGTGGTCGTACTCGCGGCCATCGGGCTCGAGGCCCGCGAGCCGGGCGGCGACGGTGGCCGGGTCCGGGCCGAGCAGCTCGCCGGCGGCTCGGCCGTCGACGAGGAACACGACCCGATCGGCGTAGGAGGCGGCGACCGGGTCGTGGGTGACCATCACGATCGTCTGGCCGTCGACGTCGACCAGCTCGCGAAGCAGCGTCAGCACCTCGCGGCCGGTCCGGGTGTCCAGCGCCCCGGTCGGCTCGTCGGCGAACAGCACCGCCGGTCGGGTGACCAGTGCCCGCGCGATGGCGACCCGCTGCTGCTGGCCGCCGGAGAGCTCGGCCGGCCGGTGCCGGCCGCGCCCGGCGAGCCCGACGGCGGCGAGCACGTCCCGCACCTCCCGCCGCCGCGGCCGGCGGCCGGCCAGCCGCAGCGGCAGCGCCACGTTCAACTCGGCGGACAGCGCCGGAACGAGGTTGAACGACTGGAAGACGAAGCCGATCCGCTCCCGGCGCAGCACTGTCAGCTCGTTCTCGCTCAGTCGGCGCAGGTCCACGCCGTCGAGGAACACCTCGCCAGCACTCGGCCGGTCGAGCCCCGCCGCGCACTGCAGCAGCGTCGACTTGCCCGAGCCGGACGGCCCCATCACCGCGACGAACGTGCCCCGGTCGATGTCGAGGGTCACGCCGTCCAGGGCGGTCACGGCCGCCGCCCGCCGCCCGTAGACCTTCCGGACGTCGCGCAGCGCCACTGCCCTGCTCTCGGCGGCGCTCGGCGCGGGCGACGCTTCGGCACCGGCCTGCGCCCTCTGCTGGAGCTTTTCCATGAGATCAGCTCACCAGCGCGGCGCCCTGGGCACACTGGTGCTGTGCCCCGATCCGTGGTGGGGCTAGCCGGGTGCCACCCGGAGGGGCGCGCCGCCCGCGCCGGCGGGCGGCGGACCAGTGCGGGTGGCCGGCCGGCGGTGGGCGGTGGCGGGCCGTCAGAGGTGGTAGCCGCCGTCGACGTCGAGCATGACACCGGTGATGTAGGCGGCGCGCGGCGACGCGAGGAAACAGACCGCCTCGGCGACGTCGGTCGCCGCGCCGAAGCGGCGCAGCGGGATGTTGCGGCGGGCGACGTCGAGCGCGCCGTCCGCGTAGTCGCCGGCGCTGATCAGCCGCCCGGCCATCCCGTCGGTCAGCATGCCGGGGCCGACGCAGTTCAGCCGCACCCCGAAGCGGCCCTCCTCGGCGGCGAGGGCGCGCACCACCGACTCGACCGCCCCCTTCGGGCCGGCGGACAGGCCGTCGCGGACCGGGTAGCGGCGGGTCGCCGCCGTGGTGACCGCCACGACGCTGCCCCGGGCGGCCCGCAGCGCCGACAGCGCGGGCTGGACGAGGTTGAAGAACGCCACCACCTCGCCCTCCACCTGGCGGCGGAACATGGCCGGGCTCACCGTCGAGAGGTGCTTCTGCGGGACGTGCGGGCCGGAGGCGACCACCAGGGTGTGCATCGCGCCGAACCGGGCGGCGACGTCGGCGACGAACGCGGCCGTCTCCGCCTCGTCCTCGAGCCTGAGCTGGCGGGCCTCGCCGCGGCGCCCGGCGGCCGCGACCGCCACGGTGCTCGCCGCCGCCGCGTCGGCGTTGCGGTGGTAGGTGAGGACGACGTCGCTGCCGCGCTCGGCGAGCAGCCGGCAGACCGCCGCGCCGATCCCGCCGCTTCCGCCGGCGACGACCGCTACTCCAGGCAGGCCGGCGAAGTCCCGCGCGTCGTCCACCGCCCCCACCACGGGGGCGGCGAGGCCTGGGCGGGAGCCGGCGCCGCTGTCGAAGACCGCGGGCTCACCCGCGTCGCTGTCGCCGCCCATCCGGCTACCGTGCCGCGACGCGCTCCGACATGCAACGGGTTCTAGTCCGCCGGCGCGCGGGCCGCTACGAGAGATACCGGGTGCTACGAGAGACTGCTACGAGAGATAGAGCGCCATGGCCTCGATGAGGCCGGTCCGGGCGAGGCTGATATCCGTGTAGGTACTCAGGTCGCTGATGTCGTGCAGGCCACGGATCGCGGCGGGCACGAGGGAACGTGCCTTGGCCAGGCGTTCCCGGGAGACGCTCAGGCCGTCGAAGATGCGATCCCAGGCCTGCGCCCAGCGGGCGTCCCAGGCGGCGAGCGCGGCCGCGGTGCGCGGGAACTCCTCTTCCAGCACCGCGAGGTCGCGCGGCAGGTACAGGCGCAGGTTGTGCACGGCTCGCACGCTCGGCGAGTCCAGTGCGGTCCAGACAAGGTCGACGACGGCCTCCAGCCGCCTCGTCAACGGAAGCACGGACGAGAGATGCTCCGTCTTCGGGTAGAAGTCCGGGCTGGTCGAGACGTGCTCGATGACCGCGGCCCAGACGCCGTCCGCCTCCCCGAACTGATGCTGGATCGTCCCCCAGGTGACGCCGGCCTCCCGGGCGATCAGGTTCGCGCTGACCGCGTCCGGCCCACCGCCGCTGAGCAGGTCGACCGCGATGTCCAGGATGCGCCCCCGGGTGGCGAGCCCGCGCCGGTTGAGGCGGGTGCCCTTGGCGGACAGCGTCGTCGGCGCGGCGACGGCGGACGTGTCCACCTGAGCCATCGGACCCCCTACGGTCCAGCGAACCTGACCCCGCCCCGCCGCAGGGTTTCCGGCCTCGCGCGGGTCCGCCATCCCGGACTCCCGCCGGCTCGCCGAAGCCGGCCTGGCCGAGGCCTGAACAGCGGAATGCTCTTGTTCACACGTTACCCGCGCGCCACGTCGGACGACGGGCCCGTCCGGCCCGCTCGCGGCTGACGAGTCCCACTTCACGTTCGGCGGCGTGGGATCGCCCCGCCCGGCCGGTCAGCGTGGCCGCCGCCGCGCGGGGAAGACGGCGAGGGTCTCCGTTCCCGCCGCCGACATCACCTTGTCGGTCCTGACCAGTTCGACCGCCTCCAGGGAGAACGAGCCGAAGTGGTCCGCCCGGTGCGCGCGGGTGACCTCCCGGGCCGCGGCGATGTCGGTCGACCGGAACCGGACGACGTTGCTGAACGCCAGGGCCGCCCCCCTCGGCGGCCCCTCCCGGCGGTCCGGGTCCAGCCGGCGCAGGATCGACGCGCGCAGCCACGGAACCGCCCGTGCCGGGCGGGCGTATGCCTGGACATAGATGGTGTTGCGTGCTACCGCCAGCCCCCACAGGTCGAAGACGACCGGCGGGGCGGCCGAGACGCAGTCCGCCAGCACCTGTTCGACCCGCGCCACCGGGACGTCCGCGTGACGATCGAGATTGATGAGTGTCACGTGCAGGCTCGCCGCCGGGTAAAGGTGGTGGCCACCGGCCCCGGCGGCCGGCCGCGCCGCCTCGCGCAGCCGGTCGCCCACCGTTTCCGGTATGCGGATGACGGTGGTCAGAAAGGCTCGGGGCCCCTCCTCGGCGTGCCAGGGAATGGCATGCCCGCGGCGCAGCCGCCACGACTCGACGGCTCGCAGCGCGCCGAACCGTGCCCGCTGCGAGATCTCACGCCCCGTCCGGGCGGCCGTCACTCGGCCCGCCGTGGGTGAAGCCGGAGGGGGTGGGGTCGCCCTGAAGGGTCCAGCCGGTGCCGGAGCGGATCCAGCCGCCGGAGGCGGCGGTGCCGCCGTCGACGCTGAGGGTGGTGCCGGTGATGTAGCTGGCACGGTCGGAGCAGAGGAAGACGGCGGCGTCGGCGACCTCGCTGGCGACGCCCTCCCGGCCGAGCGGGACGTAGCGCTCGATCCCGGGCAGGCGCCCGGGCGGGACGGGCGGCAGCTCGTCCGGGTCGACCGGGCCGCGCATGATGCCGCGCAGACCGGCGGTCCCGGTCATGTCGGGGGCGATCGCGTTGATCCGGATGCCCTGGTCGGCGAGTTCCACGGCCATCGTCCGGGTGAAATTGATCATTCCGGCCTTGCAGGCGGCGTAGACGGCGTACATGGGCGCGGCACGCATGCCCTCGATGCTGGTGACGTTGACGATCGAGCCGCCGCCGCCGCGGCCATGGCCACCGGGGCCGACGGGGCTCGCGGGGTCGCCCGAGGCGGCGACGGTCTGGGCGATCAGCGGCGCGGCGGTCGACGTCGCCGCGAGCATGCTGACGAGGTTGATGTCGATGTGACGCCGCCAGCTGCGCTCGCTCTGGTCGAGGAACCGGGCGCCCTTCACCCCGCCAGCGTTGTTCACGAGGATGTCGAGCCGGCCGAACTCGGCGTGCGCGGCGGTGATCGCCTCGGCGAGTGCGGCGGTGTCCATCACGCTCGCCGGCAGGGGCAGCGCCCTCCCGCCACCCTTCTCGATCAGCTCGGCGGTGGCGGTCGCCCTGGTCGGGTCGATCTCCACCAGGCCGACCAGCACCCCGGCCCTGGCCAGCCCGAGGGCGATCGCCTGCCCGAGGCCGGCGCCCGCGCCCGTGACCACCGCGGCCTTGCCCGCCAGCCCCAGCTCGAACCCGCCCGTCACCGTCACAGCACCACTCCTCAACTCACGGTCGTCGCCGTGCCGCCCGCCTGCCGTGATCTGGTCGCCTGTTCTCGGGCCGGCCGTTCTCGCCCGCGGCCGAGAACGCGGCTCGCACCCAGCGGGAGACTAGCTGCGGTCGGCCGCCCGAGGCGCGGCGTTCGTCCCGCCGGCGGCTCGACGCCGCATCGGGCGGCCGGCAACCGGCAGGCTCAGCGGGGTGCGCCGGGCGAACGCGACCAGCAGGGCGGAGGCGGCCAGCGCCGCCACGACGATCAGGAGAGTCGACAGCGGCGCCGGGATCCTGCCGGCCAGCACGTCGACGAGGTTGTCGACGAACAGCGGATGGATCAGGTAGACGCCGAAGGACAGCTCCGAGCCGAGGCGGAGCAGCCGGTCCAGGCGAGAGCCGGCGGTGCGCCGGCTGACCCACAGCCGGCCGACCGCGAACAGCCCGACGACGGTCGCGGTACCCCAGATGATCATCACCGGCTGGAACACAGAGGACGCGAAGGCCGGACCGCGGCCGCGGTGGACCAGGACCGAGTACCAGACCTGCGTGGCCGCGGCGCCGCCGAGCACGAGGACGGGCACCAGGCGCCGGTGCCGGTCGAACCAGCCGCGCACCGCGTCCAGGCGGGCGGCGGCGACGGCACCGAGCAGGACCCAGAACAGGTAGGTCGGCAGCAGGGCGTGGCAGTAGTCCCGCAGCCAGCCGGCCAGGCCGCCGCGTGGCCGGCCGTACTGGATCTCCAGGAGGATCGCCGCCTGCACCGCCGCGCCGGCGGCCAGCAGCCAGGCCAGGTGACGGTCGGCGCGCCGGACGAGGGCCAGCAACAGCGGCGTCACCAGGTAGATCTGCAGGGACACGAGCAGGAAGTACAGGTGGTAGTGGGCGTCACCGCTGAGCAGGAGCCCACCGAACTGGGCGAGGCCGCCCCATGGACCGTCGGAGCGCGTCCGGGTGCCCACCACCGCGGCGCCGTAGACCGCTGTCCATACCGCGTACGGAACGCCGACCAGCAGCAGCCGCCGGGCCCAGAACCTGCGGAGCCCGTCTCCCCGCGGCGGGCGGTCGGCGTAGCTGTACACCAGGACGAAGCCGGTGAGGACGAAGAACGCCTCGCGGGTGAAGTGCAGCAGGTTCAGCGCGGCGTTGCCCAGGTAGCTGCCGCCGTCGGTCGTCCCGCCGGTCGCGTGGACGCCGATCACGGCCACGAACGTCAGCACCCGCACGACGTCGACCTCGTGCACGTGCCGGTGCCCGCCCGCCGGCCGGCCGGCCGGGCCGGCGTTCGCGGCGGCTCGAGGCGGCGAGGCGGCATCGGTCAGCCTGGCGCCTTCGGCAGCCGGGTCCGCGTCTTTGGCCGTGTGCGCGGTAGCTGCGGCGGGGTCGGCGACAGTGGTGGTGACGGCGGTGGCGATGGTGACAGTGGTGGCCTGTGCCGGCGGCATCAGGCCGCTTCCGAGCCGTCGACGGCCTGTCCAGGTTCGATCAGCCGACGCAGCACCTTGCCGGTCTGGCCGACGGGAATGTCGTCAACGACCTCGATGCGAACCGGGCGCTTGTGCCGGTCCAGCTGCGCGGCGCACCGTTCGGACAGGTCGGCGAGCAGGCCGTGCGCCGCGGCCGCCGCCGCGGGGCCTCGCCGATGCGGCGCCCGTCGCTCCGCGCCGTCCGCCGGGCCCGCCAGCTGGACGCGCGCCGCCGGCACCTGGCCGAGCACCTCGTGCGGGAGGCCGTAGACGACCGCCCGGGCGACCCGGGCGTCGGCGAGCAGCACCTCCTCGACCTCCCGGGGGAAGATCTTCTCGCCGCCGCGGTTGATCACGTCGTCGGTCCGCCCGACCAGGAACAGGTAGCCGTCCGTGTCGAGCTGGCCGAGATCGCCGGTCTCGAGCCAGCCACCCGGGCGGAAAAGATCGTCGCCGGCCTGGGTGGCGTAGGCGGAGATGACCCCGCGGCCGCGGATCTGGACCCGCCCTACCTGCCCGCGCCCAAGCGGGCGGCCGTCCTCGTCGACGATCCGCACCTCGGTGCCGACCGGCCGGCCGACCGAGCCGGGCCGGCGCCGGCCGCCCACGGGGTTCGCCGTGATCTGGCTCGCGGCCTCCGTCATCCCGTAGGTCTCGACGACCGGCAGGCCGGTGCGGGCCTCGAACGCGATGAGCACCGCGGCGGGCAGGGGAGCGGAGGCGGACCGCGCGAACCGCACCGTGCGCGTCTGCGCGGCGCTCGGCGCCGGCCCGCGGGCGAGAATGGCGAGGATCGCTGGCACCGCGTTGATCCAGGTGACGCCACGGGACTGGACGAGGTTCCAGAAGCCCTTCCGGTGGAAGCGCTCGTCGAGCACCAGCTCGCCGCCGGCGACCAGGGTCGCGAGCAGGCCGACGACCTCCGCGTTCACGTGCACCAGCGGCAGCGAGTTGAAGCCGACGTCGGCCGCCGTGAGCTGATGGTGGCGGGCGATGGCCGTCGCGACGTGCAGCAGCCGGCCGGCATCGAGCAACACCTGCTTCGGCGTCCCGGTCGTGCCGGAGCTCGCCAGCAGCACGCCGCCACCGGCGCCACCGCCACCGCCACCCCAGGCGTCCGGTGTCAGGGCGCGCTGCCCGGTCGTGATCGCGTGGTCCGCGACGACGAGATCGGGCGTGAGCGTCGCCAGCGATCGTGCGAACTCGGGCCCGGGGGCGCGGGCCGGGAGCGGGACCGCGCAGCGGCCGGTGGCGACCGTCGCGAGGAAGACCGCGGCGAAGTCGAGCGGGTCCGCCACCGCCAGCGCCACCCGGCTTCCCGGATGTGCTCCTCGGCGGTCGAACTCGCCCAGCCAGTCGTGCACGGCGTGCGCCAGATCCTCGTACGTCACCTGGCGGCCGGTGCGCGCACTGGTGAGGTAGGCGCGGCCGGCGGCGGGGCCGGTGCCGCGCCGGGCGATGAGTTCGAAAAGCCCATCGGTGCCCGCCGTCCGGCCGATATCGGCTCCATCCGCGTGGGTCCTCATTGGCCAGACGGTTCCCCGGAAACCTGAGGATGACATTCGGGGAGCCTGAGTCCGCGCTGTGAGCATTTTCATCCGCGAGCGCGGCGCGGGCTCTCACCCGGCCACCGGCGAAGCTGGCCGCGCGCATTATTGCGCAGGTAGCCGTCGCGTGCACGGACGGCAGGGCGGCGCCGCCGTCGGCGCGGCGGCACATGGCTCTTTCGTATCGTCCTTTCAGGGATGGTTCAGGTTTCCTGGTGAGGATCGGTGGTGGGGGCTGACGCGAGGAGGAATCGAATATGCGGGAGACCGCCCTTCGGCTACCGAACCGGCAGGTCAGGCCCCGCGCGCGAGGGCTGACAATGGTGATCGACAACGGCCTTCCGACCGGCCATTTCCAGGACGCTATCAGCAGTGCGGCCGAGTTCATCGACCTGGTGAAGTTCGGCTGGGGGACCGCCCTGGTCACGTCCGGCCTCGACCGGAAGATTGATGTCCTGCGGTCCCTCGGAATTGACTACTTCTTCGGCGGGACCTTGTTCGAGAAGCATGTGCTGCAGGATCGGTTCGATGACTACCGGGTTTTCTGCAAAGCCCATGGCTGTAGTCATATCGAGGTGTCCAACGGGACGATCGAGCTGCCGAACCACGAGAAGGACGCATACATCGAGAAGCTCACGGATGACTTCGTCGTCCTCAGCGAGGTCGGCTTCAAGGACGGCGAGCGGTCCGAGCGGCTCTCACCGTCGCGCTGGGTCGAGTTCATCCGCGCGGACCTGGACGCGGGCGCGGACCTCGTCATCACCGAGGCCAGGGAAAGCGGCCGCAGCGGCATCTGCCGGCCCGACGGCCGGCTCCGCTTCGGGCTGATCGAGGACATCCTGGACGCCGGCCTACCGGCGGATCAACTGCTGTTCGAGGCGCCGACGAAGGAGCTGCAGACCTACTTCGTGCGCCGGGTCGGGACGAACGTGAACCTCGGTAACATCGCGCCGGCCGAGGTGCTCGCGCTGGAGACGCTGCGCCTCGGCCTGCGCTCGGACACGCTGCTCGACGTCGAGACGGACCTCGGGCCGCGCGCGGGCCGGGCCGCCGCCGGGGGCGGGTATGCGTGAACCGGCGGACGCGTTCCACCTGGCGATCCCGGCCTACGACCTGGACGAGGCCGTCGACTTCTACGTCGGCCAGCTCGGCTGCAAGCTGGCCAGGCGCTATCCCGACCGGATCACCCTGGATTTCTTCGGCGACCAGGTCGTGTGCCATCTGTCCGAGCCGCCGGACCGTGACGCGGGCCCGCTGCCGCTCCGGCTGAAGCTCTACCCGCGCCATTTCGGCGTCACCTTCCACCACGCCGAGGACTTCGACGCGCTCCTGCGCCTGGTCCGGATCCGCGGCGTCCCGGTGTTCCAGCCCATCGGTCTCAGGTTCGAGGGGCTCGTCGAGGAGCACCGGACGCTGGTCCTACGCGACCCGTCCGACAACCTGCTGGAGTTCAAGCATTATGCCGACCCGCGGATGATGTACTGACGCCCTTGACACGGCGACGCCCTCAGCCGGCGACCGGCGTCTCGCCCGCGGCCCGGCGCAGCCCGGCGATGTCGAGACGGCTCATCTTCAGCATCGCCTGGGTGGCCCGGTTCGCGCGCTCCGGGTCCGGGTCGCCGAGCAGCTCGTACAGCGCGGCGGGGACAACCTGCCAGGACACGCCGAAGCGGTCCTTCAGCCAGCCGCAGCTTCCCTCCTCACCGCCGCCCGCGGTCAGCCCGTACCAGTAGTGGTCGACCTCCTCCTGCGAACCACAGGAGATCATGAACGAGATCGCCTCGGTGAACGGGAACTGCGGGCCGCCGTTGAGCCCGAGATACTCCTGCCCGTCCAGCGAGAAGCCCACGGTCATCGCGGCGCCCGCCGTCCCCGGGGTGTCCGGCCCGTAGCGCGACACGTCCAGAATCTTCGAGTTCGGGAACAGGGAGACGTAGAACTCGGCGGCCTGCTCGGCCCGGCCGTCGAACCACAGGCACGGCGTCGTCTTCGGCATGCTGGCAACCTCCCAGGTCGTCGGCGGTGAGATGGCCCCCGTCGACGGGCGCCGCCGACTTCCGGCGGCCGTCCAGGAAATGACCGTCCTTGGCCGCCGAACTCATCGCTCCACGACGCCCCGTGTTCGTCGTGCTTGGGTGCGAAGCCATCGGATTGGGTGTCGAGTGACGATGCGGGGCGTCGCATCGTGCCAGTGAGCCGTTCGCGTGACCCGGCCACCAATGGTGACGGCGCATCAGCGCTGCGCGAACCCAACCACCTCATCGGCCCCGGAACCAGGCCGACCACCGTCATAGGCATCGGCCCGGAATCACGTGGGAGGGCGCTCCGCGCCCGACAGGCCGCGCCCGGCCGGGGTCCCTGCCGGATCGCGAAGCGATCTGGGAGGTCTGGGGCGCGGAGCGTCCGTCGCGGGACGGCCTCAGCCGGTGGGCCCGGTGACCAGAGCGGGGATGTCGGCGACGCTGGCGAGCAGGTGGGTGTGGCGGACCGCGCCGAGCACGGACGCGCCGACCTGGCCGGTCAGCACCCCCACGACGACACCGGCGCCCGCGTTCGTCCCGGCCCGCAGGTCACGGACGGTGTCGCCGGCGACCAGTATCCGGGCCACGGCGGTGGCACCCGTCAGCTCCATCGCACGGAAGATCATGTAGGGGGCGGGTCGGCCAGCGGGGACGTCGTCCGCGCACACCACCGCGTCGAGCAGGCCACCGTCCCAGCTGAGGGAAGCGAGCAGCGGGCCGACGACCGACCGGTCGAAGCCGGTGGTCAGCGCGATCCGGATGCCGCGGGCCCGCAGCGTGCCGAAGGCCTCGACCACGCCGGGTATGGGCATGGGCGGCCGCGTCCGGTAGGCGGCCGCGAGCCGGCCGCGGAAGTCAAGGAAGACCCGCTCGACCTCCGCCGCGTCGACGCTCGCCTGGTCCTCGGCGGCACGGGCCGGGGCGCCGGTCAGCAGCGCGCGGATCGCGGCCCGCTTGTCGGCGCCCATCCAGCGCTCGATGTCGTCGTCGCCCGGCGCGCCGCCAGCGGCCTCGACGGCCCGCCGCAGCGCCTGGTACACCGCGCCGTGCTCCTCGACGGTGGTGCCGGCTATGTCGAACACCGCCAGGTCGATGCGCGGGCGGTCCGCGACGACGCCCGAGGCGCCGTCCGTGGCGACAACGCCCGGGGCGGCGCCGACGCCCGGCGCGGGCGGCACGAGGACGGACACGGATGAGCCGGTGGACACGGTGGAGTCGGTGGAGTCGGCGGCCACGGGTTCACCTTCCCAGGACGAGGACGGCGGACGCATGGGCACGACATGAACACGCGGCCAACTCCTCTCCCCGCCGTTGACCAGGGATTTTCCCCGCCGAAATGCTCGACCCATGCGGTTTGCTCGCGAGCGGTTCGACGTGGTGGTCGTAGGCGCGGGGATCATCGGGCTGGCCCACGCGGCCGAGGGAGTGCGGCGCGGGCTGCGGGTGGCCGTCGTCGAGCGGGACGCGTTCGCGCGCGGCGCGTCCGTGCGCAACTTCGGCCACGGCTGCGTGAGCGGCCAGGCGGGCGCCGCGATGGGCTACGCCCAGGTGGCGCGCGAGCGCTGGCTCGAGCTCGGCCGGCTTGCCGGGTTCTTCGCCGAGCCCACCGGCTCGGTGGTGGTCGCCCGCTCCGAGGAGGAGCTCGCCGTGCTGGGCGAGTTCGCCGCCGTGGGACCGGCCCCTGTCGAGCTCCTCGACGCGGACGGGGTGCGTGCCCGGGTGCCGTCGCGCGCGCGGACGCTGCTCGGCGGTGCCTGGCTGCCCTGGGACGTCCGGGTGAACCCGCGCGAGGCTGTCGGAGCGCTGGCCCGTTGGCTTGCCGGACGGGGTGTGACGTTCTTCTGGCGGACCGCCGCGACTGGTGTCGAGGAGGGCCTGCTGCACACCAGCCGCGGTGACCTCGCCGCGCCCGCGATCGTGCTGGCCACCGGCCACGACCTCGACTGGCTGCTCCCGGAGCTCGCCGAGGAGGCCGGAATGCGCCGCTGCGCGCTGCGGATGCTCCGGGTCAGCGCCCCTGGCGGCACCGGCGCCCCCGGCAGCGCCGGCGGCGGGGGCGCCGGCGGCGGCGAGGTGGATGGTGGCGCGAGTGGCGCGCGTTTCCGCCCCGGCGTGCTGACCGGGCTGTCGCTGCTGCGTTACGCCGCCTTCGAGCGCTGCCCGTCCCTGCCGGCGCTGCGTGCCCGCTTCGAGGCCGAGCGGCCCGACCTGCTTGCCGTCGACATGAACCTGATGTTCACCCAGCTCCCGGACGGCGATCTGATCATCGGCGACACCCACGAGCGCGCCGTCACGCATCACCCGTTCCAGGCCGAACGGGTCGACGACCTGGTGCTGGCCGAGACCGCCGAGCTGCTCGGTGTGCCGGCGGCCGAGCTGGTGGTCCGCGAGCGCTGGCGCGGCTACTACGCGACCGCACCCGATCGCGAGTTCCTGGTCGCGACGCCGCATCCGGGCGTGCGGGCCGTCGTCGTCACGACCGGCATAGGAATGACGACGTCGCACGGTCTCGCCGCCGAGGTCCTCGCGGACCTCGTCCCGTGAGCCACCACTCCCGCCGCCGGACAGCCTGGCCCACGGACGCGCCGGCACCGGGCCGGCCCTTATGCCGACCCGATGACTCTCACGGGGCGGCCAGGGTGTCGAGGACCTGCTGGCCGTACTTGGTGAGCTTGTTCTCGCCCACGCCGTTGATCGTGGCCAGCTCCGCGAGGGTCGACGGAAGCCGGCTCGCGATCTCGCGCAGGGTGGCGTCATGGAAGATGACGTAGGCCGGGACGCTCTGCTCCTTGGCGGTGGCGCCGCGCCAGGCGCGTAGCCGCTCGAAGACGGCGGCGGCCTCGGCCGACAGGTCCACGGCCGCGACGGCGCGCCTGGCCTTGCCGTCCGCCGACCCGGCACCGCGGGAGCCACCGGCGGTCTTCGCGGGGCGTTCTGGGTCGCGGCGCATCGAGACCTTGCGTGTCCCGCGCAGTACGTCGGCACTCGTCTCGGTGAGTACCAGGGTGCCGTGCTCGCCCTCGACGGTGAGCAGCCCCTGCGCCAGCAGCTGGCGGACGACGCCGCGCCACTGCGACTCGTTCAGCTCGGCGCCGACTCCGAAGACGGTCAGCGTCTGGTGCTCGTGCTGGGTCACCTTCGGGGTAATGCGGCCGAGCAGGATGTCGGTGACGTGGCCGGCGCCGAACTTCTGCCGGCGTTCCTTGGCCAGTCGCAGCACCGTCGACAGCAGCTTCTGCGCGGCGACCGTCCCGTCCCAGGTCTCGGGCCGGTTCAGACAGGTGTCGCAGTTGCCGCAGGAGCCGGCGCGCTCTTGGCCGAAGTAGGCGAGCAGGCCGGTGCGACGGCACTCGACCGTCTCGCACAGCGACAGCATCGCGTCCAGGTGGACGCCCTGGCGACGTCGGTGCGCCGCGTCGCCGTCCGATGAATTGATCATCTTGCGGAGCTGGACGACGTCCTGCAGGCCGTAGGCGAGCCAGGCCGTGGACGGCAGGCCGTCGCGGCCGGCGCGGCCGGTCTCCTGGTAGTAGCCCTCGACCGACTTTGGTAGGTCCAGGTGGGCGACGAAGCGCACGTCCGGCTTGTCGATGCCCATGCCGAACGCGATGGTCGCGACCATGACCAGGCCGTCCTCGCGGAGGAACCGCGCCTGGTTCGTGGCCCGGACCCGTGAGTCCAGGCCCGCGTGGTAGGGCAGCGCGGCGATCCCGTTCGTGACCAGGAAGTCGGCGGTCTGTTCGACGGACGCCCGCGACAGGCAGTAGACGATGCCCGCGTCGCCTGCGTGCTCCGAGCGCAGCAGATCGAGCAGCTGCCGCTTCGGCTCCTTCTTCGGGACGATGCGGTAGGAGATGTTCGGCCGGTCGAAGTCGGCGACGAAGTGCCGGGCGCTCTCCAGGCCGAGCCGGCCGGTGATCTCCTGGTGCGTCGCCGGGGTCGCGGTCGCGGTGAGCGCGACCCGCGGCACGTCCGGCCAGCGCTCGTGCAGGGCCGACAGCGCGAGGTAGTCGGGCCGGAAGTCATGGCCCCACTGCGCGACGCAGTGCGCCTCGTCGATCGCGAAAAGCGCGATCCTGCCCCGGTCGAGCAGGTCCATGGTCGACGGCAGCCGCAGCCGCTCGGGAGCCAGGTAGAGCAGGTCCAGCTCGCCGGCGAGGAAGAGCGCCTCGACCGTCCTGCGCTGGTCGGGGTCCTGGGTGGAGTTGATGAAGTCGGCCCGCGCGCCGAGCGCCCGCAGCGCGTCGACCTGGTCCTGCATGAGGGCGATCAGCGGCGAGATCACGATTCCGGTGCCGGGCCGGACGAGCGCGGGGATCTGGTAGCAGAGGCTCTTACCCGCGCCGGTCGGCATCAGCACGAGCGCGTCGCCGCCATCGATGACGTGCTCGATGATCTCCTGCTGCCCGCCGCGGAACGACTCGTACCCGAACACCCGCCGCAGCACCCGCCGGGCGGCGCTCACCGGCTCGGTGGCGTCCGCCGGTGCCGGCGGTGGTGGACTCGGCGCCTGGACGGAGGCGCCCGCGGTCTCAGTCACAGGCAAGGTCACCCGGCTACTGTAGAAGCCCCCTGCGACATCGTCGCCCGCACCGTCCTACCTGTGGACAACCCAGGCGTGGGCTGTCGCCGCGGCGTGCATGCCTCCCGTCGGCGCGGCCCCCGTGCGGGCCGGCGCGGCCGCGGCCTCACCAGAAGCCGCGTCCCCAATGGGAATCGCGGCCCCCTCGAGCGTCGCGGACCCCTGGCCCAAAGAGCGCCCAGGCCCCGAAGACCGAGGCTCGACCACGCGGGCCGGTGCCTGGCCTGGCGTCCCTAGCGCCCGCCGGACCGGTCCGTGCCGGCCCGGTCGTCGCGGGGCTGGCGCGCGTCGCCCCTGGGCTGGTCGTCCGGATAGAGATCCGGGGAGGCCCCGTTGGAGCGCGCCGTCGATCCGGCCGGCTCGCCCCGCCCGTCCGGCCGGCCCGGGGCACCGCCGGGCATCCGGATCAGGTCCTCCAGCGACAGTCGCACACCCTCGAGCCGGGCGGCTTCCTGCGCGAGCCGGTACGCGGACTCCTCCGGCAGCGCGCGGAACGTCGACGCGCGGACCTGCGGCCCGGCCCGCAACGCGAGGTGCACGGCCGCCGCGAGCAGCGCCCCGATGAGCGGCGCGACGATGAACAGCCACAGCTGGCTGAGCGCCCAGCCGCCGGCGAACACCGCCGGGCCCAGGCTGCGGGCAGGGTTGATCGACGCGTTGTCGACCGGGATCGCGACCAGGTTGCCGACGACCAGCACGAAGCCGATCGCGATGCCGGCGAAACCGGGCGGCGCCTGGATGTGGGTCGCTCCGAGCACGGTGAACACGAGCAGGCCGGTGAGGACCAGCTCCGCGAGGAACGCCCCGCCAAGGCCGAAGCCGCTCGGCGAGTGCGCGCCGTACCCGTTCGCGCCCAGGCCCTGCGCCCCCGCCGAGTAGCCGAACGGCCCCGAGTCGGCGATCAGCCAGACCGTCGCCGCGGCGAGGATCGCGCCGAGGCACTGCGCGACGATGTAGGCGACGGCGGCCTTCGGCGCGATCTTGCGCGCCGCGCACAGGCCGACCGTCACCGCCGGGTTCACATGGCAGCCGGAGACCGGGCCGATCACATAGACCAGCACGAGCAGGGTGAGGCCGAAGGCGAGCGCCACTCCAAGCGCCCCCATGAAGCCCCCCGCGAGCACGGCCGTCCCGACGCCGGCGAGGACCAGAAAGAACGTGCCGATCCCCTCCGCGACGCAGGGCCTCAACCACGTTCGTCCGGTCTCGTCTGGTTTCGCCTGCCTGCCCGTCGCGGCCGTCGCCGCCGTCCGCGCGATCGCGCTCACATCTATTCGCCTCCCTTGCTCTTCCGCATCCGGTGCGCGACGCTGCGCTACCGGTTTGGGTTCCTGGCCGAGGTACCCGGACGTGGGCGGACAACCCGTTCCCGCTGGTCGCCCGGCTGGGCCGCGGATATCGGGCCGCGCAGACGCCGCGACACGCCGCGGACGCGGGGAGCGATCCGGCCGGACGCGCGGCGAGCCCGGACCTGGCCGGCCGGCCGGGAGATGCGCACGGCCAGGTCGCCCGGCCGCTGGATACCTATGCTTGAGGCGCCGGGTTGTTTTCCGCCGGTCCGGGAGCAGTGGGTTGGGGCGTCCCCCGGAGCCTCTGCCCCCGGCGGCCGGCCCGAGCAGGGAGTCGACCGTGACCAGCATCCCGCGAGTGCCAGGCAGTCCCGACCTTCCAGGCCCCCCAGGATCTCCATACATGTCTTCCGGTTCTGTGTCTTCCGGTTCTGTGCTTAGTGACGCCGCCGGCCACGCGGTCCGCGGCCGGGCGCGTTCGGCCACGGCCACCAGCCTCGGCCGGCTTCGCCAGGGGCGCCGATCGTGACCGAGACCACCTCCGTCGCCGCCGGGCGGCCGGCCACGGCCGGCGCCACCCAGCCGGCACCGGCCGCCGTGGGCCGGCCGGCGATCCTGACCGTCGACGACGACCCGAGCGTCTCCCGCGCGGTCGCCCGTGACCTGCGCCGCCGTTACGGCGAGCAGTGCCGGATCGTGCGGGCGGAGTCCGGCCCGCAGGCGCTCGACACCCTGCGGGAGATGAAACTGCGCGGCGACCACGTCGCCGTGCTGGTCGCCGACTACCGGATGCCCCAGCTCGACGGCATCCAGTTCCTCGAGCAGGCGATGGACCTCTACCCGGAAGCCAAGCGGGTGCTGCTGACCGCGTATGCGGACACCAACGCCGCCATCGAGGCCATCAACGTCGTCGATCTCGACTACTACCTGCTCAAGCCCTGGAACCCGCCGGAGGAGAAGCTCTACCCGGTCATCGACGCGCTGCTGGACTCCTGGAACTGTTCGGACCGGCGGCCGGTGCTGGAGACCCGGGTCGTCGGCGACCGGTGGTCCTCCCGGTCCTACGAGGTCCGCGAGTTCCTCGCCCGTAACCAGGTGCCCTACCGGTGGTATCTCGCGGACGAGCCGGAGGGACGCCGGCTGCTCGCCGCCGCGACCGCGGACGCCCCGGCCCCGGCCCCAGTCCCCGTCGACACCTACGCCATCGCGGACACCGACGTCCCCGTGATCGGGAGCCCGAACGGCGCGGCGGCGAACGGGCACACCGTCGCGCTACCGGTGGTCGTGACGCCGGGCGGGACCGCGCTCGTCAACCCGACGGACGCTCAGATCGCCGCCGAGGTCGGGCTGAGCACCACCCCGTGCGAGGACTTCTACGACGTCATCATCATCGGTGGGGGGCCGGCCGGGCTCGGCTCGGCGGTGTACGCGGCGTCCGAGGGCCTCAAGACCGTGCTCATCGAACGCACGGCCACCGGCGGCCAGGCCGGGCAGAGCTCGCGGATCGAGAACTACCTGGGCTTCCCCGACGGCGTGTCCGGCGCGCAGCTCACCGACCGGGCGCGCCGCCAGGCCGTCAAGTTCGAGGCGGAGGTGATCACTGCCCGGGAGGTCGTCGAGCTGCGGACGGCGGGCAACACCCGCATGGTCCGCTTCGCCGACGGCGGGGAGCTCAGCGCGCACACCATCGTCCTGGCCACCGGCGTCGCCTACCGCCAGCTGCCGGCGTCCGGGCTCGAGCGGCTGACCGGCCGCGGGGTGTTCTACGGCTCCGCGCTCACGGAGGCCGCCGGCTGCGCTGGCGAGGACATCTACGTCGTCGGCGGGGCCAACTCGGCCGGGCAGGCGGCGGTCTACCTCGCCCGGCATGCCCGGTCGGTGACGATGCTGGTGCGCGGCCGGTCGCTGCAGGCCTCGATGTCGCACTACCTGATCGAGCAGATCGCCGGGATCGCGAACATCACCGTGCGGAACTGTACGGACGTGGTCGCGGGTGAGGGCGACGAGCATCTGGGCACCCTCACGCTTCGCGACAGCGCGACGGGCGCGACCGAGACGGTCCCCGCCAGCCGGCTGTTCGTCTTCATCGGTGCCGAGCCGCGCACCGACTGGCTCGACGGCACCGTCGAGCGCGACGCGCACGGCTTCGTCCTCACCGGTCCGGATCTCGTCGTCGACGGGCGCCGCCCGCGCGGCTGGACGCTCGACCGGGACCCGTATCACCTGGAAACCAGCCTGCCGGGGGTGTTCGTGGCCGGAGACGCACGGTCGGAGTCAGTGAAACGAGTCGCCTCGGCGGTGGGCGAGGGCGCGATGGCCATCGCGCTCGTCCACAGGTACCTCGCATGAGCGCGGGCGAGGCGCCCCAGGGCACGCCACCGGCAGGCGGGCTGCCGTGCAGCGTTGACGAGCTGCGGTCGCTGTTCCTGTTCGAGAAGCTGACCGACGCCCAGCTCGCCTGGCTGTGCGAGCGGGGCCGAGTCATCGAGGCCGAGTCGGGAATGGTGATCGTCGAAGGCGAGCCGGCGGAGCTGTTCGTCGTCCTGCTCGAGGGCGAGGTCGCCGTCATCAAGCGGGTCCAGGGCGTGGACGTCGAGATCAGCCGGACCGACCACCGGGGCGTCTACGGCGGCGCCTGGAACGCCTACCTGGGCGACCGGGTCCCGCAGACCTACCCGCAGTCGCTGCGGGCGCTACGGCCGTCCCGGTTCTTCGTGCTCGACGCCGACCAGTTCGCGTTCCTCATGCGCGACTGGTTCCCGATGGCGGTGCACCTGCTGGAGGGCCTGTTCTTCGGGCTGCGCAACCTCCAGGAGACCGTCGGACAGCGCGAACGGCTGCTCGCCCTCGGCGCGCTGTCGGCGGGCCTGACGCACGAGCTCAACAACCCCGCCGCGGCGGCCGTGCGGGCGACGGCGGGCCTGCGCGAGCGGGTCGCCGGCATGCGGCACAAGCTCAGCCTCATCGCCGACGGCCTGTATGACAAGGCGGTGCTGAGCACGCTCATCCGGCTGCAGGAGGAGGCGGCGGAACGGGTTGCCAAAGCACCGACGCTGTCGCCGCTGGAGGCCAGCGACCGCGAGGACGAGCTGGGCGACTGGTTCGACGAGCACGGCGTCGACTCCGGCTGGGACGTCGCGCCGGTGTTCGTGCAGGCGGGCATCGACATCGGCTGGCTCGACCAGGTCGCCGAGCTGGTGGGCGGCGAGCACCTGGCCAGCGCGGTCCGCTGGCTCGGCTACACCGTCGAGACCGAGCTGCTCATGAACGAGATCGAGGACTCGACGACCCGGGTGTCGACGCTCGTCGGCGCGGCCAAGCAGTACTCCCAGCTCGACCGGGCGCCGTTCCAGACCGTCGACATCCACGACCTGCTCAAGAGCACGCTCGTCATGCTCGGGCGCAAGATCGGGGACGGCATCGAGGTCGTGAAGGATTTCGACCGGACGCTGGCGCCGATCGCGGTCTACGCCGCCGAGCTGAACCAGGTCTGGACGAACCTGATCGACAACGCCGTCTCGGCGATGGGCGGCATCGGCACGCTGACGCTGCGTACCTGGGGTGACGGCGAGTCGGTCACCGTCGAGATCGGCGACACCGGCCCGGGCATCCCGGCGGACATCGTCGGCCGCATCTTCGAGCCCTTCTTCACCACCAAACCCGTCGGCGAGGGTACCGGCCTCGGGCTGGACATCTCCTGGCGGATCGTCGTCAACAAGCACCACGGCGACCTGCGCGTCGTCAGCTCCGAGCCCGGCGACACCCGTTTCCAGGTCAGCCTCCCGCGCGCCCAGCCGGAACCGCTCGGCCCACCGGTCTGACCGGCCGGCGGCCGGAACGGGCCGGCGGGCGGCCGTCCTGACGGGCGGTGGTGGACAGCAGTCACGTGACGGATGACGGCCGGCAGTCGCTGATCTAGCGTCGAAGACGTCGGCGGGGCGCCCGCGGCGGCGCTGAGCAGGGCCCGAGGCGCCTGCGCACGCCGGCAGGCCGCTGATCCACGCCAGCTTCCAGGAGGAAGATCATGCCCTTCATCACGACCCGCGACGGTGCCGAGATCTTCTACAAGGACTGGGGCTCGGGGCAGCCGGTGGTCTTCAGCCACGGCTGGCCGCTGAACGCGGATGCCTGGGACTCCCAGCTGAAGGCCGTCGCCGATGCCGGGTTCCGCGCGATCGCGCACGACCGGCGCGGGCATGGCCGGTCCACCCAGACCTGGACCGGCAACGACATGGACACCTATGCCGACGACCTGGCCCAGCTGGTGACGGCGCTGGACCTGCACGACGCCGTCCACGTCGGCCACTCCACCGGCGGCGGCGAGGTCGCCCGCTACATCGGCCGGCACGGGACCTTCCGGGTGGCGAAGGCGGTGCTGCTCGGCGCGGTCCCGCCGTTGATGCTGAAGACCGAGGCCAACCCGGAAGGCCTGCCGATCGACGCGTTCGACGGCATCCGAGCCGGCGTGCTCGCCGACCGGTCGCAGTTCTACAAGGACCTCGCCACGCCGTTCTACGGCTTCAACCGGCCCGGCGCGCGGGTCTCCCAGGGCGTGATCGACGAGTTCTGGCTGCTGAGCATGCAGGCGGGCCTCAAGCCCGCCTACGACTGCATCAAGCAGTTCTCCGAGACCGACTTCACCGACGACCTGGCGAAGTTCGACATCCCGACCCTGGTCGCGCACGGAGACGACGACCAGATCGTCCCGATCGTCGCCTCGGCGTACAAGACCGCGAAGCTCGTCAAGGACGCGGCGCTCAAGGTCTACCCGGGTGCGCCGCACGGCCTGTACGGCGACCACAGCGCCGAGTTCTCCAGGGACCTGGTCGCCTTCATCAAGGGCTGAGCCCGAGCGCGCGCCGGTCGGTACCCGCGGGCCGGCGCGCGCGTCAGGAGGCGCGGCTCGGGAAAGGTGGCTCAGCCGGCGCGGCTCAGGAGACGGGGGTGAGGACGACGACGGGGATGTCCCGGTCGGTGCGCTTCTGGTAGTCGGTGTAGGGCGGCCAGACCTCGACCATCTTCGGCCAGAGGCGGGCCTTCTCCTGCGGGGTCGCGGTGCGGGCGGTCGCCTTGAACGCGTCCGCCTTCACCTGCAGCTCGACCTCGGGGTTGTCGACCAGATTGCGGTACCAGAGCGGGTGTGCCTGCGCGCCGCCCTTCGACGCGACGACCAGGTAGTCGTCGCCGTCCTGGCTGTAGATCAGCGCGGTGCGCCGGGGCTGGCCGGACCGCCGGCCGATCGTCGTCAGCAGCAGCGTAGGCACGCCCTCGGCCAGGGAGCCGTCCGGGCCGTACCAGAGGTGCCCCTCCTCGCCGCCGCTCTCCACATAGGTGCGGGTATGGTCGGCAACCCACTTGTTCGGGCTGTCCGTCGGTGTCGTCGACTCGCTCATGGCCCCATCCTTCATCGCGTCCGGCAGCTATACCGGCCGCTTGTCCTGTGTTGGCTGATCGTGCCGTCGCCAAAGGGCGTTCTTGGACCGGCTCGGACCCACGAGTTGGGCGAGCCCAGCTCTTCGAAGGCGGCCAAGCGCGTTGCGAACCTGGACGTCGGTCAGGCCCGTTCGGGAGACGATCTCGTGTCGACTGACGGGTTGGGCCGTCAGGCTGGCGAGAACGGTCTCCTGGTGCGTTGACGGCTGCGGCCTGACCTGCGTGCGCTGAACCGACGCTGAGGCGAGCCGGTACGTGGCCTGCCCGCGGTCGCCTTCCTGGACCAGCAGGTCGCGATCACGCAGTTCGCGCAGGTGCGCGGTCGCGGTCCGGCTGTCGGCGATCCCGGTGGCTTGGCGGTAGCTGACATTGGTCAGCCTCGTCCCGCGCCGGGCAAGTGCCAGCGCGGTGAGCTGCCCCCTGGCAAGGCCGCTCACATTGAGCGTGGACAGCCAGGCCGCGGTGGACTCGTCCAGGAGAGCGTGGTTCGGGATCGTCACCGCGAAAGTCGCGACGTTGTCCTCGAAACGGGGGGGTTCCATGCCCGCGTTGGTCAGTGCAGCGCGCACCTGGGCGATTCCGGTACCGCGGTTCTCGCACACGGTGTGCCCTGGCGCGAGTGGTGTGTCTTCCAGGATCTTGAGTAGCACCGCGTTGCGGGACGAGGCCGGTATGGTGCCGAGACCGAGCTCGGCGACGTTCAGCGGGCCAAACAGCCCGCCGGGATTGCGGACCAGCAGCCGATCGGGGTACAGCTCGATCTGCACCTGCGCACCCTGCGATGACGGCGAGTAGTCCCGGTGGACGAGAGCGTTGACGAGAACCTCGCGGAGGACTTCCTCGGGGTACTCCCACTCGTTTATCCGGAAAATTCCGGCGATCGTGCTGCGTTGCTTCATGTGACGTTTCAGCAACGTAATGGAATCCTGCACCATGACCGGGACTGAGCCGTCGAACGAGCGGTTGTCCAGAAAACGTTCGCCACGCGGGCCGGGTACCGTCGGCTCGGTCGTCGGGAAGACCGTGATCGTCACGTTTAGCTGAGGGAGGTGCTGCTGTGGGTAGCTGCCGAACGCCAGCAGGCCGGCCAGCGTCGGTCGTGTGCCGTCGGCGGTGTCGCGCAGCACGTTGAGCAGACGCAGGATCTCGTCGTCAGAGCGACCCGTGAACACGGCCCGCTGTTCGCGGACCCGAGTCAGGAAGGCGCCCAGGCGCCGCTGGTCGAGATCGGTCTCGGACGCCTCCGGTACCGCGGCCGCGTCATGCCTCGTCGGCTTCCTGTTCTCCAGCAGGAGCTGGACCTCGTAGGCGGATAGTCTGCGGTCGCCGTCGGACATCCGAATGAAGGAGCTGTCCCACGGCGCGGTCCTGGCCAGGTGACAGGGCCGTTGCTCCCGAGGAATCGCCGGGATGTGGGCAGCCAGTACCTTCCGTCCGTCCATGTCGACGATGTCGACGGTCGCGGCAATGGAAGGTTCCATGGACCGGCACAGCGCGACGAACTGGTCTCTCGTCTCGTCGGGGAAGAGGAGGCCCACCACGTCGAACGAGGCCTTCTCGTCTACACCAAGAATGATCATGCCGCCATCGGCGTTGGCGAAGGCGCTGATCGTCTCGTGGAGCGTCCGCGGCATGCCGCCACGGGCCTTCTTCACCTCGACGCGATGGTTGTCGCGGCCGAGCCGGACAAGCTCGGCGAGCACGTGGCTGACAGTCTCGCGATCCATCGGTGTACCTCGTCAGGATCTTCGCCCGGGGTATCAGGATTCCATCATGCTACTCGTGGGCGCATCAGGCTCCTCAGTAGCATGACGCGAGCATGATGGTGGGCGGCCGCGGCGTCAGCCGTGGGCGGCCTCGGCCAGGAGAGCGGCCACGGCGTCGATGTCGTCGTCGGGGATGAGGCCGACGGTGACGCGCAGGTGGGCCGTGCCAAGGGGAGCGGCTTCGAAGGGGGTGCCGGGAGCGGCGCCGATGCCGCGGGCGGCCAGTGACACGAGCGCGACCTGCTCGTCGGCGACCTCCATCCACAGGTTGATGCCGTCGCCCGCCTGGGCGCGCACGCCACGGGCCGCCAGCGCGGCCGTCATCCGCTCGCGCCTGCCCGCGTAGACCTCGCGGGCTCGGGCGAGCGTCCGCTCGGTGTCGTCGTCGTCGAGGAGCTCGGCGAGCACGGCCTGCAGTAGGCGGCTCGACCAGCCGGGCCCGAGCATCCGGCGGCTGACCAGCCCGTTCACCACCGACTCGACCCCGCCGACGGCCGCCAGCCGCAGGTCGGGGCCGTGGCTCTTGGAGAAGCTGCGGATGTGCACGGTCGCCTCGGGCAGGTACGTCCCGAGGCTGAGCGGCGCCGCGGCGGCCACGTCGCCGACGTGGTCGTCCTCGATGACCGTCACCCCGCGCCCCGCGAGCAGTGCCGCCAGCGCCTTGGCGCGCCGGGGCGTCATGCTCACGCCGGCCGGGTTGTGCGCGCGCGGCTGCAGGTAGAGCGCCACCGGCTCGGCGCCGGCCGGGGTGACGGCGGACAGTGCCGCGCGCAGCGCGTCCGGCCGGATGCCCTCGTCGTCGAGCGGCAGCGCGACCACCTCGGCACCGACGGCCTCGAACAGGTCCAGCAGCGGGGGGAAACACGGGTTCTCGACCAGTACCCGGCTGCCGAAGCCGACCAGGACGCCGGTCACCCTGTCCAGAGCGTCGAGCGCCCCGTCGACGACGGTCAGCGCGGCGGGCGGGAACGGCCAGCGGACGCGCAGCGCCTTCTCCAGCGCGGGCAGCACCGGGTCGTCCAGGTAGCTGGCGGTCAGGTTGCCGCCGCGGGCCACCCTGGCGAGCACCGGCGCGAGATCGGGCAGCAGTGCGACGTCCGGGGTACCAGTGGAGTAGTCGTGCGGGAGCCGGCCGGGGCTGCGCGTGATCCGGCGGTAGCGGCGCGGGTCCGCGCTCGCGGGGGGACCGGCCAGCACGAACGTCCCGGCGCGGCCGCGTGGCGAGATCACGCCGGCGCGGGCCAGGGTGCGCCAGGCCTGGCTCACCGTGGTGGGGCTGATGCCGAGCTCGGTGGCGAGCTCGCGGACGGTGGGCAGCCGGGTGCCGGCCGGCAGAGCACCCGACATGACCAGGCGACTGACGGTGCCCGCTATGCCGCGCGCGGAGCGGTCGTCGATCGCCGAGGTGATCACGTCGATCATGCCGCCGCCCCCTGCTGGTAGTAGACCCCTGCTCGTAACAGAGCCTGTAACAAGAAGAAACAAACTGAGAATTGTCCGGGCAAGAGTGTGACAGTAGTCTGCGAGCACCACAAACGCCCGCCGGCCGGTGGACTGGCGCGGCGGCGGGTTCGGTGGTCCTGTCGGACGAGGGCCGCGCCGCCCGCCGCGGCGGCGCCGGGACGACCGTCCGCCCGACGGGCGGCGCGGCGCGGTGCGGGAGGGAGAGCGAAGGCGATGGGCAGGGTTATCCGCGCGGCGCTCGTCCAGGCGAAATGGACGGGCGACAAGGAATCCATGATCAAGGCGCACGAGGAGTACGCCCGGTCGGCGGCCGAGCAGGGCGCCAAGGTCATGTGCTTCCAGGAGCTGTTCTACGGCCCGTACTTCTGCCAGGTGCAGGACCCGGAGTACTACGCGTACGCGGAGTCGGTGCCCGGCCCGACCGTCGAGCGCTTCCAGGCACTGGCCGCCGAGCTCGGCATGGTGCTGGTGCTGCCGGTCTACGAGCAGGAGCAGCCCGGCGTCCTCTACAACACCGCCGCGGTCCTCGACGCCGACGGGAAGTACCTCGGCAAGTACCGCAAGACGCACATCCCGCACGTGAAGGGCTTCTGGGAGAAGTTCTACTTCCGGCCGGGGAACCTGGGCTACCCGGTGTTCGACACCGCGGTCGGCCGGGTCGGCGTCTACATCTGCTACGACCGGCACTTCCCGGAGGGCTGGCGGGCGCTCGGGCTGAACGGCGCCGAGCTGGTGTTCAACCCGTCGGCGACCTCGCGCGGCCTGTCGAACTACCTGTGGAAGCTGGAGCAGCCGGCCGCCGCCGTCGCCAACGAGTACTTCATCGGCGCGATCAATCGGGTCGGCGTCGAGGACCTCGGTGACGACGACTTCTACGGCACGTCCTACTTCGTCGACCCGGAGGGCAAGTTCGTCGACGGGACGGGCGACCCGAACGAGCCGGAGCTGATGGTCCGCGACCTCGACCTGGACCTGCTGACCGAGGTGCGCAACCGGTGGGCGTTCTACCGCGACCGCCGCCCGGACCAGTACGGCGACCTCACCGCGCCCTAGAGGGCGGTTCCCGTTCCCCGTCCCCGAGCGAAGCGATGTCACCAAGCCAGCCCGGACCCCGGCTTGGTGACGCTCCAGCGGTGGGCGACCGTGCTGGGCGCGGAGGCGCGCCTCCGCGGAGGCCCACCGACAGGGAGGCGCATGTGAGCCGAGCCAAGCCGGCCCGGACCCGGTTTAGCGCCGTTACAGCGGCAGGTGACCGTGCTGGGCGCGGAGGCGCGCCTCCGCGGAGGCCCGGCCCCGAGCGAAGCGACGGGGTTGGGCCGCAGCGGAGGTCGCCGGAGCGCCCGTGAGCGGAGGAGGACGGCGCGCGGAGGTCCCTTGCGAGCCGCCAGGCGAGCAAGGGGCCGGAGCGCGCCGCCCGGACGGAGCGAACCAGAAACAAGGAGCCTCGATGAAGACGCTGATCACCGGCGGGACCGTTGTCGGCCCGCTCGGCGCGGTACCCACGGACGTCCTGGTCGACGGGGAGACGATCGCCGCGCTGTACGCGCCCGGCGTCGCGTCCACCGGCGGAGTCGTCGCCGACAAGGTCGTCGACGCCACCGGGAAGTACGTCGTCCCGGGCGGAGTGGACGTCCACACCCACATGAAGCTGCCGTTCGGCGGCACGTTCGCCTCGGACGACTTCGAGTCGGGGACGAGGGCCGCCGCCTGGGGCGGCACGACCACGATCATCGACTTCGCCGTGCAGCGCACCGGGGAGGTCGTGCAGGACGGGCTCGCCGCCTGGCACGCGCTGGCGGACGGCAACTGCGCGATTGACTACGGCTTCCACATGATCATGGGTGGGGTCGACGACGAGGCGCTCAAGGCGATGGACTACCTCGTCGAGCACGAGGGGATCACCAGCTTCAAGCTGTTCATGGCCTATCCCGGTGTCTTCTACAGCGACGACGGCCAGATCCTGCGGGCCATGCAGAAGGCGTCCGACAACGGCGCGCTGATCATGATGCACGCCGAGAACGGCATCGCGATCGACGTGCTCGCCGCCCAGGCGGTCGCCCGTGGCGACACGGACCCGGTGTTCCACGGCATCACCCGGCCGTCCGCGCTGGAGGGCGAGGCCACCCACCGGGCGACCGTGCTCGCGCAGGTGGCCGGCAACACCCCGCTCTACTTCGTGCACATGTCGGCGTCCGAGGCGCTGGCGCACGTGTCGGCGGCCCGCGGCGCAGGGCGCAACGTGTTCGCGGAGACCTGCCCGCAGTACCTCTACCTGACCCTGGAGGACCAGCTCGGCGCTCCCGGCTTCGAGGGAGCCAAGTGGGTCGCCTCCCCGCCGCTGCGCCCGCGGGACGAGCCGCACCGCGACGACCTGTGGCGCGGGCTGCGGACCGACGACCTCGCGGTCGTCTCCACCGACCACTGCCCCTTCTGCTTCAAGGACCAGAAGGAGCTCGGCCGCGGCGACTTCACGAAGATCCCGAACGGGATCGGCACCGTGGAGCACCGGATGGACCTCGTCTACCAGGGCGTCGCCACCGGCAGGCTGTCGCTGGAGCGCTGGGTGGAGACCTGCTCGACGACGCCGGCCCGGATGTTCGGCCTCTACCCGAAGAAGGGCGTGATCGCCCCGGGGTCGGACGCGGACATCGTCATCTACGACCCGAACGCGACGACCACGATCAGCGCGGCCACCCACCACATGAACCTGGACCATTCGGCCTGGGAGGGTTTCGAGATCGCCGGCAAGGTCGACACGGTGTTCTCCCGGGGGACCGCGGTCGTCGCCGGCGGTGCCTTCCACGGCCGCGCCGGCCACGGCCAGTACCTGCGCCGCGGCCTGACCCAGTACCTGCGTTGACTCATCCCGTCGCCGGGTGGCGCGCGACATAACCACTGCACGCCGGCCCCGAAGCGGGTACGAAGAGTGCTGAGTAAGCGCTCAGTTCGTACGGTGGGATGACCGCCGACAGGACGGGCGCGGCGGACGGATGGACCGGAGAGGGACGCGATGCGGGAAATCGGGCACTGGATCGATGGCAAGGCGGTGGCGGGCACCTCGGGCCGGTTCGGGCCGGTGTGGAACCCGGCGACCGGCGAGCAGGCCGCGCAGGTGGCCCTGGCCAGCCTGGACGAGATCAACGCGGCGGTCGCGAGCGCCAGGGCGGCGTTCCCCGCCTGGCGGCGGACCGGTCTTGGCCGGCGTGCGGAGGTGATGTTCCGCTTCCGCGAGCTGCTGTACACGAACCGGACGGAGCTCGCGAAGCTCATCACCGCGGAGCACGGCAAGACCGTCGACGACGCCCTCGGCGAGCTCGCCCGCGGCCTGGAGAACGTCGAGTTCGCCTGCGGCGCGCCGAGCCTGCTGCGCGGCGGCTTCTCCGAGCAGGTGTCGACCGGCGTCGACGTCCACGAGATCCGCCAGCCGCTGGGTGTCGTCGCGGGCATCACGCCGTTCAACTTCCCGGCGATGGTCCCGCTGTGGATGCTGTCCAACGCCCTGGTCTGCGGCAACGCGTTCATCCTCAAGCCCAGCGAGCGCGACCCCTCGGCGTCGCTGCTGCTGGCCGACCTGCTGGCACAGGCGGGCGTGCCCGAGGGCGTGTTCACCGTGCTGCAGGGCGACAAGCTCGCCGTCGACACGCTGCTCACCCACCCGGACGTCGAGGCCCTGAGCTTCGTCGGCTCGACGCCGATCGCGCGCTACGTCTACGAGACCGGCACCGCGGCCGGCAAGCGGGTGCAGGCGCTCGGCGGCGCGAAGAACCACATGATCGTGCTGCCGGATGCGGACATCGCCGCGGCGGCGGACGCGGCGGTCTCCGCGGGCTATGGCTCGGCCGGTGAGCGCTGCATGGCGGTCGCCGTCGTCGCCGCGGTCGGCGACGCGGCCGACCCGCTGGTCGAGGCGATCGCCGAGCGGGTTCGCAAGATCAAGGTCGGCCCGGGCGCCGACCCGGACAGCGAGATGGGCCCGGTCATCACCCGGGAGGCCCGCGACAAGATCGCCGGCTACCTGGACACGGCCGAGTCCGACGGCGCCACCCTGGTCGTCGACGGCCGCGAGGACCCGGTCTACTCCGGCCCGGGCTTCTTCCTGGCCCCGAGCCTGGTCGACAACGTGTCGCCGACCAGCAAGGTCTACACCGACGAGATCTTCGGCCCGGTGCTCGCGGTCGTCCGCTGCGAGACCTACACCGAGGCGGTGAAGCTCGTCGAGGACAACCCGTACGGCAACGGCGTGGCGATCTTCACCCGGGATGGCGGCGCCGCCCGCCGGTTCACGTTCGACGTCCAGGCCGGCATGGTCGGCGTCAACGTGCCGATCCCGGTGCCGGTCGCCTACTACAGCTTCGGTGGCTGGAAGGCGTCGCTGTTCGGCGACCTGCACATGTACGGCCCGGACGGGATCCGCTTCTACACGAAGACCAAGGTCGTCACGACCCGCTGGCCGGACCCGGCGACCAGCTCGGTGGACCTCGGCTTCCCGCGCACAAGATGACGCGAGAGTAGGTCGGTCGCCCTGGCCGGGCCGTCGTGCACAGCCCGGCCAGGAGCCCGCCCCCAGGAGCGCCCACCCCGAACCTGGGGGCGCCCGCCCTGGCCGCCAGGCAGACGCCCAGCCAGGCCGGGCCCGACGAACCAGGCCGCACCACGAACGCCTGAAACGTAAGCAACAGCGCAAGAACGTGGCGCCTGCCCCTGGGCCGGCAGGCAGACCACGGACAGGGCCGGACGGTTAGGCCAGGCCGTCACCACGAACGCTGGAAACGCAAGCAACAGCGCAACGGCACGTACTACGGACAGCGCAACAGCATGTACCACGGGAGGGGAGTAAGGAATCATGGAAATCGGCGTTGTGCTGCAGACGAACCCGCCGGCCTCCCGGGTGGTGGAGCTGGCCCGCCAGGCGGAGACGCTCGGCTTCTCACATGTGTGGACGTTCGACTCCCACCTGCTCTGGGAGGAGCCGTTCGTCATCTACAGCCAGATCCTGGCCGCCACCCGCAAGGTGGTTGTCGGCCCGATGGTCACGAACCCGGCGACCAGGGACTGGACGGTCACAGCCTCGCTGTTCGCGACCCTGAACGAGATGTACGGCAACCGGACGATCTGCGGCATCGGCCGCGGTGACTCCGCCGTCCGCGTCCTGAACGGCAAGCCGACCACGCTCGCGACCCTGCGCGACTGCATCGGCGTCGTCCGCGAGCTCGCGAACGGCCGCGAGGCCGAGGTGAACGGCACCAGGCTGCGCTTCCCCTGGGGCACCGAGAGCCGGCTCGACATCTGGGTCGCCGGCTACGGACCGAAGGCGCTGGCGCTCGCGGGTGAGGTCGGCGACGGCTTCATCCTGCAGCTCGCCGACCCGGACATCACCGCCTGGACGATCGACGCCGTGCGCACCGCGGCGGCCGCCGCGGGCCGCGACCCGGCGTCGGTGAAGATCTGCGTCGCCGCCCCCGCCTACGTCGGCCCGGGCGACGACGCGTCGATGGCCCACCAGCGCGACCAGTGCCGCTGGTTCGGCGGCATGGTCGGCAACCACGTCGCGGACCTGGTCGCTCGCTACGGGGCCGGGTCTCCCGACGGCGGTTCCGCGGTCCCCGCGGCGCTGACCGACTACATCAAGGGCCGCACCGACTACGACTACAACGAGCATGGCCGGGCGGGGAACACCCACACCACGTTCGTCCCGGACGAGATCGTCGACCGTTTCTGCCTGCTCGGCCCGGCCGAGGCGCACGTGCGCCGGCTGACCGAGCTCGCGGCGCTCGGCGTCGACCAGTTCGCGATCTACCTGCAACACGACGCCAAGATGACGACGCTGGAGGCTTACGGCGAGCAGGTGATCCCGGCGATCGCCCAGACGGTCCGCGCCAAGGAATCGGCCGAGAGCGCGCCGGCCGTGGGCGCGCCGGGCGAGGCGCCGTGACCGTGACCACCGTCGACCAGCCGGCGTCCGAACGGCCCGCCCCGGCCGGCGGCGGCGACGCGGGTGCCGCCCCCGCGCCGGGGCCCGCGGCCGCCGGCGGCCGGGGGGAGCGGCTGCGGCGCGTGGGGCTGGCCGTCGCCGCCGTGGTGCTCGTCTGCGCGGTGTGGGAGCTCTACAAGCTGGTCGGCTCGCCGCACGGCGGCCGCCTGTTCGGGGTGCCGGTGCTGCCCCGCAACGACGACACGTCGATGCCGCACATCTGGTCGGTGCTCGCGCAGCTCGGGCACAAGGAGGTCAACACCGCCGACAGCCAGACGGTCGGCGTCGCCGTGCTCAAGGGGATCTGGTTCACCCTGCGCGTGGCGCTCGTGGGCCTCGTCGTCGGCGTCGTCGTCGGGGTGCTGCTAGCTGTCCTGATGGCGCGCCTCAAGCTCGTCGAGCGCGGGCTGTTGCCGTACATCATCGCCAGCCAGACGGTGCCGCTGATCGCCCTGGCGCCGCTTGTCGCCGGCTGGGCCGGCAAGTTGAAGGTCGGCACGCTCGAGTGGGCGGACTGGATGACGGTCTCGCTGATCGCGGCCTATCTCGCGTTCTTCCCGGTCGCGATCGGCATGCTGCGCGGCCTGCAGTCGCCGGGCGCGAACGCCGTCGAGCTGATGCGCAGCTACGCCGCCTCCTGGTGGCAGACGCTGCTGCGGCTGCGGCTGCCCGCCTCCGTCCCGTTCCTGCTGCCAGCGCTGCGGCTGGCCGCCGCCTCGGCCGTGATCGGCGCGATCGTCGCGGAGATCTCCACCGGCACCAGCGGCGGCGTCGGCCGCCTGATCATCGCCTACTCGCAGTCCGCCACCAGCGACGCGACGAAGCTCTACGACGCGGTGCTCGGCGCCGCCGTCACCGGCCTGCTCGTCGCCGGGCTGATCTCGCTCACCGAGCTCGCGCTGGGCACGCGCAGGGCTCATCCCGCGCGGCCAGGCGCGGGCCGGGGCATCTCGACCTCGAAGACCCAGAAGGTGCGCACATGACCTCGACGCCGCCTCAGTCCCCGGCCGCCGGCGCCGCGTCGGACGCGCCCGCGGCGCCGTCCCCCCACGACGAGCCGACGGCCGCCGTGCCGGACCCCGTCGCGCCGGACCCCGTCGTGCCCGGCACCGCTGTCCCCACTGCCGCCGCCGTCCCCGCCGCCGTGCCGGCCGCTGCCGGGCCGACGCAGGCCGTCGAGGTCATCGGCGTCGACAAGGTGTTTTCCACCTCCGGCGGCGGGGCGACCGTCGCGCTCACCGGCATCGACCTGACCGTCGCGCCGGGCGAGTTCGTCTCGCTGATCGGCCCGTCCGGCTGCGGCAAGTCGACGCTGCTGCGCCTCGTCGGCGACCTCGTCGAACCGACCGGTGGCGAGGTGCGCGTCTTCGGCGAGCCGGCGCGGGCGGCCCGCCAGTCCCAGCGTTACGGCATCGCGTTCCAGCAGGCCGGGCTGCTCGAATGGCGCACCGTCGCCGGCAACGTCGAGCTGCCGCTGCAGGTCCACGGCGTCAAGAAGAAGGAACGCCGCGAGCGGGCCCGCGAGCTGCTCGAGCTCGTCGGCCTCGCCGACTTCGCCGGCCACTGGCCGGCGCAGCTCTCCGGCGGCATGCAGCAGCGGGTCGCGATCGCCCGGGCGCTCGCCGAGCGCCCGCCGCTGCTGCTGCTCGACGAGCCGTTCGGCGCTCTCGACGAGATGACCCGGGAGCGGATGCAGGCGGAGCTCGCCCGGATCCGGCTGGAGACGTCGACGACCGTCATCCTGGTCACCCACTCGATCCCCGAGGCGGTGTTCCTCTCCGACCGGGTCGCCGTCATGTCGCCCCGGCCGGGCCGGATCACCCAGGTCATCGACATCGACGTGCCGGGCAGGGGCCCCGCGCCGGGGGAGAGCGGGGGCGCGCCGGCGGTCGAGGACGCCGTCGCGGAGGCCGAGGACGTCCGCGAACAGGCGGCGTTCTTCCAGGCCGTCACCGCCGTGCGCGAGGCGCTGCGCGCCGGAGGCGGCTCATGACGGGCCCAGGCCCGCGGTTGGCCGCGGATGCCAGAAGCGTCGCGGATGCGAGCGACGCCGCGGATGCCAGCGGCGCTGGAGGTGCCAGGCGTGCTGGCGGTGTCAGCGGTGCTGGAGGTGCCAGCGGTGCTGGAGGTGTCAGCGGTGCTGGAGGTGTCAGGGGTGCCCGCGCGCGAGCGCGGCTGGCCGTCGTCCTCCCGCCGGTCGTCTTCGGGATCGTCGTCGTCGCGCTGTGGGAGGCCTACGTCCAGGCCTACGACATCAAGCCGTACCTGCTGCCCGCGCCGTCGGAGATCTGGACGCAGTTCCGGCACAGCTTCCGCGTCATCGTCGACACGTCCAAGGCGACCGGTTCGAATGCCCTGGTCGGGCTCGTCGTCGGCCTGGTGACCGGGCTGCTCGCCGCGCTCGTCGCCGCCAGCTCGAAGATCGTCGACGGGCTGCTCGCGCCGATCGCGGCGGCGATGAACGCGATCCCGATCATCGCGCTCGCCCCGCTGTTCAACTCGATGTTCTCGACGACGTCGTCGGTGCCGCGGCGACTTGTCGTCGCGATCGTGGTGTTCTTCCCGGTCTACGTGAACACGGTGCGCGGGCTGCGGCAGGTGCCCGACGTGCAGCGGGAGCTGATGCGCTCGCTCGCCGTCGGGCGGTGGCGGTTCGCCTGCACGGTGCAGCTGCCGGGCGCGATCCCGTACCTGTTCACCGGATTCCGGGTGGCGTCGTCGCTGGCGGTGATCGCGGCCGTCGTCGCCGAGTACTTCGGCGGGCGGCAGAACGGGCTCGGCTCGCGGATCACCTCGGCCGCGGCGAACACGGCGTACCCGAGGGCATGGGCGTTCGTCCTCGCCGCGTGCGTGCTCGGGATCGCCGTCTACCTCATCGCCGGCCTGCTCGAATGGCTCGCCACCCCGTGGCGGCGCGGGTCGGGGTCGGGGTCGACAGCCAGGACGTAGACCAGCCAGAGCGTAGACCAGCCAGTACATAGGTCAATCAATACGTGGGCCGGCCAGTAGGTAGGTCAACCAATACGTAGGCGGCAGGTGAGCGGCGAACCGGGCCGCCAGGCGGGCGGCGTGGCCCGTGGACATCCGGTTCGTCGGCGGGCGGCGTGGCCCGGTGGATCCGAGGCGAGACGCGGGCGGTGCGGCCCGCTGACGAATACGACGGACTCCGGAGTCCGGACGACCAGACGAGAGGGGCCTGGGCGTCGTTCCCGGTTCCGCGACGGCCCGAGCAGGTGGAGGGGACATGAAACGACGGTTGGCCGGAGGGCTGGCGGCGGCACTTGCCGTGACGCTGGCGCTCGCGGCGTGTAGCTCCAGCGACGACGAGACGACGACGCCCGGCGGCGGCGCGAGCTCGGCCGCTGGGCTCACGCCGGTGAAGCTGCAGCTGCAGTGGTTCACCCAGGCGCAGTTCGCCGGCTACATCGCGGCGAAGGAGAAGGGCTACTACAAGGACGCGGGCCTTGACGTCTCGATCCTTGAGGGCGGCACCGACATCGTCCCGCAGACGGTGCTCGCGCAGGGCAAGGCCGACTTCGCGATCGCCTGGGTGCCGAAGGCGCTGGCGTCGCGTGAGCAGGGCGCGGCGATCACCGACATCGCGCAGATCTTCCAGCGGTCCGGCACGCTGCAGGTCAGCTTCAAGGACAAGAACATCACCACCCCGGCCGACCTGAAGGGCAAGAAGGTCGGCGACTGGGGCTTCGGTAACGAGTACGAGCTGTTCGCCGCGATGACCAAGGCCGGGGTCGACCCGTCCAAGGACATCACGCTGGTTCAGCAGCAGTTCGACATGAAGGGCCTGCTGTCCGGCGACATCGACGCTGCCCAGGCGATGAGCTACAACGAGTACGCCCAGGTGCTCGAGGCGACGAACCCGGCGACCGGCAAGCTCTACCAGCCGAGCGACTTCAACACCATGAACTGGAATGACGTCGGCACCGCGATGCTGCAGGACGCCATCTGGGCGAACACCGACAAGCTGCAGGGCGACAAGGCCTACCAGGACACGGCGACGAAGTTCGTCACCGCGTCGATCAAGGGCTGGATCTACTGCCGCGACAACCCGACGGACTGCCGCGACCTGGTCGTCGCCGCCGGCTCGAAGCTCGGCAAGAGCCACCAGTTCTGGCAGGTGAATGAGATCAACAAGCTGATCTGGCCATCACCGGACGGTATCGGCCTGATCGACAAGACGAAGTGGGACCAGACCGTCACCATCGCCAAGGGCACCAAGAACGCCGACGGCGACACCGTCCTGAAGGGCGACCCCGAAGGCCTCGCCTACACGAACGACTACGTCACCAAGGCGCTGGCGGATCTGAAGGGCCAGGGCGTCGACGTCACCGGCAGCGGCTTCAAGCCGGAGACCGTCACCCTGGAGGCGGGCGGCGTCTGAGATCGGGTGACTGACCCGACACCCACCTGACCCGACACACATAGACAGGCCCGACCCCGCCGGTCGCCGGCCGGCCGGGGCCGTTTCGATTCCTTTCCGGGACATCAGTACGTCCTGTTCGGGACATCGGCATGGCCAGAGCTGGGGCCGGCGGGTCAGGCCGATACCGATCAACCGGCTCGCCCCGCGGCGCGCACCCCCCGCGCCGCGGGCGAGCCGGCCCGGCGTCTGCTCGCGTCCAGGCACGGCCTCGGGGTTTCCTGAGGGGTAGAGCCGGGTGGGGACGGCGGCGCGGCAGCGAGGCGTTGAGGCGACGAGGCGACGAGGCACTGAGGCAGCGCGGTAGCGAGTGGCAAGCCCTGGCGGCGAGGAGGCAGCGGGTTCCATGGGGACGAACAGCAAGACGTACGAGGACGACCGCAAGCACGTCTTTCATTCGTGGTCGGCGCAGGCGGCCCTAACCCCACTGGTGGTCAACCGGGCCGAGGGCAGCTGCTTCTGGGACGAGTCCGGCAAGCGCTATCTGGACTTCTCCTCCCAGCTGGTCAACGCCAACATCGGCCACCAGCACTCCAAGGTCATCGCGGCCATCGTCGAGCAGGCCCAGAAGCTGACCACCATCGCCCCGTTCCACGCGAACGAGGCCCGTTCCGAGGCGGCCCGGCTAATCGCCTCGCACGCCCCCGGCGACCTCGACAAGGTCTTCTTCACCAACGGCGGCGCCGAGGCGACCGAGAACGCCGTCCGCATGGCCCGCCTCGTCACCGGCCGGCACAAGATCCTCACGGCCTACCGCTCCTACCACGGCGCCACCGGCGGCTCGATCGTCCTGACCGGCGAGCCGCGCCGCTGGGCCAGCGAGCCCGGCATCCCCGGCGTCGTCCACTTCTTCGGCCCCTACCCGTACCGGTCGCCGTTCTACGCCGCGAGCGCCGGGCAGGAAGGCGAACGCGCCCTCGCGCACCTCGCCGATGTGATCGCGATGGAAGGCCCGTCGACGGTCGCCGCGGTGCTGCTGGAAACGGTCGTCGGCACGAACGGCATCCTCGTCCCGCCGGACGGCTACCTCGCCGGCGTGCGTGAGCTGTGCGACCGGCACGGCATCCTGCTGGTCGTCGACGAGGTCATGTCCGGCTTCGGCCGCTGCGGCGAATGGTTCGCCGTCGATCGCTGGGGCGTCGTCCCCGACCTGATCTGCTTCGCCAAGGGCGTCAACTCGGGCTACATCCCGCTGGGCGGTGTGATCATGGGCCCACGGGTCGCCGACGCGTTCGCGACCCGGTCCTACCCCGGCGGCCTCACCTACTCCGGCCACCCGCTGGCCTGCGCCGCCGCCGTCGGCTCGATCCGGGCCTTCGAGGAGGAAGGCATCGTCGAACACGCCCGGACGCTCGGAACGGACATCATCGGCCCGGAGCTCGAGAAGCTCGCCGCGAACCACCCAAGCATCGGCGAGGTCCGCGGCCTAGGCGTCTTCTGGGCCATCGAGCTGGTCCGTGACCGGGAGACTCGCGAGCCGCTGGTCCCGTTCAACGCCGCCGGCCCCGACGCTGCCCCCATGGGCGCTATTGCGGCGGCCTGCAAGGAACGCGGCCTCTGGCCCTTTACGCATTTCAACCGGGTCCACGTCGTCCCGCCGTGCACGATCACGGCCGAGGAGCTCCGAGAAGGCCTGGCCATCCTCGACGAGGCCCTCACCGTCGCCGACACCTACGTCACCGCCTGACCCACGGCAGCCGCGGCCCCGCCGGCCCCGCCGGCCGGCGGGCGGCGGGCGCTGGGGGCGCCGGGGGCGCGCTGTCGCGCCAGGTCGATCTCCAGCCTCTCGGCGAACTCCGCGTGCCCTGACTTGCGGACGGCTGAGATCGCCGCTTCGCGTCCCGATCAGGCCCTTGCGGAGGCGTGGGGCGGGGTAGGGCATGTCGACGAGACAGGCATGTCGACGAGACGGGACGGGTTGGGCGTGCTTCCCGTCGGTCGACAGAGTCGCCGGGAGTACTGATCGGTTATTGGTCGCCACGTCATTTAGGGGTCGATCTTTTTCTGAACGAATTTTCTCGAGGAATTCTCGCTGTTGTCGTTCGTATTTTTCTGGTGCCGGGGTGCGGCTCCGGGCCCTGTTTGACGAATTCGTCAAACCCGTTTATTGTCGAACTTGTGTTCGATATGAATGGTGACCCGGATCGGGATGGCCCTGTCCCGTCATCCCGGCCCACGCTGCCCGGCGCGGCCGGTGCGCCGCGGCCTCGTTCCGTTGCCCGGCCGCCGGCTGCACCGGCGCCATCGTCGGCCGCATTGAGACGGCCGGAGGCCCACACCACGGCCCGGATGACAAACATGGCCGCCACCGGGCGTCAGACCCATCGCGGCGCTGATCGCGTGACCACCGCCTGTCGAGCGGGGCCGGCCGGCGTCCGTCCGACCGCCGTCCGTCCGACCACCGACGATCCGGTCGCGCTCGGTGATTCGGCTGTGCTCGACGATCGGGCTGTGCCCGACGGGCCGGCCCTGCCCGGTGGCCCAGCCGTGCTCGGTGGTTCGGACGCATTCGTTGGCGCGGCTGTGCTCGACGGACCAGTCCTGCCCGGTGGCCCAGCGGTGTCCCGCGGTTCGGCCGTGTCCGGTGGCCCGGCCGTGTCCCGTGGCCCAGCGGTGTCCGGTGGCCCGGCCGTGTCCCGTGGTTCGACCGTGCGGGGTGGTCCGGCCGTGCCTGGTGGTCCGGGCGGCGCCGCGGGCCATGCCGACTCCGCCGGCCGAGGGGCGGACGCCGGGGGCGACCAGGTGACCCACGAGGTCGTTTCGGGGCTGGTGGCGCGGTTGGCCGTGGTGGACGCGGTGTATGACGAGACGTTGGCGAAGCTGGAGACCTGCTCGAAGGAAGAGGCCCTGGAGCTGGTCGTGCTGCTGATGGGGCGGCACGCGGCGCGGCTCGCGGGGCTGACGGTGCGGGCGCAGGTCCGGCTGGCGGAGCTGCATCCGCCGGGGCCGGCCGAGAACGACGTCGATGAGCCGGGCGACCCCTACTCGGAGTTCCTGGCGGACCGGGTCGCCCCGGAGTTGGCCCAGTCACCCCGCACCGTCTCCAACCGGCTCGCGCAGGCGTGGGATCTGGCCGGGAAACTGCCCGGCGCCGTGGACGCGCTGGTGGCGGGGGAGCTGGACTGGCGGCGGCTGCTCGCGCTGTTCGACGTTACCGAGCACCTGACCGAGGGGCAGCGTGCCGTCGCCGAGGCGCAGATGCTCGCCGGGAAGAAGCTGGGCTCGCCGACGCTGTGGCGGCGCAAGGCGCGCCGGCTCGCGCTGCGGCTCGACCCGGCGGGGGCGGCCCGGCGGCGCCGGGAGGCGCACGCGGAGCGGGACGTCACGGTCGAGCCGTTGGAGGACGGGATGGCGCGGCTATCGGCGACGCTCGCGGCCGAGGATGTCCGCGCGATCTGCGACCGGATCGACCGGCTCGCGAGGAAGGCGCGTACCGACGGCGATGGTCGGCCCATTGCGGCCGTCCGTGCCGACGTGCTCGCGGCGCTTCTGCTGGGCAACCGGCGTGAGTACGTGACGACCGAGATCCAGGTGATCGCCCCGATCGGCACGCTGGCGGGGCTGGACGACAATCCTGCCGAGCTGGTCGGCTACGGGCCGATCCCGGCCGGCGTCGGGCGGGCGCTGGCCGCCGATGCCCGCTGGCGTCGCGTGCTGACCGACCCGACCACCGGCACCGTCCTCGACCTTGGGCGCCGCCGGGTCCCGGCCCCGGATCTGGCCCGGCTCATCCGATATCGCGACCAGCGCTGCACGTTTCCCGGCTGCGCGGTCCCCGCGGTGAATGCCGACCTGGACCACACCGTCCCCTGGGCCCGCGGCGGCGCCACCGCCTTCGACAATCTCGGCGCCGCCTGCCGCCACCACCACCGGCTCAAAACCGAAGGTGGATGGAGACTCGGCCAGCCCCGTCCCGGAGTGTTCGTCTGGACCAGTGTCGATGGCCGCGCCTATCGCAACGACACCAACACCAACGATGGTGAGGGCCTCCTCCCGGACCAGGACCGCGACACCCGGTCCACCGTCCCGGCCGGAGCCGAACCCGGCTCCAAGTCGATGATCCCGAGGCGCCGGACTCCTGCCCATGGCCCTTGCCCCTTCTGACGCCCCTTCCAGACGATCAGGGGAATCCACCGGCGGCCGGACACCTCCCGGCCGAGCGGGTGGCCTGCGCCGAGGAGGGCTGGTGAGCTGGCCGTGACCGCGCCGCGGACCCGAGGAGCGGGCTCGCGGGCGTTACCTCCCAACGTTCTCGCGGGCGTTACCTCCCAACGTTAGGGCCCGGGATGCCTGACGGCGGGATACCTGACTGGTCAGCTCTGCCGAGATTCGGCGAGGAGGGCGGGAAGGTCAATGCTCTCGTCGACAGTGAGGTAGGCGTGGTCGTCGGGAAGCGGGAAGTGTCGGGAAGCGGGAAGTGTTGAGGCCCCAGCGCCGTCCGAACTGGGTGGTTGGCGCGCTGGCCGGCAGCTTGAACGGCTGGCCCAGCTCGGCCTTGGTGACGACGAGCTGCCGGGAGCCGCGTATGGGGACTCCGGTAGATGTCCCGGTAGATGAAAACGTCACCGCCCGCCCCAGCGATACCTGGGGCGGGCGATAACAGCGGCCGTTACTGGATAACAGTGGCCGTTGCTAGATAACAGCGGCCGTTGCTGGATAACAGCGGCCGTTGCTGGTGGCGGCGGGTCAGCGCCGGCCGGCGGGCTTGTCGAAGGAGGCTCTCGGGCCCGTCGACTGGCCGGGGATCGCGGAACCGTTGGACCGGGCCGCGGCCGCTTCGGGCACGATCTCCCCCAGCTCGTCGGCGGTCGGCTCGACGGACAGGCGGGGGAGCCGCCGGTCGAGAGCGCGGGGGAGCCACCAGTTGGCCTTGCCGAAGATGTGCATCAGGGCGGGAACCAGCACGGTGCGGATCACGAACGCGTCGATCAGGACCGCCATCGCCAGGCCCAGGCCGAAGAGCTTCAGGACACGCTCGTCGCCGAGGACGAAGGATGCGAACACCAGGGTCATGATCGCGCCGGCGGCGGAGATGACCCGGCCGGTCTCGGCCTGGCCGAGGGAGACGGCGAGCCGGTTGTCGCGCCGCGCGCTCCACTCCTCGTGCATCCGGCTGACCAGGAACACCTCGTAGTCCATGGACAGGCCGAACAACACGGCAAACAGGATCACCGGGATGAACGCCTCGACCGGGCCGCCGGTGATCCCGATCAGGCTGCCGAACCAGCCCCACTGGAAGATCGAGACGATCACGCCGAACGCGGCGCCGACCGCGAACAGGTTCATCACCGACGCGGTCAGCGGGATCAGCAGGCTTCGGAACACCGCCACCAGCAGCAGGAACGCGAGAATCACGACGATGCCTATGAACAGCGGCAGCTTGCTCTGCAGGACGCTGGAGAAGTCGTCGCCGGTCGCCGTCGAGCCACCGATGTAGACCTGGGTGCCTGAACCGGCGACGACCGCGGGTACGACATCGTCGCGCAGCCGGTCAAGAAGCTTCGACGTCTCGGCGGCTTGCGGGCTGGTCGTGGGGAACAGGGTGACCGTCGCCGCGGTCCCTGTCGGGCTGTACTCCGGCTCGCTGACGGACGCGACGCCAGGAGTGTCAGCCAGGGTGTCGACGAGCCGCGAGACCGTCGCCTTGTCGGCCTCACTGCCGGTGCGTGCCGCGATCAGGAACGGGCCGTTGAAACCAGGACCGAAGCCCTCGGCAAGCAGGTCGTAGCCGCGCTTGGAGGTCTTTGTGTCCGCACCGTTGCCCTGGTCGGACGAGCCAAGGCGCAGCGAGAAGAACGGCAGTGCGATCACGACGATCAGCGCGGCGGCGAGGACGGCGAGCCTCCTTGGCCTCGCCTCCACGATCTTCGACCACCGCCACCAGAAGCCGCTCGGCCGCTCCGGCTCCGGGCCGTGCTGGGCGATCCGGCGCCGTTCGCGGCGGCTGAGCACCTTCTGCCCGTAGAAGCCGAGCAGCGCGGGCAGCAACGTGACCGAGGTCGCCATGGTGAGGGCCACGCCGAGGGCGGCGGCGACCGCCACGCCGTAAAGGAAGGTGACGCCGAGAGCAAACATGCCGAGCAGAGCGATGCACACCGTGACTCCGGCGAACAGCACCGCGCGGCCCGAGGTGTTGACCGCGTTCACCGCGGCCTCCTCCGGGCTCTTGCCCGCCCGCAGCGCGATCCGGTGCCGGTTGACGATGAACAACGCGTAGTCGATGCCGACCCCGAGCCCGATCAGTGTGGTCAGCGTCAGGCTGACCTCCGAGAAGGTCCAGACGTGCGACAAGAGCGGGATAGTGCTGGTCGCGATGCCGAGAGCGACCAGGGCGGTGATCAGCGGCAGCGTTATCGACAGCAGCGAGCCGAACGCGAAGAACAGGATGATCGCCGCGGCGATGATGCCGATCAGCTCGCTGTAGCTCTGCCCGGGCTGCTCGGCGGCCGAGACGATGTTGCCGGTCGCCTCCACCTGCAGCGAGCCCTTGTCGGCGGCGCGCGCCGTGTCGACGATCTTCTTGATGTCCGTGGCGGTCAGATCCGAGGCCTGGCCATCGACCGTGAGGGTCGCGAATGCCGTCCGGCCGTCGGCGCTGATCTGCGACGCGCCCTTGGCGTCGTAGGGGCTGGCGACGCTGGCGACATGCGGCAGTTTCGCCAGCGAGTCGAGCATCGACGCGGCGGGCGTGCGCAGCGCGGCATCGGTGAGCGAGCCCGTCCGCGCGTGCAGCACGATCGACGCGCTCTCGCCGGAAGCCGCGGGAAAATCGCTTGCCAGCAGGTCATACGCTGCCTGGGAGTCGGTGCCCGGCAGGGAGAAGGCGTCCTTGTAGTCGTCGCCGATGGCGCGCGCGGCACCGCCGAGGCCGACGAAGGCCACGAGCCAGGCGATCAGGACGATCCAGCGGTGCTGGAAGCACCAGCGGGCGAGCGCTGTCACGGTTCTCCTCGGGTCGACAGGTATCGCTGGGTCGACAGATATCGCTGTGGATGTCGCTGGGTGATCGCCCGTGTGCGTACTGGGCGAGCTCGCCGGTCGTTGGGCCCGCTCGGCTAGGCCTTACCGATCGGTCGGTTACCGAACAGCTTACCGGTCGTTCGGTAGGTCAGCGGGAGGCTAACATCACGGTTTCGAGCAACCGGGGAGGCGCCGGGGCGCGTGTGCCCGCGCGTCTGGGGCAACTCCCATACGGGAGGGTGGACCTGTGTCTGGTGAAGGCCTCCGGGCGCGTGAGGCTTCGCCGTCCGGGGTTCCTGCTGGATCCGGGGTTCCTGCCCGATCGGCGGAGCCGATCGGGGAGGTCAGGGAGCCGATCCAGCAGGTCCGGCGCGCCCACCGGCCCGCGCTGACTGGCCGCGCCGCACCAGCAGTCCCCGCCGACCGGCTCCCCGAGGCCACTGGCGTGCGGGGGACCGACACCCGAGGCAGGATTCTCGACGCCGCCGTCTCCTTGTTCGGTGAGCATGGCTACGCCGGTACCTCCGTGCGGGACATCGCCGAACGCCTTGGGCTCACCAAAGCCGCGCTGTACTACCACTTCCCGTCAAAAGAGACGATTCTCGATGCCCTGCTCGATCCCTTCGTGACCGAACTCACCCGAATCGTGGAATTGGTCAGGGGAGCTCCTCCGCCGGAGCCCAAGGTGATCATCGAGCTGATGGCCGGCCTGCTCGCCGGTCCGGGCAGTATCCTTTGCGCGTTCGTCAACGACCCGTCGGTGCTTCACCGCAAGATCGGTGAAGAGGACGTCTTCTCCTTTTCGGAGGAGGTTGTCCGCGCCCTGGCCGGGTCGGACCCGACGCCCACCGCGTTGCTGCGCGCGCGCTGCGCGCTCGGCGCGGTGCAGAGTGGCATCCTGGGTGCCGCCTTCAGCCGGCCGCGTGCCCCTGGCGGCGGGACGGCCAGCGCGGGAGTGACCTGCGGCACCGGGGCGCTCATGGCCGTGCCCGACACCGAGACCGACACCGAGACCGACGCCGACGCCGAGACCAAGGCTGAGTCCAAGATCAAGGCCGAAAGCGTGCTCGGGGCGCAGGTGAGCTGGCCACCGCATCCGATCATCGCGGAAGACGTACGGTCCGTGATCGTGGACGCCGCGATGGCGGCGCTGGGCGGCGGGCGCCCGGCGGGCCCGCCCGGCCCGGCCGCGCCCGGCGCGAGCCAGGGCGGCCTCGCCGGCGTCGGCACGCGGTAGGTGCCGCAGGCTCCGACTGGCGCGACTGGCGCGACTGGCGCGACTGGCGCGACTGGCGCGACTGGCGCGGCGGGCGCGGCGGGCGCGTCCGGGCCGCGCGTGCCGGCGGCGGTTTTCGCTGGCCTGTTAGGCATCGCCGTGCCTGGCGGATCTTGTGCGAGATCACCAGGTCCCGTCGCCAGACATCACGGCCGTTCGACACTGACCGCGCACGGGCACCCCTTTAGATCATGTTTGTCCGAGACGGTAGGGTTGTGTCTGTGTGGGAGATGGTTCCGTGTCTGGGCGGTGACATAGCGTCGTGCCCGCTCTACGACGCGAGGGGTCTCTGTGCGCTGACAGTGAAGGTGCCCGCGAGCACCTTCGCGATCGTGTGCGCAGGTGGCTCGGTGACCATCGGTCGAGCGTGACGGCCCGGCCGGACGGCAGGCAATGTCGCTACCGGTGGGCAACGCGTGTCACAACGGCGTCACAGCCGTGTTCCGCCAGATGTCCCCATCATGTCTACCGCATGTCGCCGGTGTGTCATTCCAACCTGATTCACAGACGTAAATCGAATGAATAGTTGGCCGGGCGCCGGCAAGATGCGCTCTGGGTAATCGTTCCGTACCCTTCGGTGGACGAGTATCGGTCGCGCCGACGGGGCTGGGTGCGTGATGTCATCCATCTGACCATGGACGGGATCGCCGGGGGGCGGTGAAATGATGGGGCTGCCCTTGGCGGGCCCAGCGTCAACGCGGACGCACAACCTTGCCGCTGTAGCACTGGGCACGTTCAGTTCAGTTGATGGCTGTCGGGGCCTTGCCGGGCAGTTGGGATGTGGAGGATATGGGGACGCCTCCGCATGTTCATCTAGCCTGCCACTCGACGGGCCCGGGCCGGCACACTGGGCTGGTTCATCGTGTTCGCTGTCGTCTGGCAGGTTCCCGGTGGTCTGGCACATGATGTCTGCCCCTCCGGGGGCGACCGCCCCCGCCATGGCCGGCGCCGTGCCGGCCATGACAGCCGACGCGACCGGAGGTGTCTGAGGCGTGAGCACCCGCTCCCGTCCCGCTGTCCAGGACCGGGCTTCCCGGCCGGTGATCAGCAGGGCCCGGGCGGCCACGTCCGCTCCCTGGCCACCGCGCACCGCGCTTGTCACGGGTGCGTCCAGCGGAATCGGCCGAGCCGCCGCGCTCCAGCTCGCCCACGAGGACACCCGGGTGCTGCTGGTCGGGCGTAACGGCGTCGCCCTCGACGAGGTGGCGGCGGCGACCGGTGGCCACCGGTTCGCCACCGACCTCGCCGTCGTCGGCTCGGAGAACGCTGTCGCGTCCCGCGCCGTCGAGATCCTCGGCGATGTCGACCTGCTGGTCTGCTCGGCGGGTGTGGGCGCGGCCGGGCCGTTCGAGGCCATGTCGTCGACCGCCCTGCGCAACCTGGTCGCCGTCAACGTGCTGTCGCCGATGATGCTGGTCCGCGCGGTCCTGCCCGCGATGCTCGAGCGTGGCGAGGGCCGGATCCTGCTGGTCGGCAGCGTCGCGGGCGCGCTCGGTGTGCGCGGGGAGGTGGGGTACTCGGCGAGCAAGGCGGCGCTGATCGGGTTCGCGGACGCGCTGCGCGCCGAAGTCGCCGGCCGAGGCATCACGGTGACGCTGTGTTTACCAGGTGCGGTGGACACGCCGTTCTTCCGCCGTCGAGGCGCTCCCTACGTCCGTCGCTGGCCCAAGCCACTGCCCCCTGGCCTGGTCGCTGAACGGATGCTGGCGGCGGCCGGGCGCGGTGACGCCGAGGTCTGGGTGCCCGGGTGGATGTCCCTGGCGGCGCGCGTGCACGGGGCCGCGCCACCGATCTACCGGCGGCTGGCCAACGTGTTCGGATAGCGAGCACCCGCCGACAGCGGGCACCCGCGGGCGGCGAGGACCCGCCGACAGCGAGGACCGAAGCCCGAGCAGAGCAGCCGGCAGCCGCCGTGAGCCCCGAGACTCCAGGAGAACGCCGCTCCAGATGCGACCGAACAGCCTGATCGTGTCTCCAGCGGCCAGCCTGGTCCCGAGCCCGACCAGCTTCGCCAGCGCCGTGCGCGCAGATCGCCCCCGAAGGAGAGGCGCATGACCACCACCGACATCCGGTCACAGGGCGGTAGTGGCTCCCCCAACGACCCGCTGGCGCGGACCGCCGAGGAGACCGGCGACGCCACGCGTCCGCAGGCCTCGGAGCAGGCCCAGCGCGGCCGGCCGCGGCGAGCCGAGCCGGCGGGGGTCACCGACCTCGCGACGACGACCGACGAGGTGCTGCGCGCCGCCTACGGGGAGAACTTCCCGGTCTCGCCCATGGTGCTGCCCGCCGGCATCCGCGACCACTTCAAGGCGCTCTACGGGTTCGCCCGGCTCGTCGATGACATCGGCGACGAGGCACCCGGCGACCGGCTCGCCCTGCTCGACCGGCTCGCCGCCGACCTGGAGCTGATCTGGACCAGCGAGCCGCACCTGCCCGTCCACCAGCGGCTCGCCGGCACCGTTCGGGCCTGCGACCTGCCCGCTGAGCCGTTCCTGCGGCTGGTCGAGGCCAACCGGATGGACCAGCGGGTGACCCGGTACGACACGTTCGACGACCTGCTGCGCTACTGCACGCTCTCGGCCGACCCGATCGGGCGGATGGTGCTGGGCGTGCTCGGCCAGGCCACACCGGACCGGCTGATCCTCTCCGACCGGGTGTGCACCGCGCTGCAGCTCGCCGAGCACCTGCAGGACGTCGCCGAGGACTACGCCGCCGGCCGGATCTACCTGCCGCTGGAGGATATGGACACCTTCGGCGTCACCGAGCGCGACCTCGCGGCCTCGACCGCCTCGCCGGCGCTGCGCAACCTGATGGCCTTCCAGGTCGCCAGGGCGACCACCATCCTCGACCAGGGGGCGCCGCTGGCGAGCCTGCTGCGCGGCCGGATGCGGCTGGCGATCGCGGGCTTCGTCGGCGGCGGGCGCGCGGCGCTGCACGCCGTCCGGCAGTCCGGCTACGACGTGCTCGGCGGCGCGCCGAAGGCGAACAAGCAGCGGGTGGTTGCCGCCACACTGTGGGTGACTACCCGGTCCTACGCCCCCTCCGCGCGTGCCGCCGCGGCCGGCGCGAACAGCCTGTCGCCGCTGTGTGAGCCCCCGGCCCCGTCGTCCATTCCAACTGCGAGCCCGGCCGCGGTGAGCGCTGTCACCTCGGTGAGCGCCGCCACCTCGGTGGGGGCACCGAGCGTGGCGCCCGCCACGTCGGCGGGCACGAGCAGCGGCCCCGGCGCTGGGGATACCCCAGTGGGGGACGTCGCCGCGAACGTGACCGGAACAGGGGCCGTGACCGCGACAGAAGCCGTGCCAGAGGCAGGAGCCGCGACCGAGACACGGCCGACGGACGAGGGGGGCGCTCGATGACCGCCGCCGCGCCTCGGCCGACCGTCGCTGAGGCCTACGCCGCCTGCGAGGAGATCACCAAGCAGGCGGCGCGGAACTTCTCCTGGGGCATCCGGCTGCTGCCGGCCGATCGGCGGGCCGCGCTGTCCGCCGTCTACGCCTTCTCCCGCCGGCTCGACGACATCGGCGACGGCGACCTGCCGGACGAGCAGAAGATCGAGGGCCTGGCCAAGGCGCGCGCCGACATCCGTGGCCTGGACCCGGACAGCTCCGACCCGGTGATCGTGGCGCTCGCCGACGCGGCCCGGCGCTTCCCGATCCCGCTCGAGGCGTTCATCGAGCTGGCGGACGGCGTCGAGAGCGACATCGTGCCCGGCACGTACGAGACGTTCGACGACATGGTCGGGTACTGCCGCCTGGTCGCGGGCACGATCGGCCGGCTCTCGCTCGGGATCTTCGGGACGAAGGAGGCCGCGGGCCGCGGGGACGCGCCGGCGATCGCCGACGCCCTCGGCGTCGCCCTGCAGCAGACCAACATCCTGCGCGACGTGCGCGAGGACCTGCTGAACGGGCGGGTCTACCTGCCGCAGGCCGAGCTCGCCGCCGCCGGGGTGAAGCTCGCCGTCGACGCGAACGGCCGGCTGGGCGGGCCCGAGGACGCCCTGGTCGGCTACCTGCGCACCAGCGCGGCGCGGGCCGACGAGTGGTACGACCGGGGCCTGGCCCTGCTGGGGCTGCTCGACCGGCGCAGCGCCGCGTGCTGCGGCGCGATGGCCGGCATCTACCTGCGTCTCAACCGGCGTATCCGGACCGACCCGACGGCCGTGCTGACGCAGCGGCTGTCGCTGCCGGGCCGGGAGAAGGCGCTGGTCGCGGTGCGTAACCTGGCCGGCCGTCCCGAGGGTGTCCGGCGCGACGCGCCCGGTGGTGCCGGTGGTGCCGAGGGTGTGGCTCGATGACGGGCGAGGGGGGCAGTGCCCGGCCGCGGGTCGCGGTCGTCGGCGGTGGGCTCGCGGGGCTCGCGGCCGCGCTGATGGCCGCCGATGGCGGGGCCGAGGTGGTGCTGCTGGAGACCAGGCCGCGTCTTGGCGGCGCCACGGCGTCGTTCGACCGCAAGGGCCTGTGGGTGGACACCGGCCAGCACGTGTTCATGCGCTGCTGCACCGCCTACCGCGGTTTCCTGGGGCGCCTCGGCGTGGAGCACCTGACCACGCTGCAGCCCCGGCTCGACGTCGAGGTGCTGCTGGGTGACCGCCCGGGTGAGCGTGCCCGGCTGCGCCGCACGAAGGCGCGGCTGCCGGCGCCGCTGCACCTGGCGCCCGCCCTGCTCGGCTACAAGGCGCTGCCGGTGGGCCAGCGGGTCTCCGCGGCGCTGGCCGCGCTCCAGATCGGCCGGCTCGACCAGCGCTCGCCGAAGGTCGACGGTGCCTCGTTCGGCGGCTGGCTCGCCACGCACCGCCAGGGCGCCGTCGCCACCGAGGCGCTGTGGGAGCTGCTCACCGTCGCCACGCTCAACGCCCCGGCCGCCGAGGCGTCGCTGGCGCTGGCCGCCAAGGTCGTCCGCTCCGGACTGCTCGAGCGGGCCGATGCCGCCGACATCGGCTGGGCCGACGTGCCGCTGCAGCAGCTGCATGGCGAGGCCGCGGCCAAGGCTCTCGCCGACCTCGGCGCGGACGTGCGGACCAGCGTGAAGGTCCGCCAGATCACGAGAACCGACACCGGCTACGAGCTCTCGATCACCTCTGGCGGGACGGAGCGCGGGGACTCGGACGTGCTGACGGCCGACGCCGTCGTGCTCGCCGTGCCGCCGCCGGCCGCGGCGGCGCTGCTGCCCCCGGGCGCCCACCCCGACCCGGCGAGCCTGGAGGGCCTCGGCGCCTCCCCGATCGTCAACATCCACATGATCTTCGATCGCCAGGTGATGGACCGCCCGTTCCTCGCGGCCACCGGTTCGCCCGTCCAGTGGATCTTCGACCGGACAGGCCCCTCGGGCCTCGCCGCCGCCGGCGTCGCGCCGCCCGGATCGCAGTATCTGGCCCTCTCCCAGTCGGCCGCCGCGCCCTGGGTGGACCGGCCCGCGGCGGAGCTCGGCGCCGAGTTCGTCGCCGAGACGCGCCGCATCCTCCCGGCCGCGCGTGACGCGGAGCTGGTCGAGGTCTTCGTCACCAGGGAGCGCACCGCGACCTTCCAGCAGGCGCCCGGATCGCTTGCGCTGCGCGCGGCGGCGAAGACCGGTCTGCCCGGGTTCGCCCTGGCCGGCGCGTGGACCGACACCGGCTGGCCGGCCACCATGGAGGGAGCTGTGCGTAGCGGGCTTGCTGCTGCCCGTGAGACGCTGGCCGGCGTGGGGGTGCACGTAGGGGAGCTGGAGACGGCTTCGGGTGACGTGGCGTGGCCGCGGCTGAATGTCGCGAGGGCCAGAACGGGAGTCCCGGCGCAGGCTCAGCGGCCCGTCGCGGCCCGTGACCAGCCCGCTCCCGGAGTCTCAGGCCACCCAGAACCCAACCCGTCGGCCACCCCAACACCCGACCGGCAGACCAGCGACGGTCGCGCCAGCGACCCAGCACTGACCGTCCCGAGCGATGGTCGCGTCAGCGACCCAGCATCAGCCGTCCCGGGCGACGGTCGCGCCAGCGACCCAGCGTCGGCCGTCCCAGCAGCGACCGTCCCAGCCAACGCCTTGGCCCGTGACCAGCCCGGCCCCGGAATCTCAGGCCAACCAGGAACCAGCCCGTCGGGCGCCCCAGCGCCCGACCGGCAGGGCGGCGACGGTCGCGCCAGCGACCTTGAGCCGAACGCCACACCGACAGGGAGTAGCACGGCATGACGATGACGGTTCCGGAAGCCATCGAGCGTGGTCGGACGCTGACCATCCCCGCCCTGCGCGAGACGGTCACGAGGCTGCACCCACGGCTGCGCCACGTCGTCGAGTACCACCGCGGCTGGGTCGACGCCGACGGCAACCCGCAGGCCGGCGGCGGCGGCAAGCTGGTGCGGCCCGCGCTGGCGCTGCTGTCCGCCGAGGCGGCCGGCGTGCCGGCCGAGGTGGGCCTGCCGGCGGCCGTGGCCGTCGAGCTGGTGCACGACTTCTCGCTGCTGCACGACGACGTGATGGACGGCGACACCGAGCGCCGCCACCGGCCGACCGCCTGGACGGTCTTCGGCATCGACGGCGCCATCCTCGCCGGAGACGCCCTGCTGAGCCTGGCGACGCAGGTCCTCCTGGAGGTCGAGGGTGAGCCGGGCAGACAGGCCGCGACGATCCTCGGCGCCGGCGTCCATGACCTGGTCCGGGGCCAGGCCGAGGACCTGCTGTTCGAGACCCGCTCGGACGTCACGGTCGCCGAGACGCTGTCCATGGAGGACGGCAAGACCGGCGCGCTCCTGGCCTGCTCCGCCTCGCTCGGCGCGGTGCTCGCGGGCGCGCCCCAGAAGGTCGTCGACGGGCTCGCCGAGTTCGGCTCCCGCCTCGGCACCGCCTTCCAGCTGATCGACGACCTGCTCGGCATCTGGGGTGACCCCGCGGTCACCGGCAAGCCGGTGCTGTCCGACCTGCAGTCGCGCAAGAAGTCCGTTCCGGTTGTCGTCGCTCTGGAAGCCGGCGGCGCGGACGCGGACGAGCTGCGGGCGTTCCTCGTCAGCGAGGGCGACCGTCCGACCGAGGAACTGGAGCGCGTCGCCGCCCTGATCGAGCGGGCCGGCGGGCGCGACTGGACCACAGACGAGGCGGACCGGCAGCTGAAGACGGCCGGAGCCGTGCTCCGTTCGTTGTCGCTGCCCCCGCTGGCTGAGGCCGAACTGCTGGCCCTCGCACGATTCGTGACCGAACGCGACTGCTGAGAAGGGTGAGGCGAGCGCACGCCTGGGCCTCGCCGAGGCCCTCGACGCATGGCTCCCCCATCCGGACCCGGAGGAGATTCGGCTATGAGCCTGACCTCGGACCCGTCCCCGGCGACGCCGACGACGCAGCCGACGTCCGCGCGGCCGGGATTCCTCCCGGATCGGCGAAGCCGATCCGGGAGGTCCGCCGTCGCCGGGCCTCTGCTGGTGACCACCCGCCCCGGTGCGCGTCTCGGCGGGCCCGCCCCCGACTTCGCGCCGCCGGTGGCCGTACCGGCCGCGAGTGACGTGATCACGCCCGCGCTGGCCGCGATGCTGGCTCCGTCCGCGGCCGGGGTGGCCGAGCATGCCGCCGTCGCGACGGCGCGGGCCCGGGACTATCTCCTCTCCCTGCAGTCCGACGAGGGCTGGTGGAAGGGCGAGCTCGAGACCAACGTCACCATGGACGCCGAGGATCTCATGCTCCGCCAGTTCCTCGGCATCCTGACGCCCCAGCTCGCGGCCGAGACGGGCCGGTGGATCCGGTCGCGCCAGCTGCCCGGCGGCGGCTGGGCGACGTTCCACGGCGGCCCCGCCGACCTGTCGACGACGCTGGAGGCCTACGTCGGCCTGCGGCTGGCCGGCGACGCACCGGACGCGCCGCACATGCTCGCCGCCGCGTCGTTCGTGCGAGCGCACGGCGGCCTCGCGGCGACGCGGGTGTTCACCAGGATCTGGATGGCACTGTTCGGTGAGTGGCCCTGGGACGAGGTCCCGGTGCTGCCGCCCGAGATGATGCTGCTGCCGAGCTGGGTCCCGCTCAACGTCTACGACTTCGGCTGCTGGGCCCGTCAGACGGTGGTCGCGCTGACCATCGTCGGGCACTTCCGGCCGGTCCGCTCGCTTGGCTTCACCATCGACGAGCTCAAGGTCGCCGGCTCGCGGCCCGCGCGGGCGCCCATAGTCAGCTGGGAGGGTGCCTTCCAGCGACTGGACGCGGCGCTGCGCCGCTACCAGCGCCACCCGGTCAAGACGCTGCGGAACCTGGCGCTGCGCCGCGCCGCCGAATGGGTCGTCGCCCGGCAGGAGGCCGACGGCGGCTGGGGCGGCATCCAGCCTCCCTGGGTCTACTCCATCATGGCGCTGCACCTGATGGGCTATCCGATGAACCACCCGGTGCTGGTCGCGGCGCTTGAGGGGCTGGAGACGTTCACCACCCGGGAGCAGACCCCCGACGGCGTCGTACGCCGGCTGGAGGCGTGCCAGTCACCGGTGTGGGACACCGCGCTCGCCGTCGTCGCGCTCGCCGACGCGGGCCTCGCCGGGAGCCACCCGGCGATGCGCAAGGCCGGGGAGTGGCTGGTCGGCGAGGAGGTCACCATCCCCGGCGACTGGCGAGTACGCCGGCCGAACCTGGAGCCCGGCGGCTGGGCCTTCGAGTTCGCCAACGACGTCTACCCGGACGTCGACGACACCGCCGAGGTGGTGCTCGCGCTGCGGCGGTTGTTGCACACGGGACTCGACGACGTCGACCCGTCGCTGGCCGCGCACGCGCGCGGCGCGGTCGAGCGGGCGGTCAACTGGTCGGTCGGGATGCGTTCGTCGAACGGGGCCTGGGGGGCCTTCGACGCGGACAACGTCCAGCGGCTGGCGACCAAGATCCCGTTCTGTGACTTCGGTGAGGTGATCGACCCGCCGAGTGCGGATGTCACCGCGCACATGGTCGAGATGCTCGCCGACCTGGGCAGGGCCGACCACCCGGTCACCCAGCGGGCGGTGCGCTGGCTGCTGGACAACCAGGAGCCGGGCGGCTCGTGGTTCGGGCGCTGGGGCGTCAACCACATCTACGGCACCGGCGCGGCCGTACCCGCGCTGGTCACCGCCGGGGTGGCGGCCGACCATCCGGCGATCCGGGCGGCGGTGCGCTGGCTCGTCGCCCACCAACGGCCCGACGGCGGCTGGGGCGAGGACCTGCGCTCCTACCGGGACGAGGCGTGGGTGGGCCGCGGCGAGCCGACCCCCTCGCAGACCGCGTGGGCGCTGCTCGCGCTGCTCGCCGCCGACCCGACCAACGAGGCGGTCGACCGGGGCGTGCGTTGGTTGTGCGCGACCCAGCGGCCCGATGGCGGCTGGGACGAGCCGTACTACACCGGTACGGGCTTCCCCTGGGACTTCTCCATCAACTACCACTTGTACCGGCTGGTGTTCCCATTGGCGGCTCTCGGCCGGTACGTGACCCTCACCGGGCGGTCCGCGGCATGAGCAGCATCTCAGCATCCGAGAACACCGGCGATCGCCATTCTGGCGGCGCACGGGCGGCCGGCGGCGAGCCAGCGCCGCCGCCGGCCCGCGGGAGCGCGGAGTCCGCCGCGACACCCGCGCCGGCCGGCCAGACGCCCGCCGCGCGGCCCGGCTCGACGCCCATCCCGCTGATCCCGGCGCAGGCGGTCGGCACCGGCCCGAGCTGGAAGCCCAGCCGCCCGCCGCGCCGCGCCCGGCTCGTGGTCGCCGCGCCGATGCGCGTGGAGGCGATGGCCGCCAGCCGGTCGGGCCTGCCGACGGACACCGTCGTCATCCGCACCGGGATGGGCCCCGAACGCGCCAGCCGCGCCAACCAGGCCGTGCGCGCGGCGAAACCGGACGCGGTCGCCGTGGTGGGTGTGGCCGGCGGGCTCGCGCCCCGGGTCCGGCCCGGGGACGTCATCGTCGCGAGCGAGGTGCGGACCGGCGACGGCACGGTCACCGGCCGCTGCCCGTCCGCGCCGCTGCTGGCCGGCGAGCTGCGTCGCGCCGGGCTCACCGTGCACGTCGGGCCGATCGTGTCGGTGCCACGGCTCGCGGTCGGCACCGCGCGGGCCGAGCTGGCCGCGACCGGCGCGATCGCCGTCGACATGGAGTCGGCCTACCTCTCGCCGAGCGCCGCCGGCCGGCCGTTCGCCGTGATCCGGGTGATCGTCGACACCGCCGCCGAGCCGCTCGGCCGGCTGGACCTCGCCCGCCGCGGTCTCGCCGGGCTGCGTACGCTGCGCCGGCTCGGCGCGCCGCTGGGTGCCTGGGCGGCCGCGGTCGGGCAGCGCCGGGTGCTGCTCGCCGAGCCGCGGGCGTTCTGCGCCGGCGTCGAGCGGGCGATCGAGGTGGTCGAGCGGGCGCTGGAGATCCACGGCGCGCCGGTCTACGTCCGCAAGCAGATCGTGCACAACACCCATGTCGTCAACGACCTGGCCAACCGCGGCGCGGTCTTCGTCGACGAGCTGGACGAGGTGCCGCCCGGGGCGACCGTCGTCTTCTCCGCGCACGGCGTCGCCCCGATGGTGCGCACGCACGCGAACGACCGGCAGCTGTCGGTCATCGACGCGACCTGCCCCCTGGTCGAGAAGGTGCACGCCGAGGCGCGCCGGTTCACCGCGCGCGGCGACACGGTCCTGCTCATCGGCCACTCCGGGCACGAGGAGGTCGACGGCACGCTCGGCGAGGCCCCGGGGCGGATCACGCTGGTCGAGTCGGCCGAGGCCGCCGGTTCGATCGAGGTCGAGGACCCGGAGCGAGTCACCTACCTCATGCAGACGACCCTCGCGGTCGACGAGGCCGAGGAGGTCGTCGACGCGCTGAAGGACCGGTTCCCGGCGATCGTCGGGCCCGGCTCGGCCGACATCTGCTACGCGACGTCCAACCGGCAGAACGCGGTGCGCCGGGTCGCGGCCGAGGCGGACCTGGTGCTCGTCGTCGGGTCGGAGAACAGCGCCAACTCGCGCCGGCTCGCCGAGGTCTCGCGGCGTGACGGCACCGCGTCGCACCTGGTCGAGAGCGTTGACGAGGTCCGGTTGGACTGGCTTGTCGGCGCAGACACGATCGGCATCTCCGCCGGCGCCTCGGCGCCGCCGAACCTGGTCGCGGCGCTGTCCGACGCGCTAGCCGGGCTCGGCGCGACGTCGGTGTCGACGAGGTCGATCGGCACGGAGTCGATCGCGTTCACCCTGCCGAAGGAGGTCCGCCGCCCCCAGGGTGGGGCTGTCACGTGACGGACGCTGCGCGCCCGTCACCCTGCGCGCCCGTCACCGTGCGCCGCCTGTCGCTGAGGTGCGTGCGTGCCTCACCAGAACCGGGGTACCTGACGCTGCGGCGTGACCTTTGGAACCGTGGGATGTCAGCGCAGCAGCGAAGGGTTGTCTCTGTAGATCTCGGTCAGCAGAGACATGTCGAACAGGTCGTCGACGCTGACGCGGTAGCCGGCGCTGAGCAGGGCGCGCACGTTCCTCTCGGCGAGGTCGGGCGTGACGGTCAGCAGGCCGTTACGGCGGGTGTCGTCGCTGACGATCAGTGTGTTCTGTATCTGGTTCATCGCGAGCTGGGTCCGCTCGTCCAGGCTGGTGCCGTACTCCGTCACCGTCAGGCGAGCGCCGGCCTCGGGGCTCCTGACGTTGTCGCGCCAGCCGCGGATCTCCGCGGTGAGCGCCGCCCTGATCGCGGCCCGGTTGTGGGTGACGGCCTCGACCGAGGCGACGTACACCGACGACACGATCGGGTAGCCGTGGTCGGCCAGCAGGAACGTCGCGACCTCGACGCCGGCGAGGCGCAGCCGCAGCGCGATGTCGAAGACATGTGAGAGCAGCCCGTCGATCTTGCCGGCGGCGAGCAGCTCGTCCGGCGAGCCGTCGCTCACCTGGGTGATCGTGTCCACGCTGATGCTGTTGGCGGCGAGGAACGTGTCCCAGATCTGCCCGGCGCCCTTGTCCACCCAGATCCGCTTGCCGACGAGGGCGGCCGGCGAGCTCAGCGGCGTGCCGCCGGGCGACGCGATCACCCACGGATAGCGTTGGTAGAGGGCGCCGACGGCGCGGGCCGGGGTGCCACGGATGATCTCACGGGCGAGTACGTCGACGGCGCTGAAGCCGAGCAGTGCCCTGCCGCTGGTCACCGCCTCCTCGGCGCCGAGCGCGCCTGGGCCGCCGGGCAGGAGCCTGGCGGTCTTGAAGCCGGCGTCGCGGTAATAGCCGCGGGATTCGGCGAAGAAGCAGCCGGCGAACTCCACGTCCGGCGTCCAGGACAGCTGCATCCGCAGCTCCTCGGGGATCGTCCCGTCGCTGAGCGAGGACGCGCCGCCCGTGGCCGGGCCACCGGTACCGGCGACCGGCCTGCCCCGGTGGCGCTGGCGACGGATCGCGAACGCCGTGCCACCGCCGGCGGCGGCCAGCGCCACGCCGCCGGCGACCAGTCCGCGCCGGGTGAGGCCGCGCCGCCTGGTCTGGCGCCGCGAGGCCGCGGACGGGAACGCGGCCTCGGCTCGCTCGGCCGCCCAGCCAGGGGCGGCCGGCGGGTGCCACCGGAATCCGGCGTCCGCCGTTTCGGCGTAGGGGGCGCCTGCCCCGGGCGGCCGGCCTGGCCCGCCGCCGCCCACCGGGACGTTCGCGGCGCCCTGTCCGCTCGGGGCCGCGCGGCCTTGGACGCTCGGATGACCACCGGCGGCGGCGCCGCGATGACCACCGGCGGCGGCGCCGCGCGGCGCGACCGGCGTGCCAGGCACGGGCGTTCCCGGTGGCCCCGGCGAGCGCGGCCTGGAGGTCCCCGGCTCCGCCGGCGTGCTCACGGCCCACGGGCCGCCCGTGCCGCTGCCGGGGGAGATCGGCGGGAGGAATGCCGTCGTCGCCTCCGGCGCGGGGCCCGGCGTCCGGGCGTCGCCGGCGAGGTCGCGCAGCATGCGGGCGGCGGAGCCCGCGGTCAGGCGGGCACGCGGGTCGTGCGTCATCAGGCCGTCGAGTATCGGCCCAAGCGGTCCGGCGTGGACGGGGCGCGGCGGCGGGAACTGGGCGTTGAAGGCGTACCGGACCGCGTCGGTCGGGGTCGGGAACGGGGCCCGGCCCTCGACGGCGGCGTAGAGCGTGGCGCCGAGGGAGAACAGGTCGCTGGCGGGGCCGGCCTTCTCCTTGCGCAGCCGCTCGGGCGCCATGTAGACGGGGGTGCCCGAGATCGAGGTGACCTGGGTCAGCGGCGCCCGGTCGAGGTAGGTGGCGATGCCGAAGTCGGCGAGCTTGACGCGGCCGTCCGCGGTGACGAGCACGTTGGCCGGCTTGACATCGCGGTGCAGGATGTCGTGGCGGTGCCCGTGGTCGAGCGCCTCCACCACGGCCAGCCCGACGCGGGCGGCGACCGACGGGGAGAGCGTCCCGTCCTGGCGGATCACCTGGTCGAGGGAGCGGGACGACGCGAGCAGCTCCATGACGATCCAGGGCGCGTCCGGCTCCTCGACCAGGTCGTGCACGACGACGACGCCGGGGTGGCCGGCGAGCCGCGCGGCCGCGCGCGCCTCCCGGCGGGCCCGCTCGGCGCGGTCGTGCCGGTCCGCCTCGGTCGGGTCGTCGCCGAAGCGGATCTCCTTGAGGGCCCGGTCGACGCCGAGCAGGGTGTCGTTCGCCAGCCAGACGGTGCCCATCCCGCCGCGTCCCAGCGCGTGCAGCAGCAGGTAGCGGCCGGCGATCAGCCGTCCCTCGCCGGTCGCGGCGCTCCGGGCGTCGGAACCCAGCCGCGGACCACCGCGTCGCGCGCCCGGCGGTGCGCTCGCGGCGCCCGGGCTCGGGGCGGATCGCGGGGGCGGGGCGGGCGCGCGCGGCGTCGACGCCTCCCATGGGCCCGTCGCCGGCCCGCCCGGGCCGCCCGGCTCGCCTCGCACGCCAGGCGCGCCTGGCGTCGAGCCAGCGTCACCGGTCATCGCTGTATCACGTCCGTCTCCCGCCCCACGTGCGCGCCGATCCGGCACGTGGCCCGGGATCGATCATCGCATCCCGGCCGCAACCGGAGGTTCAGGAGGTGACGGGCGGCCCGGCCTTCCTGGAAATTTCCCTGGTGTTCTCGATGACATGCCCGGCCTCGCACACGTGCTGGACACGGACTGGAGCGCCGCAGCCGGCGTGCGTGAACGTGGCCGGCGGGCCGTCCTCGCCGGCCAGATGACGGTCGCCCCACTGTCGCAAGGCTGACAGCACCGGGGCGAGCTCCCGGCCGGCGGGGGTGAGCCGGTACTCCCACCTGGTCCGCGAGCCCGCCTCCCGGTAGGTGACGCGTTCCAGCACGCCCGCGCGTACGAGGCCGGCGAGCCGCTCGGTGAGCACGGCGCGCGGCGCGCCCGTCGCGGCCTGGATGGCGTCGAACCGGCGTACCCCGAAGGTCACCTCACGGATGACCAGGAGTGACCACCGTTCGCCCACCACCTCCAGCGCGCGGGCGACGGAACAGACGCGTGGCTGCGTCAGGAGCGATGGCGCCGTCGGGGTCGTCGGAGCCGTCGCGGTCGTCGGCGCGCCCGCCGATCCGCGCTCTGCCTGATCGACCGACGTGTTCCAGGTCATGCAGCACCCCGGATGGGCGGGGTCGCGGGTGCCTCCATGGGTGTTAGTGTAGGTCCCGCTCTCATCTAGGTTCGTAGATCGAACTCAGAAGTGTGCTGGCCGCGCGAGGTCTGGCGATGATGCCCGCGGGTCCCGGCGAGCGCCGCCGGCCGGGAGGTGCCAGAGGCCCGGGCCGGGGGCGCCCACGGGGCCGGGCCGGGGGCCGTGGAGATCGAACGGCGACGGCGGCATCTTCTACAGGTTTGTCGCAGCTTCGGCGGGGGCAAGTAGTCACGTCGAGTGGCGAGATTCCGGGTGGTCGTGCACACTGCGCGTACGTTGCTGTCCGTGAAAGGTGTGCGCCGCATGCTGCTCGCCTCCGGGACACCTCCTCGAAATGGACGCGGACGGTAGCGGAACGCCCCCGGAGTGGCCGCGGTCCGAGGCGTCTCCCTGGGGTTTACCTGATCGACATGCATGCTCGACATACAGCTTGTATGTTGTTGGTGGGGTCGACATACAGCCTGTACGTACCCGCTGTATGGTGATCCCCAGGCGACCCCAGGTCACCACCCGGCGGCCTGACGAGAGGGGGACATCTGCCGTGGCGGTTCAGTGGCGCTACTCGGTCCGTGTCGGGTCCTACCTGGCCAAGCAGAAACTGATGCGGAAGAAGTTCTTCCCGCTCGTCCTGGAGCTGGAGCCGCTCTTCGCCTGCAACCTGTCATGCACGGGCTGCGGCAAGATCCAGCACCCGGCATCCGTGCTCAAGCAGCGGATGGACGTCGAGGACGCGCTGGCGGCGGTCAAGGAATGCGGCGCCCCGGTGGTCGCGATCGCCGGCGGCGAGCCGCTCATGCACCCGCAGATCCACGAGATCGTGAATGCGCTAGTCAAGCGCAAGAAGTTCGTCATCCTGTGCACGAACGGTCTCCTGCTTCAAAAGAAGCTGAAGAACTTCACTCCGTCGCCGTATTTCACCTTCGTGCTCCACATTGACGGCCTGCGTGAGCGGCATGACGCTGTCGTCGAGAAGCCGGGAACGTTCGACGAGTGCGTCGAGGCGTTCAAGGCCGCCAAGGCGGCCGGATTCCGGGTCGGCACGAACTCGACGTTCTTCAACAACGACAGCCCGCAGGACGTCATCGACATCCTGAACTTCCTGAACGACGACCTGAAGGTCGACCAGATCCAGCTCTCGCCCGGGTACGCCTACGAGAAGGCGCCCGACCAGGAGCACTTCCTCGGGGTCCAGGAGACCCGGGAGATGTTCTCGAAGGTGTTCGGCGAGGGCCGGCGCAAGAAGTGGCGGCTGAACCACTCACCGGTCTTCCTCGACTTCCTCGAGGGCAAGCGCGAGCTCGCCTGCACCGCATGGGGCATCCCGAGCTACTCGCTCTTCGGCTGGCAGAAGCCGTGCTACCTGATGAGCGACGGCTACGTGGGCTCGTACAAGGAGCTCGTCGAGACGACCGACTGGGACAAATACGGCCGTGGCAAGGACCCGCGGTGCGCGAACTGCATGGCGCACTGCGGCTATGAGACCTCCGCGGTGCTTGCGACCATGGGCTCGCTGAAGGAGCAGGTCCGCGCGATGCGCATGTGACGTCGCGGCCTGTCCCACCAATGCCTGTCGGGCGTTTCGCGTCCTTCGGCTGATGTGGGCCGGTTCGTGGCGCGCGAAGGCCCGCCCCTTGTCGGGGCGGGCCTTTTCGTGGTTCACCCCTCGACTGGTTCGGGTCGCCAGGGCCAGGTCATTGGGCGGCCGGCGCCGCGTCGTCGGCGGGCTCGCTCGCCGGCCAGGTGCCCATCGTCTCCAACGGCCGTGAGTCGAGGCGGACGAGGCCGGACATGAGACGGTCCAGCGCGACGCCGGTCTCCTGGCGGGCGGCCAGCGGATCAGCGGCCCTGGCGATGTAGAGGCTCGCCTCGGCGAGCAGTGCCGCGACCAGCCTGGTCAGTGGCGCCACCGGGATCGGATCGATTGCCTTCTCCGCGATCGCGCGCTCCAGCCACTGCGACAGCAGCCGGTAGCCGTGCGTCTCGACCAGCGTGTTCCAGGCGTCGTTACCGAGCACAGCCGGGCCGTCCACCAGCACGATCCGCTGGAAGTCGGTGTCGGTCCGGGTGGAGAAGTCCAGCAACGACTGGAAACCAGTGCACAGCTGGGTCCAGGCGTCACTCGGCTCGCGCGCCTCACGGGTCAGCTCGCTCTCGACAAGCGCGTCGGCGACCTCGCTGGCGACCTCCTTCATCACCTCCTGGAACAGGTCCGCCTTGTCCCGGAAGTGGTGATAAAGCGCACCTCTGGTCACTCGCGCGTCGGCGACGATCTCCTCGGTCCCGGTGGCCGCGTAACCCTGTTCGGCGAACCGCCGGCGGGCGGCGGCCACCAGCGCGGCCCTCGTGTGTGCCTTGGTTTCCGCCGTCCTGTCCTCGCGGCGGGGCCTGGTCACCGCTCGATTATGGTGTACGGCGGGCAGTTCCATCACGCCGAACCAAGGGCGCGGCCAGGCATGACACCCGTCCCGGCGACGATGCCCGAGTCGCCCGTGGACACCATCGGCCGGCTGTGCTCGCGTCCCTCGGCTCTGGCCGGCGGCCGGAGTTTCCTCGCCTTGCCCCAGCCTGGTTCCTGGACGAGCTTCATCCGCCCACCGGCGCGCCGGCCGCGCTGGTCTCGCTAGAAGCGGCGATGTCGCTGGAAGCGGCGATGTCGTGGTCGCCTGTCGTGCCCAGCCGGATCCCGGGGATAGCCAGGATGGCCGCGAGCGCGACCAGTGTCAGCGGCAGCCCGAGCAGCCAGGTGTGTCCCAGCGCATTCCCGTAGGCGTGCCGCACGACCGCCGCGACCGGCCCCGACAGTTCCGCGAGCCGCGGCACGCTGTGCGCGTCGGCGGCGGTGCCCGCGGGCAGCCCGGCGGCCGCGAGGCCGGTACCGAGCTGGCGGGCCGCCCGATCGCCGTAGACCGCCCCGAGCGCGGCGACGCTGGCGGTCGAGCCGAGGCTGCGGAAGAAGGCGACGGTGCCGCTCGCGGCCCCGAGATCGCCGCGCGCCGCGGCGTTCTGGACGACGACCAGCAGGTTCTGCGCGGTCATGCCCAGGCCGACGCCGACGACCGCCAGGTAGGCCCCGACCGCGGGCAAAGGCGTGTGCGCCCCGATGGTTGAGAACAGCGCCAGCCCGCCGCACAGGCACACCGCGCCGCCCACAAGGATCCCCTTGAAACGGCCGGTGCGGCTGATGGCGTGGCCGCCTATGTTGCTCGACACCGCGAGGGCGCAGACCATCGGCGCGGTCAGCAGGCCGGACACCGTCGGCGTGCAGCCGCGGCCAAGCTGGAAGTACTGACTGAACAGCAGCGGGACGGTGATCGACACGGCGCCCGTGACGACGGTCGCGACCACCGCGAGCACGATGGTCCGCTCCCGGAACAGATGCGGCGGCACGATCGGCTCCGCGACCCGCGTCTCGACGACGACGGCGAGTCCCAACGCCGCCACGCCGCCGAGGAGCAGCGCGAGCCCCGCGCCGGACACCCAGCCGACCAGGTCGCCCCCCAGCGTCATCCAGAGCAGCAGCAGGCCGACACCGCCGGGGATGAGCGTCGCGCCGAGGTAGTCGATGCGCACGGGCCGGCGCTCGTTCGGTATCCGCAGCGTGCGCCCCAGCATCACGAAGGCCACCGCCGAGAGCGGCACGCACAGGTAGAAGCACCAGCGCCAGCCCAGCCCCGGCGTATCGACGATCAGGCCGCCGACCAGCGGCCCGGACACGTTCGAGATAGCCCATGCGGAGCCCACGTAGCCGTTGTAGCGGGCACGCTCCCTCGGCGGGACCATCGCCGCGAGCGCGACCTGCGTCAGCGCGCTCGTGCCGCCGGCGCCGACACCCTGCACCGCCCGCGCGGCGATCAGCCAGGTGGTCGAATGCGCAAGCCCCGCCAGCGCCGACCCGACCGTGAAGATCGCCAGACCGAGCATGAGCAGCATCTTCTTGTTCAGCAGGTCGGCGAGCTTGCCCCAGACCGGCACCGTCGCCGTCATCAGCAGCAGCGTCGTCGCGACGACCCAGGTGTAGTCGGTCGAGCTGCCGTGCAGGTCGCCCATGATGCGCGGCAGCGCGTTCGCGACCACCGTTCCCGCGATCATGGTGACGAACAGGCCCAGCACGAGCGCCCATACCGCCCGCCTGATCTCTCCCGGCGTCATCGGCCTCTGCGTCGCCTGCCCCGCCAAGGCCACCGATGCCACTGATCCCGGCGATGCTGGCTGCGCCGATGGCGCGGCGGCCGGCCCGGGCATGGCCTCGGTGCCGCCGCCCGCGGTGGCTGGGTGAACGGCGCCATCGGGCGGCGTCTGGCTGGCCGCCGGGCGTTCCGCGGACGTTGTCATGCGGCCCTCCCGGCCGACCTGCCCGACGGCCGACCTCCCGGACCGCCGACCTCCCAGATTGGCTTCGCCAATCCGGCAGGGACCCTGGCGCCGATCCGGCAGGAACCCCGGGCACCGCCGATCTGGAGGAGCCCGCAGCCCCGGCGATCGGCGACGATTGTTTAGTTAATACAAAGTAATCTGCATACGGCCTGTCGCGCGCGGCCTCAGCGTCGCCGTCGGGAGGCCGTCGGGAGGCCGTCGTGAAGGCCAGGCAGGGAGAGTTACGGAAGGGTCATCCGCGCGGCCTAGGCTGGCCACAGCGGCGGACGCCGCGCGATGACCAGGTGGTTGCGCGGCCCGGTGCCGGGCCGGCCCACGGCGCCGCGCGGCGGGCCGCGAGCAGACGAGTTCTCATCCCGGGAGGCGGCGTGCACCTCGACCACGATCACGGCCAGCACGAGCACGGCCAGTCGCCGCTCGGAGGCGCGATCGGCGGCGGGCCCGCGACGACGGTTGGCTGGCAGACCACGGCCCCGATGACGCCCGCGGCTCCGCGTGCCGTGCCGGCCGGGCGGGCGCTGCGGGTCGGCATCGGCGGGCCGGTCGGCAGCGGCAAGACCGCGCTGGTCGCCGCGCTGTGCCGGGCGCTGGCAGGCAAGGTCGACCTCGCCGTCGTGACCAACGACATCTACACGACCGAGGACGCCGACTTCCTGCGTCGCGCCGGCGTGCTCGACCCGGCGAGGATCCGCGCCGTCGAGACCGGCTGCTGCCCCCACACGGCGATCCGCGACGACATCACGGTCAACCTCGACGCGGTGGAGGACCTCGACGCGGCGTTCGGCCCGCTCGACCTGATCCTGGTCGAGTCGGGCGGGGACAACCTGACGGCGACCTTCAGCTACGGCCTCGTCGACAGGCAGATCTTCGTCGTCGACGTCGCCGGCGGCGACAAGGTGCCGCGCAAGGGAGGCCCCGGCGTGACCAGCAGCGACCTGCTCGTCATCAACAAGACGGACCTCGCCCCGCTGGTCGGCGCGGACCTCGCCGTGATGGCGCGCGACGCCGAAGCGGTGCGCCACGGCCGCCCGGTGCTGTTCACCAGTCTCGTCGAGGACCGCGAGGCGACGGCCGTCGCCCGCTGGGTCCTGGCCCAGCTGGTCGAGGCGCGCACCGCCAGCGCCGGCGCGAACGAGGCCAACATGGCCCCGCTCGCGGCCGTCGGCGTCGACCTGCCCGGCACTCGGTGAGCGCCGGCCTCGACCGCGGCGTGGTGCGAGCGCACGAGGTACGCGCTCACGCCGTGCTGCGGGTCGAGGCCGGTCCGGACGGCTCCGCGCGGGTCGTCGAGGCACGCTCGGCCGTCCCGCTCGTGCTGCGGCACACCGACACCGCCACGCCGCGGCGCCCGCCAGGCCAGGAGTCGGCTGCGCCGGTGGAGCGCGGGGTCAGGGACGTTCTGGAGCTGACGCCGCCGGCGTTGCCGACGGTGACCGTGCACCTGGTCGGGGCCGCCGCCGGCCCGCTCGCGGGTGACCACCTGCGGCTCGATGTCAGCGTCGGCGCTGGCGTGCGGCTGGTGCTGCGGTCGGTGGCCGCCACGCTGGCGATGCCGGGCCACGGCCCGGGCCCGTCCGTGATGGAGATCCACGCGGACGTCGCGGCGGGCGGGGCGCTCGACCTGCTGCCGGAGCCCACGGTCGCGGTGCGCGGCTGCCGGCACCGGATGGTCGGACGGGCCGTGGTGGCGGCCGGGGGCTGGCTGCGCTGGCGCGAGGAAGTCCTGCTCGGCCGGTTCGGCGAGCCGTCCGGCCACCTCGAGACGGACCTGCGCGTCGACATCCGCACCCCGGCGGGGGACCGAGCCCTGCTGCGCCAGCAGCTGCCGCTCGGCCCGGACGTCCCCGGCCTGACCGGCGCGGCCCTGATCGGCGCGGCCCGCGCCGTCGGCTCCCTCCTGGTCGCCGCGCCCGCGGCCGTCACCCCGCCGCGAGCCACCAGCCTGGGAGGACGGCCGGAAGGCGGCCGGGACGGCGACGGCGGCGGGCGAACCGGGGGCCTCGGCCCGGCCGGGCTCGGAGTGCCCGCCTCTGTTACCCCGCCGGTCGTTCCGGGCGCCGCCGGCCTCCCGGGCGGTTCCGCGGTTCTGCCGCTGGCCGGTCCCGGCGTGCTCGTCACCGCCCTGGCGGCCGACGCGGTCACCCTGCGCCGCCACCTCGGCCCCTGACGGCCCGGCCGGGCCCGTCTCGGCCTTGGTCCGCTCGACGGGGCCCGCGGAGAATGACGGACCGACCTGGCTCACGCGAGGTGGGCGAAGACGACGACGTTGTCGACGTAGTGGCCGATGTCGTGGTTGAACGTGCCGCCACAGGTGATCAGGCGGAGCTGTGCGCCATTGCCTGAGTGGTAGACCTCCTCGTCCGGGAATTCGGCCTTTGCATATTCGGCCAGCCTGTCGACGATGAACGTCGCGGTCGTGCCGTCCGCCCGGTCGACGAGGACGGTGGCACCGGCGTGCAGTTTGCCCAGCCGGTAGAAGACCGCCGGTCCGGTCTTCGAGTCGACGTGGCCGGCGATCACGGCCACGCCGTCGTCACCGGGCTCCGGGCCGGCGTGGTTCCAGCCGACCTCGGTGAACCCGGCCGGGGCGATCAGCCGTTCCGCCGCGTCGAGGTCGAGTGGCACGACCGGCGCCGTCACGGCGATATCCGGCACCCGCAGCCGCACCGGGTCCGCCGCCTTTCCGGCTGCCTGGCTCGCCGCCGGCGGCGAGCCCTGCCCGATCGTGGCATCGCCGTGCCCGGCCGCCGTGTCCCCGTCGGGCCCCGCGCGGCAGCCGGCGAGCAGAACCACCACCAGGGTGAGCAAGACGGCCAGCGCCGTCGCGGCGCGACCGCCGGGGCACCGCGACGGCGCTGGCCTCGGCGGTGACCGGCGCCGGCGGCCGGCGGATGATCCGGCCGCCGGGCTCGTGGTCATCCGCGCGCGCCCGCGCGGCGGCGCCGCCACACGCCGAAGCCGGCGAGCGCGCCGAGGCCGACGCCACCGGCCGTGAGCGGAAGAACCGCCTCGGTGCCGCCCCCGCCGGACCGCTGGCTGCCGCCGAGGCCCGTGTCCACGCCGCCGCGCGGGAGCTGTCCGTCGCCCGGGGCCCTGGTGACCCGCGTCGGGGCCGCGGTGCCGGGGAGGGAGCGGGGCGCCGTGGTGGCTGGCGCCGGCGCCGGGAGCTCGCCGGGGGTGGCCGAGCCGGCCGCCGGAACCGGTGCCGGGGTCGCGGCACTGGCGGCGGTCGCCGGCAGCGCCACACCGACGGCGACGCCGCCGGCCAGCGCCACCGCGAGCGCGGAGGTGGTGAGGTGCCGCCGGGCGGCCCGGACGGGGCTGGGAGCGTTCATCAGGTTTCCTCGATCCTGTGCGTGCCGTCCACGCCCACCGGTGGTGGTGGGGTGGCTGGCGGCTGCGGCCGAGATCGACTGCCCGGCCGGGTCCCAGGCTGGCGGTGGCCCGTGGGCCGGCCATGAGGCGACGGTGAGAGGGCTCTCATCCGCCACCGGGGCGGCGCGGGCACCGCCCGGGTGGCCTCGGTGGGCTCGCCTACGATGAGCTGCATGGCGGATCGTCCAGGTACGCCGAAGGCGGCGGCCGGCGTCGCGGCCGCGCCGGAGACGGCGGAGCGGGCGGCGCGACCGGAGACGGTGGCCCGGCCGGGGAGGTGGCGCCTCGGTCTCGCGACGGTCGGACTGGTCGCGGTCGTCGGTGGACTGGCGGCCGCTGTGGTCTCGGCGTCGGCGGAGCCCAGCCCGCCCGCCCTGGGCGGGCCGATCCTGGCCAGGGGAGCGGCACCCACGAGCACGCCGCCCGCAACCGCGTCAGCGCCGCCGGCAACGCGCGTCCTGCCCGGCCCGGAACCCCCGGGCCGCCTGGATGGGCGCGCAAGCAGGCCGAGCGGCGCGATGCCGGTCGCCATCAGTCCGGTGCCGGTCACGGCCGCCCCTGGCAACCTGGGCGATCCTCGGACGACGGCGCCCGCGCTGCCCACCCGCGTCGCGCGGTCCGCGGCGCCGGCGCCGGCGCCGACCGAGGGGGCCACGCCGTAGGCGCAGGTCTCCCGGCGCTCGGGAGGGCCGCGGGGACGGCCGCGGATGAGAGCCTTCTCATCGTGTCCTCATCCCTGGCTTCGGCGGCGCCGGGACGCTCCAGTGCATGGAGCCCGGGCGGCCGAGGGCCCGCAGGCTGGCGAGCGGTCTGGTGAGGATCCGTGCCGTGACCGGGTCCGCGCGGCTGCGGATCCTCGGCTGGCAGCTGCTTCTCGTGGCGCTGGCGCTGGCCGGGTCGGTGCTGGCCGCCCGCCAGGTGCTGCTGGCGCGGGTCGACGAGCGGGTGGACCAGGGCCTGGCCAAGGAGGTCAGCGAGCTGCGCCGGTTCGTCGACAAGAGCGTCGACCCGGCCACCGGGCGGTCGCAGGTCGCCGACGTGCGCGCGCTGCTGGAGGCCTACCTGGAACGGGCGATCCCGGACCGCAACCAGACGATGCTCGCGCTCGTGAACGGTGCCCCCGCCTACCGGAGCGCCGAGACGCCGCCGTACCGGCTCGACGCCGACCGGGCGGCGATCGACGCGTTCGTGTCCGCCACGTCGGCCGGCCAGCCGCACTACGGGCGGGTCGCGACGCCGACCGGCGCGGTGCGCTACGTCGCGGTCCCGGTGAGCGTCCAGGGCCATCCCGAGCGAGGCGTCTTCGTGTCGGCCGTGTTCGTCGACCGGGAACGGGCCGAGGTGGACGAGGTGGTCCGGGTGCTCGGTGTCGTCGGGTTCGGCGCGCTGGCGGTCGCCGGCGCCGCCGGATGGATGGTCGCGGGGCGGGTGCTTGCCCCGGTGCGGATGGTCCGCCGGACCGCTCAGGCGATCACGGAGACGGACCTGTCGCGCCGTATCCCGGTCGGCGGGGCGTGGGTCGTCCGCCGGCCGCGCCGCGTCGCGGTCGGCGCGGGCCGCGACGCGGGCGACTCCAGCGGCGGCGGTCCGGGCTCCGGCGGCGGCTCCGGCGGCGGTGGGTCGGGTGGCGGCGGTCCGGGCGTCGGCGGCGGGCGGCGCGGTGGCGACCGTGCCGGTCGGGACGAGATCACGGAGCTGGCGCGGACGTTCAACGGCATGCTGGACCGCCTCGAGCAGGCGTTCGCGACCCAGCGCGCCTTCGTCGACGACGCCGGCCACGAGCTGCGCACCCCGATCACCATCATCCGCGGGCATCTGGAGCTGCTCGGCGACGACCCGGACGAGCGGGCCGAGACCGTCGCCCTCGTCCTGGACGAGCTCGACCGGATGAGCAGGATGGTCGACGACCTGCTGGTGCTCGCGAAGGCGGAGCAGCCGGACTTCCTGCGCCGCGAACCGGTGGATCTCGCCGTGTTCACCACGGACCTGTTCGTGAAGGCGCGGGCACTGGCGCCGCGCGCGTGGCGGCTGCAGGGGGTCGGCGACGGCCGGCTGTTCGCCGACCGGCAGCGGCTGACGCAGGCGCTGCTGCAGCTCGCGCAGAACGCGACCCAGCACACCCGGACCGGCGGCGCGATCGGGATCGGCTCGGCCGTCGACGACCACGTCGCGCGTTTCTGGGTGACCGACTCCGGTCCCGGCGTGGCTCCGGCCGACCGGGCGCGCATCTTCGAGCGCTTCGCCCGCGGCGCCCCCACGCGGCCGCCGGCCGCGGCCGGCGGAGGTGCGGGGCTCGGTCTCGCGATCGTGCGGGCGATCGCGACGGCGCATGGCGGCGCGGTCCGGGTGAGTGGCGAGCCTGGTGAGGGCGCGACCTTCGCCCTGGAGCTGAGCCTGCTCGACCACGGCCCTCGTGACCACGAGCCGCGTCGTCCCGCGCCACGCGGACCCGAACCGGGTGGCGTCGAACCGGGTGGCGTCGAACCGGGTGGCGTCGAACCGGCTGGACCAACCCCGGTGCCCCTGAACCCGGCGGCGGACAGGGACTGGGACGGGCTGGGCCTGGCGACCGTGAGGCCCATGGCGCGGGACAGCCCGGTGCACTGGGTTGCGCGTACGGGCGACGGGGCGGGCGAGCGCTGGGATGGGATGTGGGCATGACGAATCGAGTGCTCATAGCTGAGGACGAGCACCGGATCGCCTCGTTCGTCGCGAAGGGCCTGCGTTCCAACGGTTTCGTCCCGACATGCGTGAGCGACGGCCAGTCGGCGCTGGAGGTGGCCCTGTCCGGTGAGGTCGACCTGTTGGTCCTCGACATCGGCCTACCGGACCTGGACGGCTTCACGGTGCTGCGCCGGCTGCGCGCCGCCGGCTCGAGGCTCCCAGTGGTGGTGCTCACGGCCCGCGACGGCGTGCGCGACACGGTCGCCGCGCTCGAAGGCGGGGCCGACGACTACATGAGCAAGCCGTTCCGGTTCGAGGAACTGCTGGCCCGCGTCCGGCTGCGGCTGCGGCCCGAGCGGGCCACCGCCGAGCCGACCGTGCTGCTCAGCGGCGACCTCGCCCTCGATCTGCGTACCCGCAGGGCGCACGTCGGCGACCGGGTCGTCGACCTGACCGCGCGTGAGTTCGTCCTGGCCGAGACGTTTCTGCGCCACCCCGGCCAGGTGCTCGCCCGCGAGCAGCTGCTCTCCGCTGTCTGGGGCTACGACTACGACCCCGGCAGCAACATCGTCGATGTCTACGTCGGTTACTTGCGCCGCAAGCTGGGCGCCGCCCACATCACCACGGTCCGTGGCATGGGCTATCGCCTGGAAGCCGCGACGCCGCCCGGCGCCGACGCGGCCGGGGTCACGACATGAACATCCGGACCGGCGCCGCGCGGTGGCGCTCGGCGAGCAGGTCGAGGCGGACGGCGGACGGGGCGGGAAGCAGGTCGAGCCTGCCCGCGGCCATCGCGGCCTCGGCCGCCGCCGAGGCGTCGCCGGCGGTGGCCTCCATGGCGCCGGCGAGCCTGGCCTGCAGGCCGGTGACGGCGAGCGGGTCGAGGCCGAGCAGCCGGGTGGCGGCCGAGGCGGGGGCGCCGACCGCGCCGTAGACGGCGGCGAGCGCCGCGTCCGCAGGCTCGAGCCCGGCCGCGGCGGCGACCACGCCCAGCGCGATCGGGTGGTGGGGGGCGGTGGGCAGCCCGGCGCCTCCCGCCAGGCCCTGGTCGTCCGAACCCTGGCCGTCGGCCCGGAAGATCCTCGACAGGTCCCAGGCGGCCCGGCCCGCGCGCAGCAGCGTCCGCCCCTGCGCCCGGCTCGCGTCCCGCTGCGCCGGTGACGGTGTGCGGGCGTCGAGCTCGGCGTCCAGCGCAGCGAGCAGGACCGCGCGGTCCTGCCCGGCCGCCGGGGTGTCCGGGGGCCCCGGGACTCGTGCCAGGTCGGTGACGGCGACCAGGCAGGTCTGGCAGGCCGCGGCGGCGAAGGACGCGGCCACCAGGCCGGCGGTGCCGAGGCGGCCGAGCAGGAAAGCGGCCAGGTCGTCCAGGCCGGTCACGCCACCGTCCACCACGGCCGCCTCGACACCGCCGGAGTGCGCGTGGCCGCCGGCTGGCAGCCGGCCGTCCGCCAGCACCAGCAGCGCGGCGCGGGCTCCGGGCCGTCGCTCGCCTGACATACCTGTGATCACGGACCCTCCGATGCACTAGCGTCGCCGCCGGCCTGGTCATGGTCCCAAGGAGCCGTAGTCCCTCAAGGAGGCAGTCCCGTGCCCACGGAGTCATCCAGCCTCGCGAACCCGCCCGCCCGCGGCGAGGCGTCGCCGGCCGGCGTGAGCACCGCCGTGGACGCGGCGGATACCGCGCGGCTGTTCGCTCAGCCAACCACCCGGCCCGGCCAAGGGCCGCGGCGGCGGTCCCGCGCCGTGGCCGCCGTGGCCGCCGCCGCCGCTCTCGCGGTCGGCTCGCTCACCGCCTGCGGGCACAAGCATCCGCCCAAGCCGGCCAACTTCTCCTGCTCCGCGTCCAACAAGGCGGAGTGGTCGGACAAGGAGAAGCGGTGGGTGTGCGTGCCCAAGTCCAGCGGCAGCTCCTCCGACGGCTCGTCGTCGGGGAAGAAAAAGAAGAAGTAGCGACACGCCCCCGCGGCGGCGACGTCTCCAGGCCACCCTGGTGATCCGACTTACGTCGCCGCTGGTCACAGCCGCGGGCAACGCGGCGGTAACAGGAGCGACCTAGCGTCGGAGGTTGTCCATCCGTTCGCGGAACGCGGCTGCGCCGCGCCACCGGCGGGTACCGAGACGCGGGAGGGCAGCCGCATGCAGACGGCCACCGTGCTGGCGACACCGGCGACGTTCGGCCTGTTTGAGATCGACACAGCTGAGATCGACACGGACGAGATCGACTGGGCCGAGGCCGGCTGGGCGGCGCGGACGCCCGGCTCCGCCGCCGAGCTGCCGGGGCTCACCGAGATCGAGGAGTTCTACCGGGCCTTCGGTTTCGTGCTGTTGCGCGGCCTGGCCGGCGACGAGCTGACCGCCCGGATGGAGACGGAATGCGCGGCCGTCCAGGACGACGTGCTAGCCGGCAGGCTGCCGGAAAGGCACGGGTCGACGAAGTACCTGGACGACGCCGAGAAGATCGAGAGGTTCGTCAACTACGTCGAGCACATCCAGGAACTCTCGCCGGCCGTACTGGAGGCGGTGGCCCTGCCGCCGCTGCTCGCGGTGATCCGCCGGCTGATCGGCGACGGCGCCTGGCTCAACTCGTCGGACAAGGCCGGCATCGTCTACCAGGACTCCCGCCCCGGCCGCGAGTCCGGTTACACCCGGATCGGCTGGCACTCCGACTGGCAGGCGATGCCCAGCGTCGACGTCTGGCCGGGGCTCGCATTCACCTTTCACCTGGACGCGACCAGCCCGGCGAACGGCTTCCTGCGCGTCGTCCCCGGCAGCCACAACTGGGCGACCCCGGCGCCGTACCGCAACGTCAACAACGTCGCGGTGCCCGAGGACGCCCGCCCGGCCGGCGGTTACACCGACGTCCCGGCCCCTTTCGCGATGCCGCTGGGCTTCGACAAGGTCCCCGGCGAGGTCGCCGTCTACGCCGAACGCGGCGACGTGATCCTGCACGACGGCTATCTGTGGCACTCCGCGTCGCGCGCCACGGACGACGACGGCGTCCGCCGGCACGTCCGCGGCGGCTACTTCGGCGGCGACGAGGCCAACTACCGCCCCCAGTTCCTCAAGAACGCAGCCCGATAGCCCCGTAGCCCCGCCGCGCCCGCACCCCCACCTCGCCGGAGCTTGCCGACAGATTGGTCATAACCTCATAGCTGTCGCCTGGCCGCGTTCTAGAGATCGCGGGCGGGCGACGTGACCGCCTGCCGTTGGGCCTGGGGTGGGTCGCCGGACGGATATAGGGCGATTTATCATCGGCCTGCCGAGCAGGAACCGCGAGAGCGGCGGCTGCGAGAGAGGCGGGCAGCGTTGGCAGGGGCATCGCTCCCTCCCCATCTGGACCCACGTTCGGACGGTGGAGGCGAGCCGGGGACGAGGCACGCGTCGGGCGGGCGCCGGGCGCTGCGCGCGCTGCTCGGGGCGCTGTCGACGGTGGTACTGCTGGTGAGCGTCGGCGGCTGGGCGACGTACACCTACGCCAACGGGAACATCAACCGGATCCGGCTCGACCTGGGCGACAACCGGCCCGACGAGAAGCGCGGCGTGACGAACTACCTGGTGGTCGGCACGGACAGCCGGGCGGGATCGGACGGGGAGTTCGGCAACGTCCCCGGCCAGCGGTCGGACACGACGATCCTCGTCCATCTCGCCGAGGACGGCACCACGACGATGGTGTCCTTCCCCCGCGACACGTACGTGACGGTGCCCGAGTACACCGACTCCGCTGGCAAGAGCCACCCGGCGCACAAGGACAAGTTCAACTCGGCGATCTCCGACGGCGGGCCGTCGCTGCTGGTGAACATGGTCGAGAGCCTGACGGGCATGCGGGTCGACCACTACGTCTCGATGGACCTCGAGGGCTTCAAGGCAATCACGAACGCGATCGGCGGCGTCGACGTCTGCGTCCTGCCCTCGAGCTTCCGGGACCACTTCAAGGACGACACGGGCAGAGCGAGGGTCAGCACCAACACGAAGGACCCGATGAGCGGCTGGAACGGCGGGCCCGGGACCGTCCACGTGAACGGCGACCAGGGCCTGGCGTTCGTCCGGCAGCGCCACGGCCTGCCGAACGGGGACATCGACCGCATCAAGCGCCAGCAGCAGTTCATCGGAGCGGTCTTCCACAAGGCGACCACCGGCGACGTGCTGACCAACCCGGTCAAGCTGCAGGGCCTGCTCTCCACGGCCACGTCGGCGCTCACCCTCGACGACAAGACCAGCATCAACGACCTGCGGGACCTGGCCACCCAGATGCGCGGTGTGGCCGCCGGCTCGATCCACATGGAGACCCTGCCGACGCACGCACCTACCGAGGCCGAGGGCGGGATCGGAAACAGCGGCAACATCATGCTGCACGGCGTCGCGACCTCCGTGCAGATCTACAACCCGGTCGACCTTGCCCGGCTCGTCACCCCGCTCGGCGGACACGTCGACGGCGTCGAGGACACGGCGTCCCCGACCACCGAGCCCGCGCCCGGCCCGGTCACCGTCCCGCCGTCGCAGGTGACCGTCGTGGTCTACAACGGCTCCCATCGGTCGGGGCTCGCGGCTCAGGTCACCAAGGACCTGACAGAAATGGGCTTCCGCGTCTCTGGCACCCTCACCGCCGAGCCCCTTACCTATACGGCGTCCCGGGTGCTCTACGGCGCGGGCAAGGAGGACGCCGCGCGCACGGTGCAGGCAGCCGTTCCCGGCTCAATCCTGCGCGCCGACCAGACCATCACCGGGGTCCACCTCATCCTCGGCTCGGAGTTCACCAAGGTCGTGACCCCCGCGCTGACGGGCGCTGGCGGCACCTCGGGCACCGCCGCTTCCGGCGCGGCACCCGCCCCCACGACGGCACCCCCGGCGGTGCCCACCACCCCCAGCTGCACCTACTAGCCAGGGCCTCGGCCTAGCCAGGTCCCCGGCGAGGGGCCCGGTCGACGCTCTCCGAGGATCTCGATCAGAACAAGAAGTAGCGCTGGGCCATCGGCAGCTCGCGGACCGGGTCGGGCTCGATGGCCTCGCCGTCGATCGTGACGGTGAAGGTGTCGGGGTCGACGCGGATGTCCGGGGTGGCGGTGTTGCCGGGCATGTCGGCCTTGCCGCGGGACCGGACGTCTAGAACCGGGACCATCGGCGTCGCGAGCTGGAGCCGTTCGGCCAGGCCGTCCTCGATCGCGGCGGGCGCGACGAAGGTGAGCGACCCGGCGGCGGCGGGGCCGCGGGCGGCGCCGAACATCGGGCGGGGGAGCACCGGCTGCGGGGTCGGGATCGAGGCGTTCGCGTCGCCCATCGCGGCCCAGGCGATGAGGCCGCCCTTGATGACGACCGACGGGCGGACGCCGAAGAACGCCGGCTCGTAGAGGACCAGGTCGGCGAGCTTGCCGGCCTCCACCGAGCCGATCTCGCCGTCCAGGCCGTGCGCGACGGCCGGGCAGATCGTGTACTTGGCGACGTAGCGCCGGGCCCGGAGGTTGTCGGCCCGGCCGTCGCCAGGCAGGGCACCGCGGCGCTTCTTCATCACGTGCGCGGTCTGCCAGGTGCGCAGCACGACCTCGCCGATCCGGCCCATCGCCTGCGAGTCCGAGCCGATCATCGAGATCGCGCCCAGGTCGTGCAGGAAGTCCTCGGCGGCGATCGTCGACGGCCGGATGCGGCTCTCGGCGAAGGCCAGGTCCTCGGGGATCGACGGGTTCAGGTGGTGGCAGACCATCAGCATGTCGAGGTGCTCGTCGAGCGTGTTGACGGTGTGCGGACGGGTCGGGTTCGTCGACGAGGGCAGCACGTTGCCAGCCGTGACGACGGTGATGATGTCCGGCGCGTGCCCGCCGCCCGCGCCCTCGGTGTGGTACGCGTGGATCGCCCGGCCGGCGATCGCGGCCAGCGTGCTCTCGACGTAGCCGGCCTCGTTGAGCGTGTCCGAGTGCAGCGCGACCTGCACCCCGGCCGCGTCGGCGACGCGCAGGGAGGCGTCGATCACGGCCGGCGTGGTGCCCCAGTCCTCGTGCAGCTTGAACGCGGCCGCGCCGGCCCGCAGCTGCTCCCAGAGCGACTCCTCGTTCGTGGTGTTGCCCTTGCCGAGCAGGACGACGTTGACCGGCCAGTCGTCCAGCGCGGACAGCATCCTGGCCAGGTTCCAGCCGCCGGGGGTCACCGTCGTCGCCTTGGTGCCCTCGGCCGGGCCGGTGCCGCCGCCGATCAGCGTCGTGATGCCGGCGCCGAGCGCCTCGGGGACCTGCTGCGGGCAGATCAGGTGCACATGGCAGTCGATCGCGCCGGCCGTCATGATCTTGCCGTTGCCGGAGATGACCTCGGTGCCGGGGCCGATCACCAGGTCCGGGTGCACCCCGTCCATCGTGTCCGGGTTGCCGGCCTTGCCGAGAGCGACGATCCGGCCGTCGCGGACGCCGACGTCGGCCTTCACCACGCCCCAGTGGTCGAGCACGATCACGCCGGTGATGACCAGGTCCGGCGCCCCGTCGGCGCGGGTGGCCCGGGCCTGGCCCATCGACTCGCGGATGACCTTGCCGCCGCCGAAGACCGCCTCGTCGCCGGTGCCGGCGCCGCCGGGCCCCCGGCTGAGGTCCTCGGTGACCTCGATGAACAGGTCGGTGTCGGCGAGCCGGACCCGGTCGCCGACCGTCGGTCCGTACAGCGCGGCGTACCGCGACCGGTCCAGCCTGGCCATGCCTGACCTCTCTGCTTCTCTTCTGCTTCTCTGCTTCGCTTCTATGCGCTACGTGGGACGAGACGGCCCGGCGTCGACGAGAGGGCCGGGAGGGGCCCGCCGGTCAGGCCGGCGCGGTCGGGGCCGCGTCGCGTTCGTCGAGCCTGCCGGCCCACTCGAGGCGCAGGCCGGGCACGTCGCGCGCGCCGGCCAGCGGCACCAGGGTGACCTCACGCTCGATCCCGGGCTCGAAGCGGACCGCCGTGCCCGCGGGCACGGCGAGCCGATGTCCCCAGGCGGCCGTCCGGTCGAACCTGAGCGCCGGGTTCGCGGCGGCGAAGTGGTAGTGCGAGCCGACCTGGACCGGCCGGTCGCCCGCGTTGCGCACCAGCAGCGTGATGGTCGGGCGGCCCGGGTTGATCTCGATCGGGTCGTCGTCGTGCAGGACCTCGCCGGGAATGATCGGCATCCGCGCTCCCTGTGTGGCGTGCGGGCGCTGGACGCGCCGCCCTGCCTGTCGGACGCTGAGCGTCCTCCCTGCGTGGTGTCGGGTACCTGTGTATGGCCGTGGTCGAGGTGGTGTCGGCCTGGGACGGGGTTGCGTTGGCGCTGCGCTGAAGGCGCTGTCACCTCTTGTGGCTGCTTCGCGCGTTCTGGTCGCCTCTGCGATGGTCGCCCATGAGAGAAGCGAAGTGGCGGCATGAACCAACCGCTCGGGTTGGTGACGTTCAGCGGCGGGTGACCGTGTGGGCGCGGAGGCGTGCCTCGTGGAGGCCCGGCCCACGAGCGAAGCGTGGTGCCCCTGTGAATGCTGTGCCTTTGGGCTGGTGACGTCACAGCGGCAGGCGACCGCGCTGGGCGCGGAGGAGGACGCGGCGCGGAGGTCCCTCGGGAGCGAAGCGAGTGAGGGGCCGGAGCGCCGCGCCCGGACGGAGCGAACCATGAGCACAGTCACGGGATCGGGTGGTGAACCGTGACGAGCTTGGTGCCGTCGGGGAAGGTCGCCTCGACCTGCACCTCGGCCAGCATCTCCGGGATGCCGTCCAGGACGTCCTCCCTGGTCAGCACCGTGCGGCCGGTGGCCATGAGCTCGGCGACGGTGCGGCCGTCGCGCGCGCCCTCGAGCAGGAAGGAGGTCAGGATCGCGACGGCCTCCGGGTAGTTGAGCCGCAGGCCGCGGGCCCGCCGCTCCCTGGCGAGGTTCGCCGCGACATGGATCAGCAGCCGTTCCTGTTCATGCGGGCTCAGCAGCACGGCGCCAAACCTAGGGCCGGCAGATGACGGCGGCGTAACACCGATCGCCGGCGCGTCGCGCCCGGACGCCCCGGTGACCCACGACCGCCCTTTGGATGATCGAGATCTGTCACTCTCCGTCGCGGATCGGGATGTCCGCTCGCGGTCGGTACCTGCCGGCGAGCTCGTATGGGCCGGTCGGGGGCTCCGGGGTCCAGCCAGGTCCGTCACAAAAGGGGCGGAGTTACCTGCTGTTCACAAAGGGGCGATGGACGCGATACGACCGCTTTCTAACGTCCGGGGAACCGCCCGGGTGGGCCGGACGTGCCGGCGGTGGGGATCTCAACCCTGGGGCGATGCGATGGGGGTTCGGTGACAACTGGATTCGATAGGCGGGGCTTCCTGCGGCGTGGCGCGGGCGTCACGGTGGGTGCCGCGGCGCTCGCGGTGGGCGGGAGCGGCCTGCTTGCCGCCTGCGGCGACGACGACTCGGGGACGACGGCGGCGACCACCAGCGGTGGCGCGGCGTCGTTCGGCAAGCTGGACTACCGGCTCTCCTGGATCAAGAACGTCGAGTTCGCCGGCGCGTACATCGCCGACCAGAAGGGCTACTACAAGGCGGCTGGCTTCTCCGAGATCAACCTGATCGCCGGTGGCCCGAGCGCCACCCCGCAGGACGCCGACGTGGCGACCGGCAAGGCGTTCGTCGGCATCTCCGCGCCGGACATCACAGGCAACGCGATTCTCCAGGGCGCGCCGCTGAGGATCATCGGCGCCCAGTACCAGAAGAACCCGTTCGCGATCATGTCCCTGGCGGACAAGCCGATCAAGACGCCGCAGGACATGATCGGCAAGAAGATCGGTGTGCAGGCGACGAACGAGTCCGTCTGGACCGCGTTCCTCACCGCCAACGGCCTCGACGCGTCGAAGATCGAAAAGGTGCCGGTCGAGTTCGACCCGACGCCGCTCACCACGGGGCAGGTCGACGCCTGGTTCTCCTTCGTCACCAACGAGCCGAACCTGCTCAAGGTGAAGGGCGTCGACACCTTCACGTTCCTGCTCGCGGACTTCAAGTACCCGCTGGTGTCCGAGACCTACATGGTCACCGAGGACACCCTGAAGAACGACAAGGACAAGATCAAGGCCTTCCTGACGGCCGAGATCAAGGGCTGGGCGGACTCGATCCACGACCCGTCCATAGCCGCGAAGTACGCCGCCGAGATCTACGGCAAGGACCAGGGCCTCGACGCGGCCGAGCAGACGCTGGAGTCGACCGCGCAGAACGAGCTGCTGCTCACCGACGACACCAAGAAGAACGGCCTGTTCACGATCACGCCGACGCTCATCGAAGAGAACATCGCGACGCTGAAGCTGGCGAAGGTGGACATCACCGCCGAGCAGCTGTTCGACACCAGCATCATCGACGAGATCTACAAGGAGAACCCAGCCCTGATCCAGCTGCCCCTGTAGACGGCACCGGTCGGATCTACAACGCAACCGTGCGGCGCCCAGGCGTGCCTCCGCGGAGGCCCGGCCACGAGCGAAGCGAAGTGGCTCCACGAACACCGCGGTTTCGGGTTGGCGACGTTGCAGCGGCGAGCAACCGAGCTGGGCGCGGAGGCGCGCCTCCGCGGAGGCCCTCCTACGAGCGAAGCGATGTAGGGGGGCCGCAGCGGAGGTCGCCGTAGCGCCCGTGAGCGGAGGAGGACGGCGCGCGGAGGTCCCGTGGGAGCGAAGCGAGTACGGGGCCGGAGCGCGCCGCCCGGACGGAGCGAACCAGCAACACGGAGCGAACCAGAGAAACAGGAGTGACATGAGCGCTTCCGCCACGCCCACGCCGGAGCCCGCCGTCGACGAAGCGGGAGTCACGCTTGGCAAGGAGACGGCCGGCGTCGCGCCGGCCGCCGCCGAACCGGCCCCGGGCTCCGGCGTGAGCGTGGCGGCCCTGCGCAAGGAGTTCCGCCTCGGCCGCCGGTCGGTCGTCGCGCTGGACAACGTGAACCTGTCGACGACGGAGGGCTCGTTCCTCACCCTGATCGGGCCCTCCGGCTGTGGGAAGTCGACCGTCCTGCGGATCCTCGCCGACCTGGAGGCACCGACCCAGGGCGAGGTGCTGGTCCACGGCGAGCCGCCGTCCACGGCCCGCCGCAACCACCATCTCGGGATCGCCTTCCAGGACGCGGCCCTGCTGCCGTGGCGGTCGGTCGAGGCGAACATCCGGCTGCCGCTGGAGGTCAGCGGCGCCAGGACGGACAAGAAGGTGATCGCCGACCTGATCGCGCTGGTCGGTCTCACCGGCTTCGAGAAGGCGCGACCGGCGCAGTTGTCCGGTGGCATGCGCCAGCGGGTCGCGATCGCCCGCGCTCTGGTCGTCGAGCCGAAGGTCCTCCTGCTCGACGAGCCGTTCGGCGCCCTGGACGATATGACCCGCCAGCGGCTCAACTTCGAGCTGCTGAGGATCTGGACGGAGCGGGCGACGACCACCCTGCTGGTCACCCACTCCATTCCCGAGGCGGTCATCCTGTCCGACAAGGTCGCGGTGATGAGTCCCCGACCGGGGCGGATCGCCGCGATCGTCGATATCGACCTGCCGCGCCCGCGTACTCCGAAGATGCTGCGCACCCCCCAGTTCCACGAGCTGCACGACCAGCTGTCGAGCCTGCTGTTCTCCGGGCAGGGCGACGAGGGCGTGCAGGCGGCGTGACGGCGGCGGTGCGGAGATGACCACGTTTCAGGACACGTCGGCCGGCGCGGTCCTCGGTCCGGGGGGCGATGGCCCCGACCAGCCAGGAGGCGCCGACCGCGCCCGCTCCGGTGGCGCGCCGCCGTGGCTCGGTGGCCTGGTCGGCACCGTCGCCGTGATCGCCCTGTGGTGGGTGCTCGCGGTGACCGTGTTCGAGCACGGCGGCGCCGTGCCGACACCCTGGGAGGTCCTCAAGGACCTCTGGACCGACCGGAACCTGTGGCCGAGCCCGGTCAGCTCCACCGTTTGGATCGCGTTCAAGGGCTACCTGATCGGCAACGGCCTCGCGATCGGTCTCGCCGTCCTGTGCTTCGGGATCCCGGTCGTCGACCGGATCGTCCTGCAGATCGGGGTCGCGTCGTACTGCCTGCCGATCATCGCTATCGGACCGATCCTCACCACGGTGTTCGACGGCACGACGCCGCAGACGGCGCTCGCCGGGATCTCCGTGTTCTTCACGACGCTGGTCGGCACGCTCGTCGGCCTGCGCTCCGCGGACCAGACGACCCTCGACGTGATCCGGGCCAGCGGCGGCGGCCGCTTCGCCCAGCTGCGGTACGCCCGGCTGCGCGCGGCCCTGCCGAGCACGTTCACCGGGCTGCAGATCGCGCCGCCGGCCGCCGTGCTGGGCGCGATCATCGGCGAGTACCTGGGTGCCGACAAGGGGATCGGGATCACGATGATCGCCTCCCAGCAGGGGTTCAACGTCCCCCGTACCTGGGCTCTAGCGCTCATAGCTTCCGCCATCGCCGGTATCGGGTATGGCATTACCTCGCTGGCCGCCCGGCTGCTCACGCCGTGGGCGCCGCGCGGCAACGTCGGAGGTGCATCGTGACCACGGCCGCCGCCCCGCCCGACGCTGGGACCAAATCCGAGCCCGCACCGGCCACGGCCGTCGCGCCCCCGGTGGAGGAACGCGCTCCCGGCTCGCTGATCCTGGTCACCGCGCTCGTCCGGCTCGGCCGGACCTTCGGGTCCGTGCTCGCGTCGGTCGTCGTGATCCTTGTTCTCTGGTACGCGTTCCTCAAGGTGTTCGACCTCAGCCCGCTGGTCGCGAAGTCGCCGAAGGACGTCTATCACTATCTTTTCACCGTCCCCAAGGCACCGGACAACCGGCACGCGATCTTCGATGCCCTGATGTCGACACTCGGCGACGCCCTGGCCGGCTATATCGCCGGAACGGTCGCCGCCATCGTCGTGGCGGTGCTGTTCGTGTTGTACCGGCCCGTCGAGCAGGCATTCATGCCGGTCGCGATGGTGCTGCGCTCGGTGCCGCTGGTCGCGATGACGCCGATCATCACCCTGGTTTTCGGCCGTCATCTCGCGGGCGTGACGGTCATCGCGGGGATCGTGGTCTTCTTCCCGTCCCTGGTGAACATCGTCTTCGGCCTGCGCTCGACGCCGCGCGCCGCCGCCGACCTGGTTACCGCTTACGGGGGCTCCGAGTTCACGGTGCTGCGCAAGGTGGCCATTCCGAGCGCGCTGCCGTCGCTGTTCGCCTCCGCGCGTATCGCCGTCCCGGGCGCCATCATCGGCGCGCTGCTGGCCGAGTGGCTGGCCACCGGCAAGGCGCTGGGCTACTACATGCAGCACGCCCAGCAGACCTTCAACTATGGCGGCGTCTGGGCGGCGGTCATCGTCATCACCGCGGTCAGCATCGCCATCTACGGCGTCGTCGGCATCATCGAGACCGTCGTCCTCGCCCGCTACGGCCCGGCGCCGTCCCGCGGTAAATGACCCCGTTTCCCGGCCGTTCCGGGCCGCAGCGCACGTAACCATCAGGTTTCCGGGCTCCTCAGACCACCCGAAAGGGGCGGGCCCGGGCGCGCGTGAACTGGATGTCCCACCCGCATGCGCCCCACTCGTTTAGCGGTGGGCCCGCGCGCATGTGAAGTGGCGCACTTCGCTCCAGCCGTGTTTGGTGGGCCCGGCGCGCCCCAGTGTGACGGTTGTGTTTCGGCGCACTTAATGCTTGGCAGCAATCGGTGACTGTGCCGTACTCGCCTGCGACAATGATGGCGGCGGCCGCCGTTTGGGCATGCCGGTGGCCGGACCCCCGACGTCGAGCCTCGCTCGACCCCCTGCGGAGGTGAGCGTGTCGACTCCTCGGGGGTTGGCGGCCGGATGGCCGGGCTCGGGTCTCGTGGTAGGACCCGCACCGAAGCCAGGCGCGGTGGCGGGCGGCCACGCGGTGGCGGAGACGCCCGGTGTCGTCGGCGGGAACGGGCTGGGGCCGAGCGGCGGGGAGCTCGCGCGGCTGCGGCGCGTCGCCGTCGGCGAGGAGGACGCCGACCTGCTGGTCCACGGCGGGACCGTCGTCGTTGTGCAGACGGGCGAGCTGCTGCGCCGCGACGTCGCAATCGTCGGACGGTTCATCGCCGCCGTGACCAGGCCGGGCGCGCTCGCCGGCCGGCGCTCGCTCGACGCCTCGGACCGCTACCTGGTCCCCGCCTTCGTCGACGCCCACGTCCGGCCGGAGCGGACGCTGCTGATGCCGGGCGAGGCGGCCCGGCTGCTGGTGTCGCGCGGGACGGTGACCGTGCTGACCGACCCGTCCGGGCTCGTCGCGCGCTGCGGGCCGCGCGGCGCGGGGCTCGCGACCACGACCGGCACGCCGCTGCGCGTGCTGACGCGCCGTCCCGGCGCCGCCGGCCCCCCCACCGCGGACCTGCTGCCGGGGGAGCGCCCCGGCGCACACCGCACACTCGCCGACCTGGTCGGATACGGTCAGCTGGCCTGCGCCGTGCGGCGCGGGGTGGTGGCTGGCATGCCGCCGGCGGAGGCGATCCGCCGGGCCACGTTCGCGCCCGCCCGCCGGCACGGTCTCGACCACGTGCTCGGCGCCATCTCACCGTCGCACCTGGCCGACCTGCTCATCGTCTCCCAGATCGGCGGCATCGAGCCGCCCGACCTCGTCGTCGCGGGCGGGCGGATCGCCGCCGGCCAGGGCCGGCCGCTGTTCGACAACTCCGACCTCGTGCCCGGCTGGGCCGTGGACACCGTGCGCCTGCCGGTGAACCTGCACGTCGGCTCGTTCGCGGCGGCGCGCTGGCCCGGCCATCCCGTGCCGCTGCCACTCGCCGTGGAGATCGTGTCACGGCTGTCCGCGCCGGTGATCTCCCAGCGACCGGCCGGTCTGCCCGGGCTGCCGCCGGGCCTGCCCGTCGTGCCCGGGACGCCCGGGGCGCCGGGGATCGCCCCCGCGATCCCCGAGCTGCAGCCCGCGACGGTGCTGCCCGCCGGCGAGCCGTCGCCGCGGCACGTGCGGGTCGAGCCGGCGGTGCGGGACGGCCGGATCGTCGCCGACCCTGAGCACGACCTGCTGAAGGTGGCCCTGGTCGACCGGTCAGGCGCCCACGAGCCGGTGCGCGTGGGCCTGGTGCGTGGCGTCGGGCTCACCAGCGGCGCCGTCGGCGTCACCGTCACCGAGCCGCCTGGCGACCTGCTGCTCGTCGGCACCAACGACGCCGACATGCTCACCGCCGCCCGGGCCATGGAAGGCATGGGCGGCGGTTTCGTCGTCGTCGACCGCGGCTGGGTGCAGGCCGCGTGCCCACTACCGGTGGCCGGCATCGTCAGCGACGCGCCCTGGGAGGCGGTCGACGGCCAGCTGGCCGCGGCCGACGCCGCCGCCACGGCGATCGGCTGCCGGCTGAGCAGCCCGCTGCAGACCCTCGCGGACCTCGGCGTCGCCCTGTACGTCCGGCCCTGACGCTTCTTCTGCGTCGACCCTCCGCGGGGTCCCCGCCCATTGGCTATTGGTCGCGGCGGGCGGAACGTGCCAGCAGACGCCGAGCCCCTGCTTAGCCGATGGGTGGGGGAGGAACCGTCAGCTGGCTGCCTCGGCGGCCGGCGGCTTGTCGTCGGCCGCCGAGGCTGGGTCTGGGGCCGGGGACGGGCTGGCGGCGGCGGCCGCCGCCGGCTCGCGAGCGGGTGAGTCCGCCGCGGCGACGGCTTCGGCGGAGTCGCGCAGCGCCCCCTCGGAATATCTGGACAGCATCCAGGAGCGCCGCGGGGTGGCCGCGTCCTGGATCTCCACCAGGCCAGCCCGCACCATGCGGAACAGCGACCGGCGCGCCTCGGTCTTGGAGACGGCGAGCATCTGGGCGACATCCTCGGTCCGCAGCCGAGGCTGCCGGCGCATCCGCGTGATGATCTGTAGCTCCGGCAGTGACAGCGGCCGGCCGCCGAGCTCGTGGCTGAGCACGAAGCGGGCGAAGCCCAGGTCGGGGCGCCCGCCGGGGAGCACGACGACGACCGCGTGCTCGCCGCTGCGGCCGTGGTCGGGCGGGGCGTGCCCATGTCGCAGCTGCTCGCGCCAGATATGGCTGATGCCCCGGCCGGTGCGCGTGACGATGCCGGCGCGGCGGAACGCGTCCGCCAGCAGCGGGTTGCGCGGGCTTGGAGGGGCGGTCAGCAGGCTCTCGACGGTGATCCCGGCAGGCAGGCCGGACGGGTTGGAGACGACGATCTGGTCGGCCGACCACTGCACGTGCACCGCGCCGGGGGCCGTGTAGTCGCGATGGATGAGCGCGTTGGCCAGCGCCTCGCGAAACGCGCTCTCCGAGTACACCGGCACGCGCATCCGCACCAGGTCGAAACGCACCTCCCGCATGGGGTTCAGCGCGCGGAACCGGGCGAGGAACTCCTCGACGAGCCGGAACAGTGGCCAGCGCAGGAACACGTTCGTGCCCGTCGCCAGCCCGTCGACCCGGTCGAAGACCTGGATCGCGGCCTCGTGGGTGGGCGCGAAGCGGCGCAGCGACTCCGGCCGGCCGAACAGCAGCAGGCCCGCGAGAAGGATCTCCACCTGCTCGGCGCCCGGGGCCGCGGCATCGGAGTCGGCATCGTCGGCGTCGGCATCGCCGGGCGCGGTGCGTACGACGCCGAGCTCGCGCGCGAGCGCGAGGTCATCCAGCAGGGCGAGCCGCTCGTCGGCCTTCTCCCGGTAGGCGCCGACGAGGCGGCGCAGCCGGTCGAACTCGACCGGGTCGAGATCGTCCCAGGTGGCGCCAGGCACCACCCGTCCGGTCACATCGACCGCGCCGGTTACCAGCATGCTTCTTCCAGGCCCGCGGCCGGGCGTGTCGCACTCAGCGCTTCGCACGTCAATATCGTAGGGACGATCAGTGGTCTGCGCGCCGCTTCCGCGCTGTCGGCTAGCGGCTACTGCCGAGCCCTCGGCTAGCGGCTACTGCCGAGCCGGGCCCGCGATCGCCCCTCGAGGGCCAAAGGAGGTGCGAAAATGTTCTTCCTTCGCACCTCCGGCGGCCCCGTCCCCAGGAGAACTAACGGGCGGCGCGGGTGGGCGGGCGGCGCGGCGCCCTGGTGTGGCGGCCGTCGGTGTCGGCGGCGCTCGCGCCGGGACGGCGGGGGTAACGGCCCGCGCGGGTGACGAAGGCGGCCAGCACGCGGCGCAGCGCCACCCCGGCGGCGTCGGCGCGGATGCTGACCTCCTCGGCCAGCTCCCCGTCGCCGCTGATCAGCGGCAGGCCGTCCAGGGTGAACTTCTCCTGCAGCGCCAGGTCCTCGTCGAGGATCTCCTGCTCGAAGCGGGCGGCCTCGGCCAGACGCGCCGCGTCGCCGCCGAGGTCGTCGCGCAGCAGCCGGGTGTAGACCCTGGTCGCGCCCTCGTCCTCGGGCTGCAGACAGAAGTGGATCGCGCTGCTGATCCCGGCCTCCGGGTATTCGAGGCGCAGCCGCAGCATGAACGGCGGGCGGAACACATAGGTGGACACGCGCCGCTGGATGAGCGGCCGAATCCCGGCGGCCACCCCGGGGTCCTCGGGGTTGGCGACCTCCTGCTCCATGGTGACGCAGAAGCCGTCCCCGTCCGCGTCGACGCGATACGGCGGCACGACCATGTCCTCGCCCGCGCCGATCGTGCCCGCGTGCACGAACGGGAAATGCGCGGTGTCGAGGAAGTTGTCGGCGAGCAGGCCGGCGGCGGCGGTGGTGCGCGACGGCTCCAGCCACACCGAGCCGAAGGCGTCGTCCGCCTCCTCCGGGAGGTCCATGATCTCCGAGAACGGCTCGTCCGGGGCCACCCAGAGCAGGCCGTGCCGCTCGGTCACGCCCCAGGCGGCCGTGGCGTGGGCGCGGCGCGGGGCGGGTACCCCTGGGCCGAGCGCGGGCACGGCGACGCAGTCGCCGCCGGCGGCGAACCGCCAGCCGTGGTACGGGCAGACCAGCGTCGCGCCGTCGACCCGCCCGGCGGACAGCGGCGCGAGCCGGTGCGGGCAGCGATCCTCGAAGGCGGTGACGGCGCCGTCGAGCCGGGCGAGCACCCAGGGCTCGCCGAGCAGGCACACCCCGAGCGGCTCGTCGCCGAGCTCCGTGGAGCGGGCCACCGGGTGCCAGCCGTGACGCAGCGCTGGATCCGTGTTCGTCAGACGGCGCGACACGCTCACCTGCCTCCTTGCCCTCGTCATCGCTGTCCTGTCACCGGCGTTCGGCCAACGGCCGAGCGGCCCATCCCGGCTGGTCGGGGCCGGCCGGAGATGGGCTGGCCTTCCGCACATCATCCACGGTCCCGGGCCGCGCCGGCCGCTAACCGACGTTCAGTGATGTAACACGCTGTGAGCACTCCCGGTCGCCTCTGGCAGCCCACGCGCAGGCGCTGGCCTGAACACGCCCGTAACCTGCGGGTCCTATCGTCGACGGGCGAACGGCTCGTGCACGTAGGCGTCGTTCGCGCCGCTCGCGCTGGTCAGAGACCCGCGGCCAGTGCCGGCGACGCGCCAGGCCACCGGCTGCCGGTGGCGTGGCTCCTGCGCATGCTTACAGAGGGTGACGGGCGGGAGGCTGGCCAGGTGACAGGCACCACGGCCGCGCTGCACAGGCCGGGCACGGTCGGAGAGGCGGTCCGGATCCTCGCCGAGGCCGGCGACGCGGAGCTGCTCGCGGGCGGCACTGACCTGGTCCCGGCGCTGCGCGCTGGCACTCGCCGGCCGCGCGCGATCGTGGCGCTGCGCCGCGTCCTCGAGCTGCGCGCCCGGGGTGCCTGCGCGGAGGCGCTCACCATCGGCGCAGGGGTGACCTACGCCGAGCTCGCGGACTGGGCACCCGCGCCCGGGCTCGCGGCGACCGCCAGGGCCGTCGGCTCGGCCCAGATCCGCAATGCCGGCACGGTCGGCGGCGCGCTCGGCTCGGCGAACCCGCGTGGCGACCTGCTCACCTTCCTGACCGCCGCCGGCGCTGACGTGCTGACCTGCTCGGCGCGCCGCGGCCCGCGCACCACACCGCTCGACGGCTTCCTCGCCCAGGCCCCGGGACGCGGCCGCGGCGAGCTGGTGACCGCGATCCGCGTCCCGCGCCCCCGGGGGCCGCAGGTCTTCCTCAAGATCGGCGGCCGGCAGGCCGCCTACCCGGCGCTGGTGTCCTGCGCGCTGGTCGTCGACCGGGCCGGCGGCCGGGTCAACTGCGCCGTCGGCGGCGTCGCCTCGATGCCGCTGCGTGCCACCGAGGCCGAGAGCCTCGCGACGGCCGAGATCGACTGGGCGTCCCCCGGGCGGGACGAGGCGGCGTGGGCCGCCCTCGCGCGTCGCTTCGGCGCGCTGGTCGCCGACGCGGCCCGCGCCGCGCCGGCGCAGCTTCCGGAGGGGCCGCGTGACCCCGCGGCCTACCGCTGGCACGCGGCCGGGGTGCTGGCCGGGCGGGCGCTCGCCCGCTGCCTGGCCGGAGGCGGTCAGTGGGATGACGCGTCAGCCGAAGGAGGAGCGACAATGCTTCACCTTCGCTCCTCCGGAGGCGGTCGGTGGGATGACGCGTCAGCCGAAGGAGGAGCGACAATGCTTCACCTTCGCTCCTCCGGAGGCGGTCGGTGGGATGACGCGTCAGCCGAAGGAGGAGCGACAATGCTTCACCTTCGCTCCTCCGGAGGCGGTCGGTGGGATGACGCGTCAGCCGAAGGAGGAGCGACAATGCTTCACCTTCGCTCCTCCGGAGGCGGTCGGTGGGATGACGCATCGACGGAGGGACGGAGCCGGTGACGGTGGTGGGAACGGACGAGGACGCCGGTTCTGGCCTGGGCGTGCCCGCCCGCCGGGTGCTCGACCGGGGGAGCACGGCCCGCTACGACTACACCGACGAGGACACCGACGCCGGGCCGGTCGCCCGGCCTTACCGCCTGCACGTCGACGGCAGGCTGCGCGCCGTGACGGGCGCCTGGCTCGGTGACTCCCTGCTGACGGTGCTGCGTGAGCGGCTCGGGATCACCAGCGTCAAGGACGGCTGCGAGCAGGGGCGCTGCGGGTCCTGCTCGGTGCTGCTCGACGGCCAGCTGATCGCCGCCTGCACGACGCTCGCCGCCGACGCCGCCGACGCCCGGGTGACGACGCTCGCCGGTCTGCCGGCCGACGGGCTGGCACCCGCCGTGCGGGCGGCCTTCCTGCGCCACGGCGCCGTGCAGTGCGGCTTCTGCACGCCCGGCTTCGTCGTCGCCGTCACCGACCTGCTGGGCCGGCGCCCGGAGGCCGACGAGGACGAGATCCGGGAGGCCCTCGCCGGCAACATCTGCCGCTGCACCGGCTACGGCCGGATCATCGCCGCCGTCAGGGCCGTCCAGGCCGACATCGCCGCGGCGGCGGCCGGCCGGGCGGGCGTGGCGGGCCAGGGCGGCCCGGCGGGCGCCGCCGGTCGTCCGGATGCCGGTCGGGGGGCCGAGCCGTGAGCACCGGGCTGCCAGAGCCGGGGCGCGAGGGGATCGGGGCGTCGGCCCTGCGCCCGGACGGGCCGGCCAAGGTGACGGGCACCTTCCCCTACGCCGGAGACCTGGCGCTGCCCGGGATGCTGCATGCGCGCACGTTGCGCAGCCCGCACGCGCGCGCCCGGATCCTCGCCGTCGACATCTCGGCCGCGCTGCGGATCCCCGGCGTTGCCGCCGTCGTGACCGCGGCCGACGTTCCCGGTGTCGCCACCTTTGGGCTGATCGGCCTCGATCAGCCGGTGTTCGCGGCGACGGAGGCACGCTACGCCGGCGAGCCGGTCGCCGCCGTCGCCGCCGTCGACGCCCATACCGCCCGGCGGGCGCTCGCGGCGATCCAGGTCGACTACGAGCCGCTGCCCCCGGTCACCGACCCGGAGCTCGCGATCGCACCCGGCGCCGAGCCGCTGCACCCGGGCAGCCCCGGCTACGGCCCGGGCGGCGAGTTCAGCGACCCCGGCCATCCCAACATCTACCGGCAGATCGACATCCTCCACGGCGACACCCCGGACCTCGCCGGCGAGGTCGTCGTCGAGGACACCTACGTCTTCGGCATGCAGGACCAGGCCTTTCTCTCCCCGGAGGCCGCGCTGGTCACCCCGGCCGCCGACGGCGGCGTCGACATGGCCGTCGCCACCCAGTGGCTGCACTCGGACCGGGAGCAGGTCGCCGCCTGCCTCGGGCTGCCGGAGGAGCTGGTGCGGCTCACGCTCGCCGGCGTCGGCGGCGCGTTCGGCGGCCGCGAGGACGTGACCCTGCAGGTCCATGGCGCACTGCTGGCGCTCGGCACCGGGGCGCCGGTGCGGATCGCCTATGACCGCGTCGAGAGCTTCCTCGGCCACCCGCACCGCCACCCGGCGCGGATGTGGTTCCGGCACTCAGCGACCCGAGATGGCGACCTGGTGGCGGTGCAGGCCCGGGTCATCCTGGATGGCGGGGCGTACGCGTCGAGCTCGCGGGCCGTGATCTCGAACGCGGTCACCCATGCCGCCGGGCCCTACCGGGTGCCGAACGCCCACCTGTACGGCGCCTCCGTCCGGACGAACAACCCGCCGTGCGGGGCGATGCGCGGCTTCGGCGTGCCGCAGGTGACCTTCGGGCACGAGGCGCAGATGGACCGGCTCGCGGACGCGCTCGGGATGGACCCGGTCGAGCTGCGGGCCCGCAACGCGCTCGCCGCCGGCGACATCCTGCCGACGGGGGTGCCGATCCCCGGCCCGGTACCGGCCCGAGAGCTGATCGAGCTGGTCGCCTCCCGCCCGCTTCCGCCGCCGCTCGACCCGGCCAGCCCCGGCGTGGGCAGCGGCCTCGCGCTGCCCGGCGGCCGGCCGGCCGGCGCCGACCCGGCCCGGGTGCGCCGCGGGGTCGGCTACGCGCTCGGCATCAAGAACCTGCTGTTCTCCGAGGGTTTCGACGACTCGTCGGTGGCGCGGGTGCGCCTGGAGCTCGGGCCGGACGGGGTACCGCGGGCGTGGGTGCACACCGCCTGCGCGGAGGTCGGGCAGGGCTTCGTCACGATCGCCGGGCAGATCGCGCGCACCGAGCTCGCCGTCGAGGAGGTGGTGCTCGCCCCGGCGGACACCGCCGTGGGCAGCGCCGGCTCCACCAGCGCGTCCCGGCAGACCTGGATGAGCGGCGGAGCGGTGCGCGGTGCCTGCGCCGCCGTCGCCGACCGGCTGCTGGCCAGGGTGGCGCGCGCCCTGGGCCTGCCGCCGTCGGTCATCGAGGCGCCTCGCCGGGTGCTCAGCCTGCGCGACGGGCAGATCATCGGACCAGAGGCCGGTGCGCGGATCCCGCTCGCCGAGGCGCTGGCCGACGGTCCCGTGGAAGCCGAATACACCCACCACCACCGGCGCACCGAGGCGCTCGACGGGCGCGGCCAGGGTGACGCGCACGTGGCCTATGCCGCGGCGGCGCACCGCGCGGTCGTCGACGTCGACCTTGACCTGGGGCTGGTCCGGGTGGTGTCGCTGGCGCTCGCGCAGGACTGCGGGACCGTGCTCAACCCGCTGTCGCTGCTCGGCCAGGTCGAGGGCGGCACCGCGCAGGGCCTGGGCGTCGCGGTGATGGAGGAGCTGGTCACCGTCGACGGCGTCGTCGTCAACCCGACCTTCCACGACTACCTGCTGCCGACCATCGCCGACGTGCCCGAGCTGGACTTCGTCGCGGTCACCTATCCGCAGCCCGACGCGCCGTACGGGGTCAAGGGGGTCGGTGAGGCGCCGACCGGCACGGCGACCCCGGCGGTCGTGGCGGCGATCCGCGCCGCCGTCGGCCGCGACCTGCGCCGCGTCCCGGTCCGCCCGGCGGACCTGGTGACGCCGTCGCCGGGCGGCGAACCGATACGACACGGACGGGACGACGATGACGACTGAGCCGGACGCGCCGGCGCTCACGCTGCCGGAACGGGTGGAGGTGCTGCGCTCGCGGCGGGTTGTGACGCCGCGGGGCGTGATGGCCGCGGCGGTGCACGTCGCGGGTGGGCGGATCACCGCGATCACCGGCCCGGACGAGGTCGGCCCGGGCGCCGCTGTCACCGACCTCGGTGACCTCGCCCTGCTGCCCGGCGCGGTCGACGCGCACGTGCACGTCAACGAGCCGGGCCGCACCCACTGGGAGGGCTTCGCGACCGCCACGAGGGCGGCGGCCGAGGGCGGCGTGACGACGATCATCGATATGCCGCTGAACTCGATCCCGCCGACGACGTCGGTGGCCGCGCTCGAGGCCAAGCGGGCCGCGGCCGCCGGGCAGATCTCCGTGGACGTCGGTTTCTGGGGCGGAATCATCGGCGCCGACGCCACCAGCGTCCGCGACCTCGCCGAGCTGCACGACGCTGGCGTGTTCGGCTTCAAGGCGTTCCTCGCCCCGTCCGGGGTCGAGGAGTTCCCGCACGTGTCGATGGAGGCGCTCGCCGCCGCGACGAGGCACACCGCCCGGCTCGGCGCGCTCACCGTCGTCCATGCCGAGTCGCCAGGCGTTCTGGACGTCGCGCCGCCCGCCGCCGGCCGCGCGTTCGCGAGCTGGCTGCGCTCCCGGCCGCCGGCCGCCGAGACGGAGGCCGTCGCCGCGCTCGCGGCGCTCGCCGGCGCGACCGGCGCCCGGCTGCACGTGCTGCACCTGGCGGCCGCCGGGGCGCTCGACGATGTGCTCGCCGCCCGCGACGAAGGGCTGCCGCTGACCGTCGAGACGTGCCCGCACTACCTCAGCTTCACGGCGGAGGAGGTCCCTGACGGCGCGACCGAGTTCAAGTGCGCGCCACCGATCCGGGAACGCGCCAACCTGGAGCGCCTCTGGGACGGCCTGGCCGAGGGGCTGTTCGTCGGCGTCGTCTCGGACCACTCGCCCGCGAGTCCCGACGTCAAGTCGGTCGACACCGGCGACTTCGGCACCGCCTGGGGCGGCATCGCCTCCGTCCAGCTCGGCCCGCGCGCGGTGTGGACCGGCGCGCGTCAGCGTTCCCATGGCCTCGCGGACCTGGCCCGCTGGGTGGCGACCGGGCCCGCGGACCACGCCGGGCTTGTCCACAAGGGCCGGATCGCGGTGGGCGCCGACGCGGACTTCGCGGTGTTCGACCCGGAAGGTTCCGATGTGGTGGACGCCGCAATGCTCGCCCACCGCCACCCACTCACCCCCTACGCTGGAAGAACGTTGGACGGCGTCGTCCACGCGACCTACCTGCGCGGCCAGCGGATCGACGGCGGCCGGCCGCCGCGCGGCCAGCTCCTGAGCCGAGCTGGCTGACCATGTTCACTGCCCGCGCTGGCCGACCCTGTTCGCCGCGCTCCGGGCAGCTTCCCGATGGCGGCGCGGAACGCGGCGCCAGGGGAAACGCGGCGCCAGGGAAAACAGACAGATTCGAGCATGCGTCACCCGGGCACACAGGCCTGGGAACGCAGGGAGGACAGACCCCGGATGGCTGACGCGCCCGACCTGACCAACCTCGTCGACCTCGCCGGCGCGCGGCTTGGGGGCTCGGTGGTCGCGGTCAACGACGAGTTCTTCGCGTTCGCCGAGCGGATGCTGCTGCCAGAGCCGCCGATCGTGCGGCCGGGGGTGTTCACCGAGCGGGGCCAGTGGACCGACGGCTGGGAGACCCGGCGGCGCCGGGTGCTGCCGGGGGCCGACTGGGCGGTGGTCCGCCTAGGTGTGCCCGGCATCGTGCACGCCATCACGGTCGACACCACCCACTTCACCGGCAACGCGCCGGAGGCTGTGGAGATCCAGGGTGCCACCGTCGGCGGCTACCCTGCGCCGGAGGAGCTGCTCGACGAGTCGGTGCAGTGGGTGACGCTCGTGCCGCGCACCCTGGTGAACGCGGACTCGGTCAACGTGCTGCCCGTCGAGGGCCCCGGCCAGATCCGGATCACCCACCTGCGTCTGACGATCCACCCGGACGGCGGCGTGGCCCGGCTGCGCGCCCACGGCCAGGTCGTGCCCGACCCGCGGCTGCTCGACCGAGTGACCTCCGACCTCGCCGCCGCCTATCTCGGCGGCGTGGTCGTCGCCGCCAGCGATATGCACTACGGCGACCGGCACAATCTCAACGCCTCCGGCGAGGCCCGGGTGATGGGCGAGGGCTGGGAGACCCGCCGCCGGCGGACCCCCGGCTACGACTGGGCGGTGATCCGCCTGGCGACGACCGGGCGGGTCGTGCGCGCCGAGGTCGACACCCGCCACTTCCGCGGCAACGCGCCGCGCGCCGTCGCGCTCTGGGCGGCGAACGCGCCCGAGCTGTCCTTCTCGGACGACGTCTCGGCGATCACCGAATGGCGCCCGATGCTGCCACCGACCAGGACCCAGCCGAACACCAGGCACCTGTTCGACCTGGAGGTGCCGGTCGAGGCGACGCACGTGCGGGTCGACGCGATTCCCGACGGCGGCCTCGCCCGGCTGCGCCTGCTCGGCGCACCGACCGAGCCGGGCCGCGAGTCGCTGGCGATGCGCTGGCTGGACGCGCTCTCGCCCGGCGCGGCCAAGGAGGAGCTGCTCGCCTGCTGCGGATCGGAGGACTGGGCGGACGCCGTCGTCGCCCGCCGGCCGTTCGGCACCCTCGACGAGCTGCTCGCCGTCGCCGAGCAGGAGTGGTGGCAGCTGACGGAGGCGGCGTGGCTCGAGGCGTTCACCGCGCACCCGCGGATCGGTGAGCGCCCGGCAGTCGCGTCGGCCCCGCCGACGTCGGCGCGCGCGACCGTCGTCGGGCTGGACGCCCCGCGCCGCGAGCAGGCCGCGCTGGAGTCGGCGAGCGCGGAGGTCCGCGCCGCGATGGCCGAGGGCAACGCCGCCTACGAGGAGCGCTTCGGCTACATCTTCCTGATCCGGGCAGCGGGGCGGAGCGCAGAGGAGATGCTCTCCCTGCTGCGGGAGCGCCTCGAGAACGACCCGGACCGCGAGCTGCGGGTCGCCGCCGGCCAGCAGGCGGAGATCACCGCCATGCGGCTGCACCGGCTGATTACGGGCTCCTGACGAAAAGGATGTGGCCTCCCCGGGTGTCCGGGCGTCTCCCAGGGGGATGCGGTGGCCACGAGCCGGCTGTGCCGTCTCGTCACCGGTTCCTGACGGGCTGGCCCCCGGGAGGCAGCGCGGTCCCATTGGGCCTAGGACGGCAAGACGCCGCTCAAGGAGAGGCCTTGCCTTACATGGGATTTTCCACTGTCGGTGGGCTCCTCGGGCGGCCTAGCATCGTCTACGGTGCCGCCCGGACGGTCGTCGGGGGGTCGTTCCTCCGGGCGCCCGACCTCCACGGCCCGGTCCGTCAAAATTACGGGAGGTGACGGCCCGGGTTGTGGAGGACCGTCTCGCCGCCACTTGCGGCGCGATACGAGGTCGGCTATGCGGCGGTCCGGCACGGGGCCGCCGCATAGCCCCGAGTCGCGACCGTCTTCGACGGCCAGGCGCGGCGGTCAGCGGCCCAGGGCACCGTCGGGGCTGTCCGTCGGCGGTGGCGCCGGTCGGGGCTCGTCCGCCTCATCCCGAGGCGGTGGCGGGGTGGGCAGCGGGTAGGCAGGGAAGTCGCCGGAGCCGCGCAGACCCAGGTAGATGCCGGCGAGTTCCGCGCGGGAGGTGACGCCGTGCATCCGGTACAGCTCTCGGGCGACGTTCTCGGCGTGACCCTTCGACATGTAGAGCTCCCTGGCGATCGACTCGAAGTCGTCGCCACGCAAAATTCTCGTCAGCAGTGCCTGTTCTCGGTCCGTCAGTGGCCTGCCGCCGGTGCCGCCGGCCACCGGCCGCGGACTGGCGCGGGCCTCGCCGCTCCCCGCGGCGGCCGGGGAGGCCAGGTACGTGATCGGCGGCACATCACCCGGGTGCGTGGCGACCGGAGCGGTCCTGAGCGCCGCCCGCCCGCGCAGGGTGGCGATCAACTCGCGGCACCGGCGCGAGTACGTCGCGGCGCCCAGCGCGTCGAAGACGTCGAGCGCGGCGGTCAGCTCGGCCGCGGCCCTGGCGTTGCGGCGCTGGCGCCGGTGCACCTCGGCCGCGCGCAGCCGGGCCTGGGCCGCCGGGAACGGCATGCCCAGCGCGTCGGACTCGGCGGCCGACCTCTCGAACTGCGCGACCGCCTCGTCGTGGCGGCGCTGGCTCGCGCGCAGGACGCCGCGCGCCCTGGCCACGAGCGCGAGCGTCACCGCCGAGCCGCGGGTACGCGCGTCGGCCTCGAGGCTCGCAAGCTCCGCCTCGGCCTCGGCGAACCGGCGCAGCCGGGCAAGTGCCTCGATGTAGAGGTGACGCCACTCGAAGACACCGGGCGGGCGCGCGCCCGCCGGGTTCGCCAGCGCCGCGGCCCGCGAGCAGGCCACGACGACGCCGTCCGGGTCGTCGAGCGCCGCGGCCAGGTGCGCGGCTGTGGTGGTGCGGTAGGCGCAGATCGCCGCCACGCCCTCGACGTCGTACTCGGCCACCCGGGCCAGCATCCGACCGACGGTGGCCGCGTCGCCGCGCGCCGCCGGAACGAGCGCGGCCGTGGCGTGGACGACCGGCAGTGCCCAGAGGTGCCCGGCCGACTCGGCGAGCGTGACGCTGTCGCGGCCGCAGGCGAGCGACTCCTCCCAGCGCCCGGACCGGAAGGCCGCCTCGGTGTAGTGGATCATCCCCATGAAGCGCTGGTGCAACGGATCCTGCGGGGTGTAGGTCCCAGGGCGCAGGTCCGCGACGGCGCCGTCCAGGTCCCCGGACCACAGCCGCACCGCGCCGCGGCCGACCCGGATCGTCATCTGAGTGTGCGGCGTCGGGTCGAGCAGCCGCTCGCCGTCGGCCAGTTCGGCGAGCGCCCGCGCGCCGTCGCCGGTCGCGGCGGTAAGTGCCGACGCGGCCAGCGCCAGCCCCTGCGCCCGCATGGGGGACGGCGCGCCCGTCTCGTCGAACGCCCGTCGGGCCCAGTCCTGGGCCGCGTTGTAGAACCCGGCCAGGATGTAGGCCTGCCCGACCCCAGCGGCGCTCTGCGCGGCGGTCTCGGCGTCACCACGGGCGCGGGCGGCGTCCCAGCTGGCCATGAAGCCGAGAACGCCCTGCTCGGCCCGGTTGGCCAGCAGGTCCAGGTGCGCCCGCACATAGAGCTGGCGGGGCGAGCCGTCGACCTGGTCGCCGTCGTCGGTGCTCTGATCCTCGGCACCGTCGCCCGCGGCCAGCGCCGCCGTGGCCTCGGCGCGTTCGCCGGCCTGGAGGAACGACATCGCCGCGTCGAGGCGCAGTGAGCGAGCCTGGGCGCGGTCCGGGGTGATCGAGGCCGCGAGCAGCAGATGGTCGGCCGCCCAGGCGTAGCGCCCGGAGGCGGACTCCGACCCGGCCAGTTTGATCAGCTCGTCGGCGAGCTCGCTGTCGGGGGTCAACGCCGCGGCGGCCCGGTGCTCCAGCGCGGTCGCGCGGTCGGCCGACGCCTCGGCCACCGCCAGATGCAGCGCGGACCGTTCCTCCAGGTCAACGGCGTGGTAGATCGTCGCCCGGACGACCGCGTGCGGCGGCACGACCCGCAGCGCCGGCGGCGCTCCGGCGGTGCCGACCAGGTCGTGGCGCACCGCCTGCGCGAGCGCGCGAGCCGGCTCGGTGATCCCGGCGAGCGTGGCGATCTCAGCCAGGCCGCCGCCGCGGCCGAGCACCGCGACGGCGGCGGCCAGCTGGCGGCCCTCCGGCGGGCAGGCGGCCAGGTCGCGCTGGACGAGCGAGGCCAGCGACTCCGGCGCCCGCGGCGCGCTGACCGCGCTTTGGCCGACCCCCTCCCAGCGCTCGTCGCCGTCGGCGGTGAGCAGTTTGCTGATCCACAGCGGGTTGCCCTCGGTGGCCTCGACGAGGTGGCGCAGCCGGCGGGGCGGGGGCGGGGGCAGTCCGCGGGCGGCGCACAGCTCGGCCAGCTCCGTCTCCCCGAAACCTGACAGGTCCAAGGCCAGGCCCGCGACCGCGGCGCGCCGGCGCACCCCGTCCAGCCAGGGGGAGTCGTGCGGCCGGCCGGCGATCAGGACCAGCAGCGGCAGCCTGCTCCCGTGCAGCAGCAGGTGCCCGACGGCGCGCAGCGACGGGGCGTCGCACCAGTGGATGTCGTCGATCCGGAGCACCATCGGACCGGTGGCGCAGCAAAGCTCGGCGGCGCGGGTGAGCAGCTCGCCGGTCTCGCGGATCCGCTCCGCTACCGCGCCGGCCGCCACGTCGGGGGCGTCGGCCTCGAACGCGCCGGCGGACCCGATCCCGTCGATGTCGATGTCCCGCGCTCTCGGGGCCGCCGGAGCGACGAGAGCCGGAAGCCGGAGGCCGTGGTACTGGCGGCCGGGGTCCGGGGCGGCCACGGCGGCAGGGCCGTCGTCGGCGCCGGCCGGTCGCGCGCCGGGCACCGTCGCTCCCGCGGCGGCGCTCGTATCCGGCGCAGGCGTGAGCTGGTCCAGCAGCCGGTTGGCCAGGTCCAGATCATGGGTGCGGGCACCGTACGCGGCCTCGACCCGGACGATGGTCGGCCTGGGCGTTCCGGGCGGGAGGTCGCCCTCGGCGAGCCCGCCGAGGAACCAGTCGAGCAGCGTCGTCTTGCCGATGCCGGGCGGTCCTTCGACGAGCACGCACCGCAGGCTGGGGGCGACCGCCGCTGCGTACTGCGCGGCTAGCAGGCCGAGCTCAGACACGCGACCGACAAAACGCATCATCTGCCTGCCTCGACCCACTCCACGTCGACCCGTCCCGACTCAGCCCCCTGTTCCGTCCCGACCGACCTCCGCACCTGGGATCCCCGTCGGATCGGCCTCGCCGGTCTAACAGGTCCGGATTCGGTCCTGGACTTACCGGCGGATCCTAGCCGCTTAGTGGCCATTTGGTGACGTAGACGACTCGCCGTGGTTGTGGGCCCGTCTCGGATTGGTCGGCATACGTGTGAGGCCGAGGCCCGCGCGCGCCGAGCCGCCGGCCGCCGGAACCGCAGGTCACCGGGTCGGCCGCGGGCCTTCGCGATCCTCACGGGCGTGTCTCGCCATGGGCGGCTGTGCTGAAGTCCGGTTCCGGCCATCGCGAAGTACCACGCTGGTGCCGATGGTGGGCCGTCGTCCGTTGCCGTGGCCGGCGGCGACCCCGGCCCGACAGGCTCGGGATACTTTCCGGGGGCGGCCATCAGAGCGCACCGTTGCGCGCCGACGAATCGTGAGGGCCCAGATGTCACTGTCCACGCATGTCCTCGATACCGGTGCCGGCCAGCCGGCCGCCGGCGTCGCGCTCCGGCTGGAGAAGACCATCCTGGGTTTCGACGGGCAACCCAGGGGCTGGAAGCTGGTGGCCGAGGCGGTGACCGACGCCGATGGCCGCGCGGGAGCGCTTCCAGCTGACACGGCCGGACGGTGGCGGCTGGTGTTCGACACCGCGGCACGGTCGTCGTTCTTCCCCGAGGTGACCATCACCTTCGTGATCGACGATCCGACTGCCCACCACCACGTCCCGCTCCTGCTCGCCCCGTATGGCCTCTCCTCTTACCGGGGCAGCTGACCGCACGCCGACTGACCGCACGCCCCACGCCAGCCCCGCCCGCCACCAAGACCGGTCGGGCGCGGAGCGCGCGACAAACACGCCAGCACTGCCGTATTCGTTCCGATTCGTGCAAATTCGGCTGAATACCCGTGCCCGGTGTCAGGCTCGTCGGGCGCGGAGCGTCCGACAGACGTGGGCGAGTGGTGCGCTCAGCGCACCTTCGAGCCCACGCCCACACTGGACGGTGTGCCCACCCTGTCGGAACATCTGCTGGCCCGGCTGACGGCGCCGCTCGCGCCCGTGGATGCGACGCTCGCGGCGCGCCACCCTGGCGACCCAGGCACCCGTCAGCCCGTGCACACCTGCTACGTGTCGGCCGAGCGGCTCCATCCCGACGTCATCCTCGAATGGGGTGAAAGCGCCCGCGAGGCGCTCGCGGAGCACGCGGGGTCACCGGCGGAACTCGCCGACGCCGTCGGCCTCGGCACGGTGACAGGCGCCGGTGCGGCCGGTGCGGCCGGTGCGGCCGGCGCGGCAGCCGGGCAGTCGGGCGGGGGGCCGGGCGAGGCCGATCCAGCGCTGGCCGAGCGGGTGCACGCCCACGTGCTGCGCACGTTGTCGATGGATCCCATCCAGGACCTGCGGGTCGATCTGGAGGACGGCTACGGCATCCGCCCGGACGACGTGGAGGACGAGCACGCCGTCGCCGCGGCCGAGGCGCTGCGGATGGCCTCGGCGGCTGGGGCGCTGCCAGCCAGTTACGGGCTGCGGCCCAAGTCGCTCGACCCGGCGGTGCGTGACCGCGGGCTGCGCAGCCTCGACCTGTTCCTCACCGCGCTCGCCGGTGACGACGGCGGCCCGCCCGGTCTGGTGATCACCCTGCCGAAGGTGAGTGCACCGGAGCAGGTCACGGTCTTCCTCGCCGTGCTCGACGAGCTGGTGCCCCGGATCGACCTGCGCCCGCCGGCCGTCGAGCTGCAGATCGAGACCCCGGCGGCGGTGCTCGCCCTGCCCGCGTTGGTGGACGCCGGCCGAGGCCGCGTCACGGGCCTGCACGTCGGCACCTACGACTACTCGGCCGCGCTCGGGATCGCCGCCGAGCACCAGGCCAGCGACCACCCGGCTGTCGAGTACGCCACGACGCTCATGCAGCTGGTGACCGCCGGCACCGGGATCCGGGTGGCCGACGGCTCGTCCAACCTGCTGCCTGTCGGGTCGACGGACGCCGTGCGCGCGGCCTGGCGCCGGCACGCCGAGCTCGTCAGCAGGGCCTGGCGGCGCGGTCTCTACCAGGGCTGGGACCTGCACCCCGCCCAGCTCGTGAGCCGACACGCGGCCGTGGCCGCGAACCTGCTCGCGGGCCTGCCCGCGGCGCTCGCCCGGCTCTCCGCCTACGCGGAGGCCCGGTCCGCGGGCGCCGTGGCCGACGAGCCCGCGACCGCCAAGGCCCTGGCCGGCCACGTCCTGCGAGCACTCGACGCCGGCCTCCTCGACGACGCCGGCCTAGCCACCGCCGACCTCGACCGCGCCGTCGTCACCAAACTAGGCGGCCGAGCCGGCTAGATCTCAGGGGAGGCGCATCCGGGGGGCTGGGTGGTGCGGCCTCACTCACGTTCAGCGGTCCGCGTCGCAGCCGCACGCTGAAGCTCGCTGAAGGTGGCCGCCGCCGTTCAGGCAGATCTCTGAAGGTCGCTGAACCCGGCGGCCCGAGCCGCGGCCGGGACCGGGCGCGAGAATGGCCGCCCTCGGAGTTGAGGGCGGCCATCGCATGGAACTTCTGGGGGTGCACTCCCCGCTCACCGGAGCGCGGGCACCGTGACCGTGACCTGGGTGTTCGCGGTCGTGGTCAGCGGCTGGGGCAGGGCGTTGTCCTGCGCGGTCTTGGCCATTCCGACCAGGATGACGACGCCCACGACCAGCACGACTAGCACGACCGTCTTGACGGCGGCCATCATCGGGCGCAGGAACTCGCGCGCAATGCCCCAGAGGTGCCAGATGTGCCGGGTCAGCCCGGTGATCAGGGCGGCGAGGCCGAAGAAGGTGACGATGGTCAGAAGGATCATGCCCCCATGCCGTTCGATTGGGCCACCTGGGCCTTTTCGGCGTGTTGCACGAGGGCTACTGTGGTGAACATTCAGGCTCCGTCCCCGCTCGAACTTGCGCTGCCGCGTGGTGTGCCGGCGCCGTAGGTGGCACTACGGCGGCCGGAGGCACCGCTGCGTCGAGGTGCCGCAAGGTTGACGGGCCGGGCGGACCCGCCTGAGTGCCAGAGCGCCCCCGGTTCTTCGCCGCGAAACGAGACCGGGGGTGTTCTGCTGTCTGGGGTTCTGCCGCTGGTAGCGGTCCCGCGCGGATCGGTGGATGCCTCAATTCCGGTCCCCCTTCTGAAGTTCAGAAATTCGATCCGAACTTGTGTAGTTTTCGACGGCAATCCTGACGGTCCATCAATTCCCACTGTGGGACCAACATGCCGACAAGACTAGGGTCTTGGCGGTTCGGATGTCTGTGGCGCGCCGTGTAGATTTCTGGGCCTCCGCTCGTCGCCCGCCGGAGATCTTTGGTACTCTTGTCATTCATCGGATCTTCAGGTTTCACTGAAATTTAGTGTCGCCGGTGAAGGATGTGGAGTCGATGGCCGTTGTGAATCTGCCGCTGGCTCGTCGTCTCCGTGCGCTGCGACGGGCCGCTGAGGGCGGGCTGCGGCAGGCCCACGTCGCCGTGGCTCTGGACGTGTCGGTCGCGACCGTCTCGTCCGACGAGAACAATGCGCGCGGCATCCCGCTCACGAGGCTGGAGAACTATGCGGTCTTCTACGCCGCGCCCCGGGCCGACGAGCACACCGCAGCGGCGCGGGTAGCGGCCGAGGACGAGCTCACGGCCGAGGAGCGCGCCGCCCGGGACGTGCTTCTGGCCGAGCTGACGGCCCTCCTGCGGGCGACAGCGGCGCCCGAGCCCGAGCTGACGGTGGCCGTGCTCCCCACCGACGCGCCGCGCAGGACGTGGCGCTTCGACGACAGGGCGCCGGTGCGGATCGTGTGCGGCCAGCTTCCGGAGGATGTCCGCCCCCCGCTCGCGTCGACGGGCGACGTCAACTACACCGAGCTGCTTTCCTACGCCGACCTCGACGCGCTGATGGAGCTGTGGGGCCACCTCCGTGCGGAGAACCCCGCCCTGGAAGACGTTCGCTTCATCACGTCGGAGGCCGTGGAGCCGGACGACATGTCCGGCCACCTCGTGCTCTTGGGCGGGCTCGGTTGGAACCAGGCCGCGGACTGGAACCGCGGGCAGGCCGAGTTCCCGGTGACCCAGATCGAGGACCCCGAGTACAAGGAGGGCGAGATCTTCGCCATCGACCGGGACGGAGCTCAGGAGAAGGTCGTGCCCACGATTTCGAGCGACCCACGCCTCGGTCTGCGCGAGGATATCGGCCTGCTGATCAGGACGCCGAACCCCTACAATCGGGCGTGCACGCTGACAATTTGTAACGGGGTGTACTCCAGGGGTGTCTTCGGCTCGGTGCGGTGCCTTACTGACAGGAAACTCAGGGAACGCAACGAGCGGTATATCTTCGAGCGGTTCGGCGATGCGGAAGAGTTCGGCATCCTGATGCGGATCAGGGTGCTGAAGGGTAAGGCATTCACGCCGGATCTGCACGATCCGGACATAATAGTCTTTGAGTGGCCCGGAAGGACCTGATTCGTCGTGGCTGTGAACGCTGAGGGCGCCGAGGTGGAACCGCCCGGTGACCCCCTTGCCGGCGGGCGGGCGCCCGTCACCCATCAGGTGTCGCACCTGGGGCTGCTGCGGCGGTGTGGCCCGGAGAAGGCGGACCGGCTCGACGCGATCGTCGTGCCGGCGTCTAGGCCCGCGCGCAACCTGACGGCCGCCATGAAGCTGGCGCTGTCCGTCGACGCGCACCTGGTCGTCCTGTGTAGCGGTCGGACCCTGGCGGACCAGGTAGGCCCGCTGGCTCTGACCTACCCGGGGCTGAGGGCCACCGTGATCGATCTGTCCGACGCGTACAAGAACCCCGAGCTTGACGAGTTCGAGACGGCCGGCGTGCTCGGCGCCGCTCCTGTGCACCTTGGCGACCTCTACCTCAAGCGCAATATCGGCCTGCTGCTCGGTGCCGCCGCCGGGTGGCGTTCGTTGCTTTTCCTGGACGACGACATCCGGGATATCTCCGCGGATCTCGTCCGGCAGGCGGTGAAGGGGTTGGACCGTTTCGACGCCGTCGGGATGTGCACGGGGCATTTCCCCGACAACTCGGTTGTCTGCCACGCGAACCGGCTCGCGGGCGGGCGCCAGGAAATCTTCGTCAGCGGATCCGCTCTGGTGGTGGACCCGTCGCGTGAAGCGGGGTTCTTCCCTCAGGTCTACAACGAGGACTGGCTCTTTCTCCTCGAGTCCGCCCAGCGCCGCGCGCTGGGTTGGGCGGGCTGGGTCACGCAACTCGACTTTGACCCGTTCGCAAACCCGCAGCGGGCCGCCGCCGAGGAGTTCGGCGACGTCCTCGCGGAGGGCCTCATGGCCCTTGTGCGCGCGGGCCGCCTCCGGGAGGCCGGTACGGCCGCGTTCTGGTGGCACTTCCTCTCGGAGCGAGAGCGCTTCATCACCGACACCATCGAACGGCTGTGCGCGAATCCCGAGGTCGGTGCGGACGCGACTGAGGCGGCAGTGCGCGCGCTCGCGACCGCCCAGAAGGTCAGGTCCGAGATCCACCCCGAGGTTCTGGCCGACTATGTCAAGCGGTGGGAGCTGGACCGCGCCAGGTGGCGCCGGCTCTGGGAGCGGATAGCCAGCCAGACCTCGCTCGCGTCCGGCCTGCGGGCGCTGGACCTGACGGACCGGGTCACGGACGTTGTCGGCGGGGGCGCCGCGCCACCCGCGAGAGCGGCGACCCGGAAGGCCGGCCAGGACGGTCGGTCGCCGCGCCGACGGCTGACCCCGTGGAACTGGACACGCGTGCGTCTGGGCACGCTCGCCGGGCCGCTGGCGCTGGAGGCACCGTCGGTGCCGGAATCCGGCGATCGCCGGCACACGCCGGTGGGCACCGCCGGCGGCGACCGGTCTCGTGAGCGGCTCGGCGTCAGGTCAGCCGAGACCCTCGTCGGCGGTCTCGCGGGCGAAGTCTCTGACCATCCGTACCTCGCGCCGGGTCGGATCGCTGGGAAACGGCTGTTCCCACCCGGTCCGTTCGAACCCGAGACGTTCAAATAGGGCGATGGCCGGCGCGTTGTCGTCCGCGACCCACAGGGAGAGGAACCTGCCCGCGTCGCGCGCGGCCCAGGCCGTGACCGCTGTGATCAGGCCGCGGGCGACGCCGTAGCGTCGCCACGGGGGCGCGACCCAGAGGCTCATGAGGTGGCGTTCGTCGGGCGGATCGGCGGACAGGTCCGCGCCACAGACCAGACCGATGTGCGTTCGGCGCGCTTCGGCGACGAACCAGGTCGTGGTGTCCATCCGGGCCAGCCAGCCGGACTCGGTGAAGGCGCCCTCGCGGGCGATGGTGGAGTCGAACGCGGCGGGATCATGGTCTAGCGCCAGCAGGCGCAGGTCGCGCAGCAGGGCCCACTCCCCCTTTTCGAGAGTGCGGATCTCGAAGCGGTGGGTCACCGTCCAACGGTGACAGAATGTGCCGACGCGTTCATCTGTTGCGCAGTGGCACCAGTCGCCGTCGTCGGCCCGCGTCAACCTGGCGCGAGCGGGCCGCCGACTGCCCGGCTCCTCGCCGCCACCTCTCGGACCTCGTCCGTGCTTCCCCGGAACCATGGAGGAGTCGGCTGAGGTTGAGCGGGGTGGGTCTGTCTGGCGGACAGTGGGTGAGCGTTACCCAGGATGGGATCAGGTTCCTACTTGGCCCCGTTGCCCAGCCTGCGGGACCCGTCGACGCTCCGGTCAGGGATGGCCCGAAGGGCCACCACTGCCAAGCGACCGTGCGGCGGCCGCCTCGACGCGTTGAGTCGGTGTCACGTGCTGGATTGGATCACCGCACCGTTTGACTCTCGGTCGCGGAATTCAGAACGGCGCGAGGGTCGATCGACTGCCGGGGCTCGTCTGCTCTAGTGATGAGCCTGTGCATGTGGTACTCACGCCGGTGTCGTCGCCACCACTGCCTGCGGGGCTCGCCGCGGTAGCGCTGGGGCTTGTGGTCCCTCGGCGAGAATTTGCAGTTCTTCTCGAACCAATCCGCTGCGTGGATATTTTTCTCAAACACCCAGAGTCCGATGGCGGGAGCGCCACGCGTCGCAGCCTCCGTGACTGTTGCCTTGACAAGCGCCTGGGCGATCCCGCGTCGCCGGTGGAGTGGGTCTACCCACAGTGCTTCCAGGTGTGGGTGAGGCATACGGAGCTTGGTGCACTCGTGGGGGAAGATGAACGCAGACGCGTTGAGCGCGGCGACCGCGATAGGGGCGCCGGCCTCGTTCGCAACGAACCACGTTCCCTGTTGGAACAGCTCCCGCCACTCCCGCTCGCCGTACTGGGCGGTCACCTTCCGGTCGCCGCCTAGTTCGTCTGGCGAAGTGTCGAGGGACCGGAGCCGCACCTGCCGCAGAACTGGCCAGTCGTCCTTCGTGAGCTTCTCGACGGTCCACCGACCTGGTTGGGCTCCGTCTACTTGGCTCCAGTCGACCTGAGGATGCGTCGACCGGACCGGTCGGCACGCTGCAGCCACCACGTCCCGCCCCACGGCGCCCCCGTCGCTACAACCTGTGCACACAGGATCACTCTGATCATCATTGATCGCTACGACCGCGCCATCGTACACACGAGTCCCGGGGCGGCCGACGGCGACCCGCCGCAAGCCAGGCCATGTTGGGCGTCTCCGGCGAGCCTAGTCGAGCCCTAGGAAGCCAAGTGCCAACCCCATGTCGTTGAGGCGCGGCAGTGCCCCGAGCCGTCTTGCCCAGGCTCGCCGGTCGTGATCGAAACGGGTCAGATACTCCGTGCAAGCATCAGGAGTCACGGACCTCAGTTGCCGCTGGGCGGCTTTGACGGTCTCTGTCGCATCGGGTGCAAATTGGCTGTCGCTGGTGCCGAGGCCGGCTCGGATCTCGTGGAGGAGTGCGCTTCTGGCTGCGAGGAACTGCTTCCAGTACTTGGTCGTTGCTACGCCGGATATGCCGAGGTGAAGGCTGGCGAGCAGTCCCTCGGCCAACACGTCACCGAACTCTTCGTACCTGGCTCTCTCGGGACGGAATGGATTGTATTCACGCTGTCTTACGAAGCCTACGCGGGTGATTCCGGATCGCTGGGTCTCGCGAAGCAGGAAGAACCAGTCCTCATTGTATATATTCGGGAAGAGCGAAAGCTCTCCTGAGCAGTTGACGCCCAGCGCGGACCCGCTGGCGAAGACGTTCTGTTTCCCGCCCGCGAGCCGGAGCGAGTGGCAGACGGCTGAGTTGTCCTCGGTCGGCAGACTGTCCACAGGGCCCTCGGGTGATTCGACGAGGAAGCAGGATGCTCGGTTCGAGTCCAAGGCGGCACTGGCTCGCAGAAGGCCGCCCGGGTCGATGCCATATATGTCGTCGTCCATGAAAGCGATCTTCCGCCATCCGGAGAGCCGCGCTATCAGAAGACCGAGGTTCCGCTTCAGACTGAGGTCCCGAGGAACAGGCGTCGGTGACAGCCGCATGAATACTTCCGCCGACGTGGAGAAATCAAGTGTGGGATGCCAGTACCCGGGTGGGATGTCGATCGCGGTGACATCGACCCGGGTGGTATCGAGCCGTGCCTGAACCTCGACGGCGCGGGCCTCTCGGCTACAGAGAACAATCAGACGCCGGCTGGCGCCCGAAGCGATCTGCGCCGCGGTGTCGAGATGCTGTGCGGGCCGCACAGTCGGGACGATGACGGCGTCGAGCAGGTCAGCCGAGTCACCGGTGGCTGGTTCGTAGACCTTGAGGAAATTGCGATGATCAGGGAAGTGATGGACGCTGGTGCCGTTCGCCGGGGCGGGGATCCCGGCGTCGTACTCGGCGACCGGGGAGCGCCTGGCCTGCGCCGCCTGGACGCTGCCAGGGGCCTCCAGCCCCGAGCCGTGCTGCCGTCGGGGCCGGTCCGCGCACTCGCCGCGATGGCCCTCGGCTCTGGTAGAACGGCTCCCACCTGTTTGCCGTGGCCGTGTCACGCTTTTTCTGACCACTCGTAAAGACGGTTTCTCGGATTGCCGATCTCCGGTGTTACCGTTTTCGAAATGTTGATAGGGACCCGGAACAGCACGCCATAGCTGACCGCGTCTCCGAATCTCTTGGCCAGGTATTCCTCGTTGCGGTCGCGCAGCGAAGGGTTGATTAGCATCCGTACGGCGCCGAGTACGCCCCTTGAGTGCACACCGTTGCAGATGGTGAGAGTTGTTGCCGAGTTGTACGGGTTCGGGAAGCGGGCGAAGAAGCCGACGTCCTCGACGACGCCGAAAGCGGCGTTCCTGGACGTCTGGGGGACGTATCGTTGCGGCGGGTTTCCGTCCGCCGGGTCGACGACGAAGATCTCGCCGTCGGGGAACGCCTCGTCCTCGACCTGTTGCACCGGCAGGTTGTCAAGGAGCGCCAGAAAGGACCCTGTCGTCTGGTTCCAGCCGAGCCCGCCGACGACGACCACATGATAGGAGAGGTCCGCGTCGGACATGTCGTCGGGCTGCAAGAAGCGGACGTCGGTGCCTGGGTTCTCCGCACGGATGTGGCCGAAAAGCTCCACCATCGCGTCGAGGTCGGCGTAGGTCAGCAGCCTGGTGAAGTTGGGGTTGGTCGCCTGGGCGAGGCTGGAGACGTCTCCCATCGGAATCTTGCCGCACACGAGGCGGACCGGTGTGTCGTCGGGAAAATCCCAGGTACGCCGACGGCCCTGCGCCCGGGGCGACACGCCGCCGTCGCGGAGCCGTCGCAGTTCCCCGAACAGAGAATCGCGTTCCTCTCGCTCCTCGGGCAGGAACTCGTCCTCACTCAGAACCCGAAGCTGGCCGTTCGAAAGAGAACGAGGCGTAGCGAAAAACGTCGCGTAGAGCCAGAGCTTGTCGTCGCCGGGCGCCGCCTGGCCCGTCTCGTAGCTCGATATCGTCGACTCTCCGACATGGAGAATCCGGGCCAGGCTCACCTGGGTCAGCTGCCGTTGCCAGCGTCCGGTCCGCAGTTCCTTCAGGCGCCGAGCGAGGGCCGAGGGAGTTCGCCGTGGTCCAGGAGCCACGACCACCCCCCCTCCAAGGCGATCTCGGTGGAGTCCATGGTAGCCCAACGTGGCTTGCTGAGGTTCCAATCGGACGAGCAGGCCATCGGCGGACCGGCGGTGCAGCGCCGAGGGCTGGACGTTGAACGGCGGGTGCCCACCCGAGCACCGTTGGACCTCGGCTTGGAGCCCGTGAACTCCGTTCGGGAATGGATGGGCCTTGGCGCGCGGCCACCGCACTCTCCCCGGGAACGGTGACGCGTGCGAAGAATTGGCCTCGTGGTTGGCGGGGTAGTTGCGCTGTGTACTCAAGTTGACGTCAACCTGCCGGTATCAGCGGGAAATCGGTGGGGGCCGGACCGATGACGTCGCCGCGGCTTGGCCGCGGACTTGGGAAGCCTTCGGAGTGCCGACATGGAACCGCATTGAGGACGCCCATCGCGGCGGATGGCATGAGCGAGCGCCGCCTCGCCGATTTACAGCTCCTACCGACCTCGAAGCACTAGTCCACAAGGGAGGACCAAACCTATCGTGAACACTCCGGATCTCGGTCATCTGGCGGCCGGTTATCAGACGGCGCAGTCGCAGGGCAACGGGGGCGGCATGACCTTGGCCATCGTCGTAGTCATTGGCCTGATCGCACTCATGACCGGTCTCTCTCGGCACATCCGCACGCTGTGGCAACTGGCGTCGACGTTCATCGAGCCGATGATCGCCGCGATGAAGGCGCTCGCCCTCGTAGCCTTCGTGATCATTATCGTGGTCGCCGGGTTGGTCTGGACGGCCGATGACGGCACCTCTGCGGCGTCGCCGCCTGTAGTTACCGATCAGGTCGACTGACGCCGATGCGCCTTGTGACGGCCTGCCCTCAGCGGCGAGGGCAGGCAACCGGCAGGTGCTCTCGACCTCGGCGGCACGCGGTCGGCGGCGGCCGATGGTGACGCGGGTGCGTGGGGCGCGCTCGCCTTGTCGCCGCGGCCGACGGTCTAGGGTTGCCTGCGAGGCGGGGATGGATCTGACCACCTGCGGTTTCTCCCGGGCGGGGCCGCTTGGGAAGGGCTGGACGCGTCCCGTCGGAGCGAAGCCCAGGCGACTGTTTAGAGCAATGGCCAAGGCGTTGTCCTTGGCGACTCACAGGGACACCGCGGCCCGCTATCGAGGCAGTCGGAATTGGGTCGCAACCGCGAGTTAAACACCAATTTCGCCTGCCCCGATGGCGTCGCGGCCGGACGACGACGTCCTGACCAGGCGCCGGCTGGTCATCGGCGGGCGCGCCTCGGTTGAGCGGGTGGTCAGGCGGACGTCGGCAGGCGGGCCGAGAGGGCCGCGGCCTCCGTGGAGACGCGGGTGCGCAGGGCGCGTTTGGCGTCGGCGTCGAGCCAGGTCGCCTCGACGCCGTCGAGGGCGATGGTGACCATGTCGTCGAAGGTGTAGCCGAAGGCATCGGCGACCGAGGCGTACTCGTAGCCGAGGTCGAGGTCGGTCATCGCCGGGTCGTCGGTATTGAGCGTCGCGAGCAGACCGGCGGCGCGCATGGCCGGGTAGGGATGGTCGGCGAGCGCGGGGAACGCGTTGGCGATCCGGATATTGGAGTTCGGGCAGACCGTGAGCGGGATGCGCTCGGCCGCGAACCGACGCACCAGCTCCGGGTCGTCGACCAGGGATAGCCCGTGGTCGATGCGCTCAGCGCCGAGCACGTCGACCACGGCGGCGATCGCCGACGGGAGCGAGTTCTCGCCCTGATGACCCGTCAACCGGAACCCGGCCGCCGCGGCCGCCCGGTAGGCCTCGGTGAACGACACCGGGTCGACGCCGAGCTCGGTCGAGTCCATCCCGACGCCGAGGACCCGTTCGATGCCGGGCGCGCCGGTTCGGCGCAGCTCGGCGAGATCCGTCACCATTCCGAGGCCCGCGGCCGGGCCGTACGCGCGGTCGATGTCGGCGATGAGCATCGCCACCGAGCCGGTCTCCGCCTCGGCCGCCGCGATCCCCTCGACCAGGCCGGCGACCACATCCGCGAGGCTCTGGCCGGCGGCCAGGTGGCGGGCGGGGGTGAAGAAGATCTCCGCGTAGACCCGGCCGTGCGCGGCGGCGTCGACGACGCTCTCATAGCCGAGCCGGGCCCAGTCGTCACGTCCGCCCAGCGTCGACTGCACCAGCCAGAAGATCGACAGGAACTCGTTCAACGAGCTGTAGGAGTACAGCTCGTCGAGGTTCTCCGTCGGCAGTGCCAGCCCATGCCGGCGGGCCAGCTCGAGGACCGTCCCCGGCCGCATCGTGCCCTCGACGTGGCAGTGCAGCTCCACCTTCGGCAGCAGGTCCAGCGCGGTGGCCAGGTCAAGCGGCTCCGTACCGGCTGGGCCCGCCGTGCCCGCTGTCGTGCTCTGCTCCATCTCAGCGCCTCCGCGGCTGTAAAGATCTCAACCGAGCATGACCTGTGGGGCGAAGACCAGCGCCTTCGCCCCCACAGGTCATGTTCACATCTCAGGCGGGATAGCGCGGAGGGCCCAGCCGTGGGGCGCGCCGGCGGCTGTGACGAGGACTCGTGGCGCGTGTCGGCCAGGTCCGAGCTGGCAGGGCCCAGTCAGGAGCGGGCCGGCAGGGCCAGTCAGGCGCGCGACGCGACGGCGGGGACGGGCCCCGCGTCCTCGACGGCCGCCTGGATACCGGTGGCGATTGTCCGGTGACGGGCGAGCATCTCGTCGACGCCCGGGTGTGTCGGCGTCCCGTCCTCGACGACGAGGCGGCCGGCGACGACCGTGTGCCGGGTGGCCACCGGCCCGCAGCGCAGCCACGCCTCGATCGGGTCCGACAGGGCGCCGGCGAACGCGACACCCGTCAGCGGCCAGACGACCAGGTCGCCGACCGCGCCGACCGACAGCTCGCCGATCTCGCCGACCCGCCCCAGGCAGCCAGCGCCGCCTCTCGTCGCGATCTCGAGCGCGTCCCTGGCGGACATCGACGCCGCGCCGTGCCGCAGCCGGCCGAGCAGCATCGCGTTGCGCGCCTCCATCCAGAGCGACGCCGAGTCCGCCGAGCTCGACCCGTCACACCCCAGGCCCACCGGCACACCGGCGGCGCGGAACTCGCGGATCGGGGCGAGGCCGCCACCGAGGATCATGTTGCTGCTCGGGCAGTGCGCCACCCCGGTGCCCCACGCGCCCAGCCGGGCGACCTCCTCCTCGTTCGGGCAGACGCAGTGCGCGACCCAGGACCGGTCGCTACCCCAGCCGACCTCGGCGAAGTGGTCGATGGGCCGGCGGCCATAGACCGAGAGGCAGTACTCGTCCTCCTCCGGGTCCTCGGCCAGGTGGGTGTGCAGCCGGACGTCCAGCCGCTCCGCCAGCTCGGCCGTGGCCTTCATCAGCTCGGGGCTCACCGAGAACGGTGAGCAGGGGGCGAGCGCGATCCGCACCATCGCGCCGTGCGCCGGGTCGTGATGCGCGGCGACCAGCCGGGCCGACTCGGCGAGGATCTCGTCCGCGTCCTGGACGACGGAGTCCGGCGGCAGCCCGCCGTCCTTCTTCGACAGCGACATCGAGCCGCGCGTCGGGTGGAAGCGCATGCCGAGCTCGCGGGCGGCGGCGATCTCCGCCGAGATCAGGTCACCGCCGCCCTTCGGGTGCACGTAGAGGTGGTCCGTGGTTGTCGTGCAGCCACCGAGGGCGAGCTCGGTGAGCCCGATATACGCCGAGACATGCACCGCCTCCTCGTCCAGGCGCGACCAGAGCGGGTACAGCGTGGTCAGCCACTGGAAGAGCGTGCCGTGCAGTGAGGGGGCGAAGGCCCTGGTGAGGTTCTGGTAGATGTGATGATGGGTGTTGACCAGCCCCGGGGTAACCAGGCAGCCGTCGGCGCGCAGCACGCGCCTCGCCGGCGGCTCGTCACCGGCCGCGCCGACGCCGCTCACCAGCCCGTCGGTGATCGCCACCCAGCCGCCGGGCAGCTCGCGGCGCTCGGTGTCGACGGTCGCGACCAGCTCGGCTCCGGCCACCAGCAGGTCGGCCGGCTGGCCGTTCGGGGTGGCAGGCGAGGGGGAGTCCGGGTGCGCGGTCATGAGGGCCGATTCTGCTGGCCTGGGGTTACGTCCATATGACGGCAAGCAATCCGCGGCGGCCGGCCACTCCGCCGAGCCCGTCAACGTCGACCGTCCCGGCCACCCCGTCAGCCCCGCCCGAACCGGTCGCCTCGACGGCTCCGGTCGCCCCATCAGCCCCGGCGGGTCCGGCGGCGTTGGCGATCGTGCCGATCGACGACCCGGCCGACCCGCGCGTGGCCGACTACGTCGCCCTCACCGACGTCGCCCTGCGCCGCCTCAGGGAGCCAGCGGAGGGAATGTTCATCGCCGAGGGCGAACGGGTGATCCGGCGGGCGCTGCGCGCCGGCTACCAGCCACGGTCGGTCCTGGTGTCGCCGGCTCGGCTCGACGCCGTCCCCGCCGAGATCGGCCCGGACGTTCCCGTCTACCTCGCCGGGCCGGAGGTGCTCGCCGAGATCACCGGCTTCGAGGTGCATCGCGGCGCGCTGGCCGCGATGGCGCGTCATCCTGCCCGTGACGCCGCCGAGTTGCTTTCGTGGGCACTGCGTGTTCTTGTCCTCGAGGACCTGGTCTCGCACACCAACCTGGGGGCGGTCTTCCGATCGGCCGCCGGTCTCGGGATGGACGCCGTGCTGCTCAGCCCGCGCTGCGCCGACCCGTTGTACCGGCGGTCGGTGCGGGTCTCGATGGGCGAGGTCTTCGCGGTGCCCTATGCCCGCCTCGACCCCTGGCCGGCGAGCCTGGGCACGCTCACGGAGCGCGGCTTCGAGCTGCTCGCCCTAACCCCGGCCTCCGACGCCACCGACCTCTCGGCGCTGCGCCTCGCGCCCGACGCCCGCGTCGCCGTCCTGCTCGGCACCGAGGGCGAGGGCCTCTCCGCCGCCGCGCAGGCAGCCGCCAGCCACCGGATACGCATCCCGATGGCCGCCGGTGTCGACTCCCTCAACGTCGCCGCCACCGCGGCCATCACCTGCTACGCCCTCGGCCGCCCACCATCCCCGCCGCCCGGCTAACCGCGCCTCACGCGCGTCGCCCCCGCAGCACCTGGGGATCCGGATGTCCTGTCAGACGTCAGGGCTACGAAACGGTGCTGGTCGTGGCTCTGACGTCTGACACGATTCCCCGTGACGTCGGACAGGATGAGCGCGCGGCCGCACGCGGGCATGGGCGAACGTTGCCGGTCACGGGTTAGGGGGCGGTTCCGGGCAGGTCCGGCATGCCCCCGGCGGCGGTGCGGCGGCGGTGGGCGAGGGCGGCGAAAACCTCCATCGCGACGCGGTGGGCGCTGTTGACGGTGGCGTCGGCGTGGTCGAAGGGCGGGGAGACCTCGACGATGTCGGCGGCGACGAGCGGCGTGTCCAGGGCGATCTGGCGGACGGCCCGCAGCAGGTCGGCCGGGTTCATCCCGCCGGGCTCCGGAGTGCCGGTGCCGGGCGCGAACCCGGGGTCGAGGACGTCGATGTCGACCGAAAGGTACAGCGCCTTGCAGCCGTCGACCGCCTCGGCGATCGCGTCGGCGATGACGGCGCGTGAGCCGCGGTCCCAGACCTCGTGCATCAGGTGCCAGCGCAGGCCGTTGTCGCGCATCCAGGCGAAGACGTCCGGCGGCGGCCAGTAGCCGCGCAGCCCGACCTGGACGAAGTTGCGGCCGCGGACCGCGCCGGATTCGATCAGCCGGCGCATCGGGGTGCCGTGCGAGGCCAGGTTGCCGTCGATGATGTCGGCCGTGTCGGCGTGTGCGTCGAAGTGCAGCAGGCCGACCTCACCCCAGCCGACCGCCTCCGCGACGGCCGTCGCCGCCGGCCAGGTGATCGAGTGGTCGCCGCCGAGCACCAGCGGGAAGATGCCGGCCCGGGCGACCTCGTGAACCTTCGCGCGAATGTTGGCGTGGGATGCCTCGGTCAGTCCATGCGGGCAGTGCGCGTCGCCCGCGTCCACCACGTCGAGCCACTCGAAGATCTCGATGCCGAGGTCGAGGTGGTAGGTGCCGGGGTCGTAGGCCGCGGCACGCAGCGCGCGCGGGCCGAACCTGGCGCCCGGCCGATGCGTTGTGGCGATGTCGAAGGGGGCGCCGACGACGGCGACGTCTGGGCGGCGGGCGAGCAGCTCCGCCTCGGACTCCAGCCACGGCCGGCCGCAGAACGTGGCGAGACCGGCGTAGCCAGGCCCCTCGGGATTGCCCGCGGCGGCCTCCCGCGCCGCGTAGGGCGGCACTGGCCTGCCCGCGGCCCCGAATGCCTCTTCGGCCCCGTCCGTCACGTCCCCGTCCTCTCCGTCGCCGTCTACGCTGGTCAGTATGAGTCTGGCGGACCAGCCTGGCCCCTCGGCGGCCGCGCCGCCTGTCCTGTCTGTGCCGCCTGTGCCTGTGCCGCCTGTGCAGTCCGCACCAGTCGGACAGACCCAGCCGGACCAGCTGGCTCAGCCCGCTGGCACCGCGGCACCCGTCCCGGGCCATGGCGGCGCCGGCGCCTTGCCGGGGTGGCCGGTGCGCCGCTGGTCGCGGCGCGCGCGGCTCGGGGGCTACCTGGGTGTCGCGGCGCTCGCGGTGGCGGGCTCGACGATGATCTATTTTGTCGACCCGGCCGAGCCGGGCCACTACCCAACCTGCCCGTTCAGGCTGGTGACAGGCCTGGACTGCCCCGGCTGCGGGTCGATGCGCGGACTGCACCAGCTGCTGCACGGCCACCTCGGCCACGCGGCGAACTACAACATCCTGCTGATCGCGGCCGCGCCCTGCCTCGTGGTCGGCTGGACGGTCACCATGGCCCGGCTCCTGGGGCTGCGGGTCCGGCTGCCGCGGATGCCCCCGGCGCTGTACAGGGCGATCCCGGTGCTGGTCATCGCCTTCTGGATCGTGCGCAACACGCCGGGGCCCATCGGCCACTGGCTGCATTCGTAGCCGGCCAGGCGCCGGGGCCTGTCGGCCCGCATGAAGCCGTCGACGGTTGATCACCGTGCCCGCTCGGCGGGGCGCTACGATCCGGCACCTTGGCCGACTTCGCTACAGTTCGGGCGGATGTCGCGGGGACCCTGGGGGTGAGAATGGCGCAGGGCATGGGCCGGCACGCCGGTGAGGTCCAACTGATCGGGCTGACGCATCACCATCCCGGGGCCTCGGCCGCGGCGGTGTCCGGCGTCGACCTCACCGTCGCCCCCGGCGCGTCGCTCGCCCTGGTCGGCCCTGCCGGGGCCGGCAAGACGACCGTGCTGCGTCTGGTCGCCGGGCTCTGTGCCCCGAGCGAGGGCCACGTGCTGCTCGGCGGGGCCGAAGCGGCCGACCTGCCGGCCGCGCGCCGGCACGTCGCCGCCGTGTTCGGGCGCTACAGCCTCTTCCCGTTCCTCGACGTCGCCGCGAACGTCGCCTTCGGCCTGCGGGGCGGCGCCCTCGGGTCGCGCGCCCGCGCGCTCGCCACCCCGTCGGGCCAGGCGGTCGCGGCTCGGCGCGTTCGGGAGGCGCTGGAGCTCGTGCGGATGGGTGACTACGCTCGCCGCCGGCCGCCGCAGCTGTCCCCGGCTCACCAGCAGCGGGTGGCGATCGCCAGGGCGCTCGTGCTGCGCCCGCGGGTGCTGGTGCTCGACGAACCGCTCGGCACGGTGGACGACGAGGACCTGCGCGTCCGGCTGGCCGACGACCTGCGCGCGTTGCACCGCCAGCTCGGGATCACGCTGCTGTACGCGACCAGGTCGGCGGGTGAGGCGTCCGCGGTGGCCGACCGCGTCGCCGTCCTCTCCGACGGGCGCCTCCTGCTGGAGGCCGAGCCAGCCGAGGACGCGGCCGCGCGGCCGCGCGGCGAGGACCCGGCCGCGGCCGACGAGCAGCCGGACGCGGGACGGCGGATGCTGGCCACGACCGACACCCCCGAGGCGGGCGCGCCGGCGGCCTGAGACCGTCGTTGGTTTTGGCTGTCGCCTTTGGCCTTTCCGTTTGGCTTTCCCGCCCCCCACGCCCGTAACCGCTGATCATGGCTCTCCCTAGAGCAAACCGTTCATCGATAACGGCCGCCCGTTGCGCTGGAAACCCGGCCCTCGGGCTGGGAATCGGTGGGAAGCCGATTACTGTGGTCAACGCCGGGAACGGGCGAGGCAGCACCCGAGTGCGCGACGTCCGAGTGAGCGGGGGGAAACACCACCGGGGCCCCGACCCAGACCCACCGGGAGGCAACGATGACCGAGCCCGCCGACTACGCGCGGGACGCGTTCGACTCGTCTGGCGTTCTCGACGACGTGCCGTTGACTGTCGAGGAGAGCCTGGACAGCGACGACCTGGGTGACACGGACGCGGGTCTCGACCCTCTCGACGACAGCTGGGACGCCCCGGACCGGCCGAGCGCCGAGACCCGGCATCGGCCGACGGCCACCGAGGGGCGGGCGGGGGCCTCGCTGGACGACCAGCTGGCCCAGGAGGTCCCGGACGTCGACCCTTACCTGGAGGCGGAGCGTTCCGAGTCGGGCCTGGTCCTCGACGACGACGTCGAGGGGATCAACACGCCATTCGGTGAGGACGGCAGTGGCTCGCGGCTGACCGGGCTGGTGGCCGACGACGCGAGCGGCCCCGGCGGCGACGTGCTGACCGGCCGCCGGACGGAGTACCTCAGTGATCGGGAGACGTGGCCGCTGGCCCCGGAGGAGGACGCACTCCACCTGGACTAACCGACCTGGACTGACCGACCGCCTGGTGTCGGCATCGCCGCGGGGTGGCTCCGGCGGTGAGTCGCGAGGCGACGCTGGCGGTGACCGTGCGGCGGCCGGTGCGCTGGGTGGAACCCTTCCCCTCCGTGATCGTCGGCGCATAGAGGTCAGTGTCCGTGACGCAGGTTCGTGACGCAGAGTAGCTAATCGTGGGCTGACGGGCGCCGACGGGTCGGCGGCGCGCGCCGGAACGAGCACGCCGCGCGGGCAGTTCCACCCCGCTTGTCGGCGAGGCACGGATAACGTATAGCGTCCGCTTCGTGGCTACTGTTGCGGACCGGATTCTCGGCCATCTGACCGAGGTCCCGGCCGGTTTGGACGACGGCAGGCTCGCGGAGGCGATCGGCGCCAGCCGCAGCTCTGTCAACAACGCGTGTCGCAAGCTCGCCGACCAGGGACGGCTGGTACGGATCGTCGGCCCCGACGGCAAGATCCTGAACCGGGTCGCGCAGGCCGCGGCGACCGCTCCGAACGGGCAGGCCGCCGAGGCGCCTCCCGCGGACGCGTCCGCGGCCGAGGAGATCGTCGCCGCGCTCCCGGCCGCCGAGGCCGCCCCGGACGCTGACGGCGAGGCGGCCGACGTCTCGCAGATCCCGGCCGCGCGTCAGGGACCCGACGACGTGCCCGGCATCCCGGCGGCCCGCCTTCCGGGCGACGACGAGATCGCGCCAGCCGCGCCGCCGGCCGAGGAGGCCACACCGGCCGCCGAGCCGGTCGCGGAAGCCGCCGAGCCGGTCGCCGAGGCCGAGCCCGTGGAGCAGGCCGTCACCGAGACTGACGCGGTGCCAGCTGACGCGGTGCCAGCTGACGCGGTGCCAGCTGACGCGGTGCCAGCTGACGCGGTGCCAGCTGACGCGGTGCCAGCTGCGGCGCCCGAGCCGGAGCCCGTGGCATCGGCCGAGCCAGCGGCCACCGAGCCGGCGGCTCCCGCGGAGGAGCCGGTCGCGCCGCCCGTGGAGGCGACGCCCGAGCCCGAGCCCGCGGCGGCCACCGAGGCCGAGGTGGCCGAGGCGGAGCTCATCGTGGATTCGGGCTCGGCTGCCGCGGAGGCCGACGACAGCGACGTCGAGGACGTCGAGACGTCCACCGAGCCAGGCCCGCCCGCGCCCGCCTCGACCTCCGGCGCTCGGCGGCCGTGGTGGCGGCGCCTGCTGCCACTGCGCTAGGCGGTCCAGTCCGGCTGGCCTGGCCCAGCCCGCGAGATGTCTCGCGCGCCGCGCAGGTGTGAGCCGCGTCCCGACTGGCTGGCGCCGGCGGGGTGTCGGCACGGGATTAGCGTGACAGCGTCACGGAACTCACCAGGGGAGAGCATGTCCATCCGAGCCCGAGCGCTCATCGCCGCTGTGGCGCTGTCGTCGCTGGCATTGACCGCCTGCGGCAGCCGGGTCCACAACGCCGGGGACGACAACGGCGGCACCGGCGCCACCGGCGGCACCACGCAGGGGGCGTCCGCCAACACGGCGTCCGACACCGGCGTCACCCCGACCGACATCAAGGTCGGCGTGATGGCGGCCGCGAACAGCCCCCTCGGCGCGGACACCTTCTCGGCGACCACGTTCGGCGCGCAGGCCTACTTCCAGGCGCTCAACGACGCCGGCGGGGTCAACGGCCGGAAGGTCACCGTCGAGCCCTGCGACGACAAGGGCACCGGCGACGGCAACGTCACCTGTGTCCACGACCTGATCGACGACAAGAAGGTCTTCGCCTTCGCCGGCACGACGTCGTTCGACTACGCGGGCGCGCCGTACGTCAGCCAGAAGGGCGTCCCCGACGTCGGCGGCGAGCCGGTCTCCGGAACCGCCTACTACCAGTACCCGCACCTGTACTCGATCTACGGTGGCTTCGGCTACCCGCGGGACGGCAAGGCGCCGGGCTACAACGGCAAGCTGTACGCCGGCACCGAGAACTACCGCTGGTTCAAGGAGAAGCTCGGCGCCAAGACGGCGGCGGTCGTGTACTTCGAGATCGGGCCGTCCAAGCAGTACGCGGACTCGATCGAGGCGGGCCTGCAGAAGGAGGGGTACAAGGTCGTCAAGGAGTCGATCAACCTCGGCCTGCAGAACTGGGACGCGGCCGTGCTGGACATGAAGCGCCAGAACGTCGACCTCGTCTTCGACGCGCTGACGGCCGATGCCAACGTCTCGCTGTGCAAGTCGATCCAGGCCCTGAACATGCCGCTGAAGGCAAAGGTCACCACCACGCAGAGCTGGACGGACGCGGCTGGTGAGGCCTACCTGTTGACGCCGACGTGCCTGAACAACCTGTACGCCATCAGCCAGAGCCAGAACTACAACAACGTGAGTGACCCAGAGGTCAAGAAGTACCGGGACGCCATCGCGAAGTACTACCCGGACCGGGTCAGCAAGATGAGCATGTGGATGTTCGAGGGCTACATCTCGGCGATGTGGCTGACGGACGCGATGAAGTCCTGCGGAGCGGACCTGACCCGCAAGTGCGTCGACAACTACATGAGCACGACGACCTATAACGCGAACGGCCTGCTCATCCCGCACGACTTCAAGGTCGTCCCGACTCCGCCGACGACCCACACCGGCTGCCTGAACGTGGTGCGCTGGACCAACAAGGCCCCGACCGGCAAGGCCGGCTGGACGTCTCAGACCGACGACATGACCAAGAACTGCTTCAACGTCCCGATGTTCAGCTTCAACGCCGGCTGACGGTTTCACTCGGCTACAGACGGCGCCCCGAGGGTCGTCTGTAGGGATCTTCAAGGGGCGCTGGCTCCGGCGGACCGCCGCCGAAGCCAGCGCCCCTTGGTGTTCGGCTATCTGGCCGCGCGGATGAGCGTGACGCGGCCCTGGTAGGTCATCCGCGAAACCAGGCCACAGCTCGTGACGGCGCATCAGCGCGGTGCCAACCCGGCCATGTCGTCGGCCCGGACCCAGCCGGGCCACCGTGATACGCCTGTGCCCGGAACCACGTGCGAGGGCGCTCAGCGCCCGAGGGCGCCGCCCGGTTGCGGGCGCGGAGCGTCCGGCAACGGGAGCGCCTTAGGCGTGCGCGAGCTCCGCGGGGTCGCCGACGAAGGAGCGCTCGCCGCGGTGCAGGACGTAGGCGAGGTCCGCCATGCCGAGCGCGGCGTCGGTGTACTGGTCGGCCAGGATGACCGTGGTACCGGTCGCGGCGACGGTCGAGAGCCACTCGAACAGCTCGGCGGCCACCTTCGGCGACAGGCCCAGCGAGAGCTCGTCGACCATCAGCACACTCGGGCGGGCGAGGAGGGCGCGAGCGAGCGCGAGCATGCGTCGCTCGCCGCCCGACATGGAGCCGGCTCGCTGGGGCAGCCGGTCACGCAGCTTCGGGAACGCCTCCAGCGCCGGCGTGATGTCCGGGTGCCCGGTGGCCTCGGCGACGACGAGCAGGTTGTCGCGTACCGAGAGGCTCGCGAACACGGCCCGCTCGTCCGGTACCAGCAGGAGGCCGCGACGTGCCCGGTCGACCGTGGACATCTTGGTGATGACCTGGTCGCGCCAGGTGAGCGTGCCGCTGCGCAGAGGCACCAGCCCGGCGAGCACCCGAAGCGTCGTGCTCTTGCCGGCACCGTTGACACCGAGCAGCGCGGTCACCTTGCCGGACGGGATGACGAGGTCGAGGCCATGCAGCACCTCGACGACGCCGTAGCCGGCGCGGGCACCTGACAGCCGCAGCTCGATGCCGTCAGGGGCCGGGGCGCCGCCCGCGCGCGCCGCCGCGGCGGCGGCCGCCAGCGCGCTGGCGGACGAGCCGGCCGCGATGGCGGCGGACGATGAATCCGGAGCGGTCATGCCTTCGTTCCCTGCGCGAGGTAGACGGACTGGACGGTCGGGTCGGCGCGGACCGCCGCCGGGCTGCCGTGGGCGACGACCCTGCCGCCGACCATCGCGTAGACCTGGTCGCACACGGTGAACACGAGGTCGACGTCGTGGTCGACGAGCACGATCGCCACACCGTTGGCGGCGATCCGGCGCAGCAGCTGGGAGAACCGCTCGGTCTCGGCGGCGTCGAGGCCGCTGGCCGGCTCGTCGAGCAGCAGCACGTCCGGATGGGTGCACAGCGCCCTGGCGCACTCGGCCAGCCGCAGCGCTCCCGTGGGCAGCGACCCGGTGATCACGTTGGCCACGTCGGTCAGGCCGAGGGATGCCAGCATCTCGTCGACGACCTCGTCGTGCCGCGCGTTGCCGCGTATGCCGCGGCCGAACAGGCCGCCGGCATAGTCCCGGCGGCGGTTCTCGACGCCGACCAGCAGGTTGTCCCGCACGGTCATGCTGGTGAACAGCGACGGCACCTGGAACGTCTGCACCAGCCCCAGCCGGGAACGCTTGTCGGGGCGCAGCTTGGTGATGTCGCGGTCGCCGAGCATCACGGCGCCCTCGTCGGGCTGCTCGACGCCGGTGAGGAGGCTGAACACCGTCGACTTGCCGGCACCGTTCGGACCGATCAGCCCGGTGATCAGCCCGGGCGGCGCGGACATGTCGACGTGGTCGACGGCGGTGAGCCCGCCGTAGCGGCGGACGAGGCCGACGGCGCGTAGTTCGGCGCGGCTCACCGCCGGCCTCCTTCCAGGTGGTTGCTGCTCGAGGCGGCCGGCACGGAGCCCGCTGGCTGGCCGGCGGCCGGGCGGGAACCGCTCGGCGTGACCTGGCCGGCGGCCGGCGCGGGGATCAGGTCGGCTGCGCCCGTGGCCCCCGCGCCCAGCGTGCCGAGCAGTGCCCGGCCGAACGAGGTGAGCGTAAGCCCGCGCTCGGCCGCCACCCGCTCGGCGGCCTCGATGCCCGTCGTGCCGGCGGCCAGCGGGCCACTGACCCAGACGGCCGCCGGGGCCGTGGCGGAGGCTCCAGCCGGATCGGCGTCGCCCATCCGGGAGGTCTGCTGGGAGGCCCAGGTCGCCGCGTCGGCCGGTACGGCGGGGCGGGGAATCGCCGCGCCGAGGCCCGCCGGGACCGGCGTCCGCCGCGTGGGGCGGGGCAGCTCCTCGGGCTCGACGAACTGGTCGGCGAGGCGCTGCGCCACGAACCGCACCAGGCCGCGGACCGCCGAGGCGAGGCCGCCGGGCAGCCAGCTCAGCGAGAGCGCGAGGATGCCGATCGCCAGCGTCGACGAGCCGGACGGGGCGAGCACGTCGATCGCGACGATCAGGGATGCGCCGATGATCGCGCCGACCGCGCTGTCCGCGCCGAACACCACCATCGCGGTGAACCACAGCAGGCTCTGGATCGGCTGGAAGGTCGTCGACGAGAACGATGAGGCGCCCTGCACCAGCAGCGCGCCGCCGAGGCCGGCGACGACCGAGGACATGGTGAACGCGATCAGCTTGAGGTTGCGCACGTCGACGCCGACCGCCGCCGCGCCGCCGCTGTTGTCGCGCACCGCGAGCAGCGCGCGGCCCAGCCGGCCGCGGTGCAGGCTGCGCACGGCGAGCAGGCCGAGGCCCAGACCGACCAGCTCGATGATGTAGAACGCCTTGTCGTTGAGCTGCCAGCCGCCCAGGTACAGCGCGTTGACGTAGAGGCCGCTGGAGAACTTGGGCTGCTCGAAGACGAACTGGCTGACGACCGCGCCGACGGCGAACGTGGTCAGCGCGAGGGTGAGGCCTCGCCGGCGGATCGCCGGGTAACCGGTGATCAGGCCGACCGGGGCGACGAGGATCGCGCCGACCAGGATCGCGAGCAGCCCCGGCAGCCTCGGCAGGCCGAGAAAGTCGCCGTTCGCCAGCTTCAGCGAGAACAGCGCGCCAAGGCCCGCGTAGCCGGCGACCCCGAGTGACACCTGCCCGCTGTAACCGGTGACGATCACCATCGACAACAGGATCAGGGCGACGGCCGGGACGTCGAAGGCCGAGCGCAGGTCGGCTGGCCGGAACAGCAGCGGCGCGAGCAGCATGATGAAGCCCGCGAGCTTCCAGACCAGGTCCTTGCTGCGTTCCTCGACCGTGCCCGCCGCGTCGGGTGCGCCACGGCTGGAGAACCGGCCGGCCGAGCCGGCGTCACCCAGCTCCCGCAGCTTCGGAATGGCCAGCAGCAGCACCAGCAGGGCGACGACGAAGAGGTTCGACTCGAGCGAGCGGTAGACGTCCGCGAACTGGCCGTCCACCTTGAACTGGGTCAGCTCGCTCTGCAGGATGCCGATCGCGAGGCCCGCGAACACGGCGATCGGCAGGCTCGCGAGGCGCGCGGCGACGACGACGGCGAACGTCTCCAGCACGACGAGCGACAGCCCGTACGGGGAGAGCTGCAGCCGGGGCGCGAGCAGCACGCCGGTGAACCCCGCGAGCGTCGTGCCGAACGCCCAGCCGACGGCGGCGACCCGGTCGGCCGGCACCGAGGACAGCTCCGCGAGCTGGCGGTCGTCGACGACGGCCCGCATCTGCCGGCCGAACTTGGTGCGGTTCTGCACCACCCCGAGCGCGACACAGCAGACGACGATGAGGACGAGCGTGCTGATCGTGTCGACACCGATGCGGTGCCCGCTGATCCCGACCGACTTGTTCGGGAACAACGGCGGGGTGTCGTTCTTGGAGCCGAGCCCCCAGATGCCGGCGCACATGCCCAGCGTCAGCACCAGCACGCCGAGGCTCGCGACCAGTGACTCGGCGGCGGAGGCGCGCCGCCGGGCGAGCGGACGGAAGACGAACCGCTCCAGCAGCAGGCCGAGCAGGGGCGACAGGATGGCGAGCGCGATCACGGCCGAGAGCCACTTGGGCAGGCCCCACTCGACCGCCATCTGCCGGTACACGTAGGCGACCAGGGCCGCGATGCCGCCCTGGGCGAGGTTCAGGACGCCGTTGGTGCGGTAGGTGACCAGCAGGCCGATGCCGGACAGCGCGGCGATCGCGCCGATGGCGAGGCCGGCGATCGCCAGGTCGACGCTGATCATCGGTTAGCCGACCAGGATCGGCGCGCAGACCGAGCACGGCGAGAGGCCCCGCCCGGTCACCTGCGACGCCTCGACCCGCTGGGCGGCCTTACCCGCCAGCAGCTCGCAGCCGGGCCGGTGGAAGGTGCGCCCGCCTGGCACCGCGTAGACCGAGCCGTCGTCGGCCGCCTGTGCCGGCGACTGGACGGCTGGCGCCGCCGTGGGCGCGCTCGAGGGCGCCGCCGGGGCGGCGTTCGCGGCGGCGACCACCAGGGCGTGCAGGTCGTCGACCTGCGTGGCGAGGCGCCCCGCAGCGGCCGTCGCGCGGCTGGCCTGCGTCGACTCCAGCCGGTCGGCGATCAGCAGGCCACTGCCGACGAGCACAAGGGCCAGCCCACCGAACCCGCCGGAGACCACGTAGGGCAGCTGGAGCCCCGGGTCGGTCTCGCCCGAGACCCCCAGGTAGCAGCTGAGCAGCAGGACGGCGCCCGCCGCGATCACCACCCAGCCTCGTAGCGCCCGGACGACGTCCACCACCAGCCGCGAGGTGGTTCGCGACTCCGTCGCGCCAGAGCTCTGTTCGTCCACCTTGTTCCCCCAGGAACGTGTTCATCCGGAAGCCGGGCGGGACAGTCCGCCGGTCCTCCGCCAAGGCGACCCACATAGCGACACGCGGACACGCGCGCCGGGGAGATCGCCAGCCATTAGACGCCAGATTAGTGTGCGGAGGTGGCGACGTGTGCCCATGGGGGTGGTCGAGCGGAATCGCGTATACGACTGCTCCGCCTGCCGACCAGCGACTTCGCCGGAACCGGTCGCCTTCATGACGCTGTGCGATCTCCTGCCGGGCCCGCCCCCCGTGGCCGTCCTCGCCCGCGGCCCCGCGGAGACGGTCCGGGAGGTCACGGACCGTCCGCGTCAGCTGGGGTGGCGGGGGTGCGGCGGGGCGAACGCGAAGGCGGCGGTGGCGGTGGCACGCGGTGCGTCGTCATCGTCGATGGTGTTGGCGGTGCCCGCCGTCTCGGCCGGCGCGGGGAAGGGCGCGCAGTAGTCGGCCCAGACCCGGCGGCGACTGTGGCGGCGGCGGTCCTCGACCTCGAGCGGCGCGGGCAGCGCGCTCAGGGCCACCTGGAGGTGCGCCCACTCGTGGGCGGTCTCCCAGGCGGTGAAGGAGCCGAGGTGCTCTCCTTCGTGGTCGTAGACGTGGTACGGACGGCTCACTCGGGCGGCAGGCACTGGATCGTGACCTTCCGCGTGCTTCCAGAGGCAGCTGGTCATGGGCCTCGCTTCCGTCGCGACGACAACGACCTTTCCAGGGTTCCGGCGGCCGAGGGCGACGGTCCAAGGCCCTGACGTCATAGCGGTGCGGTTCTTCTCACATCGGTGTGGGCGCCCGTCGCGCCGCCCACGTCGCCCCCTACACCACCGCCGTCTAACGGGTTGTGCAGGAGCGACCATCGCCACGCGTCGGCGATGATCTGGTCGAGCTTCGAGTGGCGGGGCTGCCAGCCCAGCTCGGCGCGGATCCGATCGCTGTCGACCACCAGGGCCCGCGGCTCGGTCACCGGCGGGCCGAACTCCCGGCGTACCGGCCGCCCGGTCACCCGCTCCACGGTGGCGAGCACCTCGTTGACGGACACGCCCGCCCCGCCGCCCACGTTGTAGACGCGTCGCTCGCCGGGCGGGACGGCCGCCAGCGCCAGCGCGTACGCCTCGGCGACGTCGCGTACATGCACGTACTCGCGCAGCGCCCGCCCGTCACCGTTGATCCGGAAGGTGTCCGTCCGGCCCGCGGCGACCAGCAGCGCGGCCGGGATGATCCTGGTCGTGTCGCGGTCGACATGCCCCGGCACACCGCCGGACACGTTGAACGAACGCAGCACGACGGCGCCGATCCGGCCGGTGGCCGCCTGGTGGGCGATCGCGTGCTCGGCCGCGAGTTTCGAGGCGGCATACGGGTGCACCGGCTCCGGCGGCTGGGACTCCGGGACCGGGGCCAGGCCGGGGTCGCCGTAGACCGTGCCGGTCGAGCCGAACACCACCACCGGGCGCGGCCCGCCCACCACGACGCCGCGGTCGAGCGCCACGAGCAGGTTGACCGTCCCGGTCACGTTGGTCTCGAAGTAGCGCAGCGGCTCGTCACGCGACTGGCGCACCCGGGTCAGGGCCGCCAGGTGACAGACCCCGTCAAAGCCTCGGTCCAGGCCCGCCTCGGCCAGCGAGCGCGGGTCGAGCAGGTCGGCCACGACGACCTCGATGCTCCGCCGAAGTGCCGGCATGTTCTCGGCCGGCTCGCCACGGCGGACCAGTGCGGTCACCTGGTGCCCCCGTGCCGCGAGCAGGTCGGCGACGACCCCCCCGATGAACCCGCCAGCCCCGGTGACCAGGATCCGTGAGCGTCCCCCGCGAGATGGCACTCAGGACGCCGCTCGAAGCCGAAGCCCCGGCAGCAGCTGTTCGCGGTTGCGCCAGGCGAGCTCCAGGCAGGCGGCCGCGGCCGGCGCGAGCGGCTCGCTGTCGATCAGTCTGCGCAGGGTGGCGTAGGTGAACGGGATGCCATCGGCGACGGCGCGGTGCGGCCCCGCGGAGACGACGGTGCCCTCCGCGTTGCTGTGCACCATGTCCGCGAACAGCGCGTCGAACGTGTCGGCCTCGATGACGACGACGGTGAGGATCTCGGCGAACAGGGTCAGCGCGTCGACGCCGACGCCGAAGCAGGACACCCGCACCCGGCCGTCGCGCCGCGCCTCGTCGAAGGTGCGGAACGGCTCGTCCGCGTCGTAGTCGATCGGGGCGGACGAGTTGCCGTCGTGCTCGGTGTTGCCCAGCAGCTCCTCGGACAGCTCGCGCATGATGTTGCGCCACAGGTCGAAGTCGGCGCGGTGGTGGAACGGGGTGATGCCGGACGGCTGGAAGACCCCGGCCGGGATGACGTGGTAGACGCCGCCCGCGGTGGCCACCGACCCGGCGCTGCGCCGGTGCAGCAGGAAGCTCGCCGAGTCGCGGTCGGCCCGGATGGTCAGCGTGTTGACCGACGGCAGCACCGGCCGGCTGGCCAGGTCGAACGGGTCGCCGACGCGGCGGCGGAACGGCAGCGACGGCCAGGCGAGGCCGCCGGACATCATCGCGGCGGCGGTCTCGTGCGCCACCGTCTCGCAGACGTCGACGGGGTCGAAGTAGGTGGTGTGGCCGAACGTGAGCATGGGGCGCCCGGCGTCGTGGCCGCCGGACCGCGCCCCGCCGCTGGTGAGGCGCCGCGGAGCGTCCTCGTCGCAGTCGATGTCCACGAGCCGGAAGCTCAGCCTGTTCTCGAACAGGGTGGGCCGGTCCAGGTCGCGCATCGCGCGGGTGTAGCGCTGGTAGCGCACGTACGGGCCGCCGTCGGCGATCAGCGGACGGGCGCCGTCGGTCTCCGGCTCACCTCCGGTGAGGACCGGCTCGGGGACGTCGTCGGTCCAGCGCAGCCCGACCTCGTCGATGTCCAGCGGGCGCGGCCAGATCCAGCCCGGCCTGGCCAGCAGGCCGGAGAAGAGGCGGTATGGCTCCGGGTAGAGGCCGGAGGCGGCCTTGGCAAGCTTGATCCGGTTGCGGTTGAGGGTGTCCCGGGTGACCCTCCAGGCGCGCTGGCTCGCGGCCGCCTGCTCGGTGAACGCGTCCCGCGCGGCGTCCCGGCGCCGGTCGCTGAGCGTGCCGGGGGCGAGGCCGACGTCCTCGGGCGAGAGGTCGAGGTGGCGGGCGATGTGGCGCAGCGTCGAGATGTCGTGGATCGCCCGCCGGCCGCTCTCGACCTTGGAGACATACGACTGGTCGAAACCCAGCTGGTCAGCTAGTTGCTGCTGGGTGAGGCCGTGCGCCTGCCGGTAGGCGCGAAGCAGCTGGCCGACGCCGACGGGAGCAGGGGTCGGCCGTGGCGGCGTCCACAGCCAAGTCTGACCGGTCACCCGGTGTCCTCTCGGGTCGTAGCTGGGTTACAGGATGTGAGCCTAACTAGTCGGGCATCTGCAGGCGCATCGGACAATTGGTACATACATCCGGGGAGGGTGGCCGTAGTGGTGCGGATCGCCGACTGCCCACACGGGCGGATGCGATGGAGACCCACCGGGATCCCGTCGTGGCGAAGGGCCCGCGCCGTCGACCACTGCGTCACCTTCATCAGGTGTCCGTCGATGTCCCGGTGTTCCCGAGATGTTTTGTTGCTTTTTAGTTGTTGACGGGTCACTTGTTCGGGATGCCATCCGCCAGGTCGAGGAAGACGACGACCACGATGGCCACGGCGACCCAGCGCAACAGGCCCATGCGGCCCCAGATCTCACGCGCGAGGCTTCTTCCGGCCCTGCCACCGAGCACCAGCAGGGCAAACAGCGCCCCGCCGACGACGACCAGAAATACCCCCGCATAGTTCCCGTGCACGGTCACAACGATCGCATGCCGCCCTCCGCGGACGGTCACGTCATCCGGGACCACGCCGTCGACCGCGACGCTGGGCGGCACGATCCAGGACGGCGCGGGCGCTGGCCGACCAAATGAGGTGACCAGTTCATCAGCGCACGTCCGGTGGGCCCGCGCACGTCCTAGCCTGCCCGAACCCGCCCGGCTTTCGACCCGGCCCGCCCGTGTCGGGCGTGATCTCCCTGTGTGCTCCCCCCGCGTCGCCGCCGCGTGGCGTCGCCGAGGCCGCCGGAGGCCCATGGCGGTGGGCTTTTTCCGGTCGCGTTCCCGTCGCGCGCCCTGGGCGCCGCCCGCCCAGTCCAGACGGGCATGGCCGGGCTGAGCTGGGTCAACGCGCCGCGCCCGTGTCCCCGCCGACCCCTTGAACTTCGCGGCGCCAGCCCTGGCTGGTGAGGACACATCGGGGCGGCGCCCGCTGTTCGGACCATTCCCGCGCGTCAAGGCGTGGGGATACCTACCCTGGTCCGGATGTCCACGGCGCTTCTTACAGATCATTACGAGCTGACGATGCTCCGCGCTGCCCTGAAATCGGGTGCCGCCGGGCGACGGGCCACCTTCGAGGTGTTCGCCCGGTCACTGCCCGCCGGCCGCCGGTACGGTGTCGTCGCCGGTACCGGCCGGCTGCTGGAAGCGCTCGCTGACTTCCGGTTCGGCCCCGACGAGCTGAGTCTGCTCACCGGCACCGGCGTCGTCGACGCCGAGACCGCCGACTGGCTCGCCGGCTACCGCTTCTCCGGGGAGATACACGGCTTCGCCGAGGGCGAGCCCTACCTGCCGGGAACCCCGGTGCTGGTGGTGGAGGGCATGTTCGCCGAGTGCGTGCTGCTGGAGACGCTGACGCTGTCGGTGCTCAATCACGACAGCGCGATCGCCGCCGCCGGCGCCCGGATGGTGCAGGCCGCCGGCGGCCGGCCGCTCATAGAGATGGGCTCCCGGCGCACCCACGAGGAGGCCGCGGTCGCCGCCGCCCGGGCGGCCTACCTCGTCGGTTTCGACGCCACCTCGAACCTGGAGGCGGCCAGGCGCTGGGGCGTGCCGACCAGCGGCACCGCCGCCCACGCGTTCACGCTCATCCACGCGACCGAGCGGGACGCCTTCGCCGCTCAGGTGGCCACCCTCGGTGCCGGGACCACCCTGCTCGTTGACACCTACGACACGCGGGAAGGCATCGCGGCGGCGGTCGCCGTCGCCGGCCCGGGCCTCGGCGCCATTCGCATCGACAGCGGCGACCTGGCCGCCGGAGTGCGCGCGGCCCGCGCCCAGCTCGACGCGCTGGGCGCTACCGGGACCCGCGTCATCGTCACCGGGGACCTCGACGAGCATGGGATCGCCCGGCTCGCCGGTGTCCCCGCCGCGGGCTACGGGGTGGGCACCAACCTGGTCACCGGCGCCGGCGCGCCCACCGCCGGCTTCGTCTACAAGCTGGTCGAGGTCGATGGCCGCCCGGTGGCCAAGACGTCTGTCGGCAAGGCCACCCGCGGTGGCCGCAAGGAGGTGCTGCGCCGGCACGACGCCGACGGAGTCGCGGTCGTCGACCTGGTGGTGCCCGCCGGGTACCGCCCCGGCGGCAGCGGCGCGGGCGGCCAGCGCACGACGGGCGGCCAGGCCCGCGCGGCTGACGGGCTGCCGGCGGCGGCGCTCGACGGGCCGCTCCCGCCGGTCCTGGCCCCTGGCCACCTGGGCGCCCCCGGGTATGACCGGCCGCTGCTGGTGCCGCTGGTGCACGCCGGCACGCCGGTGGACGCCGCGTCGACCGGCGCGACGGGGCTGCGCCGCGCCCGCGAGCACCATCGCGCCGCGATCGCGGACCTGCCCGCGCACGCCCGCTCCGTCACCTTCGGCCAGCCCTGCCTGCCGGTCATCAGCGCCGTCCCACAGTGACATTGGTTCGCTCCGTGCGGGCGCGGCGCTACGGCCCCTTGCTCGCCCGGCGGCTCGCAAGGGACCTCCGCGCCGCGTCCTCCTCCGCTCACGGGCGCTCCGGCGCGCCTCCGCGCCCAGCCCGGTCCCCTGACGCTGGAACGTCACCAAACCGGGTCCGGACTCCCGGTGACTTCGCTTCGCCCGTAGCCGGGCCTCCGCATAGGCGCGCCTCCGCGCCCAGCGCGGTTGCGTTGCGTGGCAACGTCACCAACCCGGAACCGGCCCTGATCCGAAGTCAGAGCCGTAGGGAACCGCTGCTCGGCCGTGAAGCCCACCGCACGAGCGCAGCGAAGTGCCCCCCGCGGCCCGTGCCCTGCCCGGTTTCCGTGACGCTCCAGCGGCGGGTGACCGTGCTGGGCGCGGAGGCACACCTCCGCGGAGGCGTGCCTACGAGCGAAGCGACATAGGCGCGCCGCAGCGGAGGTCGCCGCAGCGCCCGTGAGCGGAGGAGGACGCGGCGCGGAGGTGTCGTCCGAGCCGCCAGGCGAGGACGGCGCCGGAGGGCCGTGCCCGCACGGAGCGAACCATGTCAAACCTTCCCGCCCGACCCCGTCCGACTCCGGCGCTCGTGGGACGGGCCTCCGCGAGGCGGCAGGCCGTGCGAGAAGCTGGATCGGTGAGCCCAGCGACGACCCGCGACGAAGGGGGAGCCACGGAACACGGCCCGCCGAGCACCAGCGTCACCGTCGACGTCGTGCTGCTGACGCTGCGGGCGGGGCGGCTGTGCGTGCTCGTCATCCTGCGCGACGAGCCCCCCTTCCAGGACTACTGGGCGCTGCCGGGCGGCTTCGTGGGTGCCGACGAGGACCTGGACTCCTCGGCGCGCCGCCAGCTCGCCGAGGAGACGGGCGTCACCACGGCGGGCCACCTGGAGCAGCTCTACACCTACGGTGACCCGGGACGAGACCCGCGCGCCCGCGTCGTCAGCGTCGCCTACCTGGCGCTGCTGCCGAACCTGCCGCAGCCGGAGCCGGGCCGGCGCGGCCAGCAGGCACGCTGGTGGCCGGTCGAGGACCTGGACTCGCCGGAGGGCCCGACACTGGCCTTTGACCATCCACGCATCGTCGCCGACGGGGTGGAGCGGGCACGGAGCAAGCTCGAGTACACGCCGATGGCGGCGGCCTTCTGCGAGGAGCCGTTCACCCTCGCCGACCTGCGCCGTGTCTATGAGGCCGCGTGGGGGGTGAGCCTGGACCCGCCCAACTTCCGGCGCAAGGTGCTCAGCACGCCGGACTTCGTCGTCCCCGTCGGCGCGGTCAGCTCGCCACGCGGCGGCGGCCGTCCCGCCCAGCTCTACCGTCGCGGTTCCGCGACCGCTCTCTACCCTCCGCTGCTGCGTCGCTCCGTATAGCGACCCGCCCAGGTGTCGGTGTGGAGCTCCCGCCCGACGGGAAGGCAGCCGCGGAGTGCGTAACAATAGGGATCGTGACCGCAACGACCGTCTCACCCGCCGACGTCGAGGAGATCGACGAGGAGCTCAGCGACGACCGGCCGTGGGTCACGGTCGTCTGGAACGACCCGATCAACCTGATGTCGTACGTGACCTACGTCTTCCAGAAGCTGTTCGGCTACGACAAGGCGACGGCGCGCAAGCTCATGCTTGACGTTCACCACAAGGGCAGAGCGTCGGTGAGCAACGGCACCCGCGACGAGATGGAGCGCGACGCGGCCCGTCTGCACACCTACGGCCTCTGGGCGACCGTCATACAGGATTAGCTGGCTCGTGAGTTCGATGCGCCCCCAGAGCTGGGGCATACCGCTGGATGGGGACGGGAACGTGGGGTTCTACTACAGGTTCCCGGACTGCTTCCGGCGGACGGCCGACGGCGTGGAGCTGCGCCTGCCTCGCTGGGAGGGCACGATCCTCGCCGAGCTGGTGCGGCTGATCGACGGGATGCTGGAGCCGCCGCCGGTCGACGACCCGCTGGAGGCGCTCGTCGGCCTCCGCGACACCGCCCCGCCGCCGCCCGAGGACCCGGCCCTCGCCCGCCTGCTGCCCGACCCGTACCCGGAGGACCCGCTGGCCTCCGGCGACTTCCGCCGCCGCCGCACCGACGACGCGCTGGCCCACAAGCGGGCCGCCGCCCGACGGGTGCTCGCGACCCTGCCCGGGCCCGACGAGGTGCTGCTGCTCGACGAGGACGCCGCCCAGGACTGGCTGACCACGCTGAACGACCTGCGCCTCGTGCTCGGCACCCGGCTCGGCATCACCGACGACGACTACCTCGACGAGCTCGGCGAGCTGCCGCCCGACGACCGGCGCGCCCCGTTCGTCGAGATGTACGAGCTGCTGACCGCCCTCGTCGACAACCTCGTCCGCGCCCTCTTCTAGGGCGCTCCCGTTGCCGGACGCTCCGCGCCCGCAACCGGGCGGCGCCCGGGGTCCCTGCCGGATCGACGGAGCTTGCGGAGTCGATCTGGGAGGTCCGCGGGCGCTGAGCCTGACCTCCCAGATCGGCTTCGCCGATCCGGCAGGGACCCTGCTCCCCACGTGGTTCCGGGCCCTGGCATATGGCGGTAGTCAGGCTGGGTCGGGCTGACGACGTGGTTGGCAGACCTCCCAGATCGGCTTCGCCGATCCGGCAGGGACCCCGGGCGCCAGCGCCGATGCGCCGTCACTGGCTTTGGCTGGGTGGCGTGGACGGCTCGCCAGATGCGGGCGGTGGGCGCCCTCCCGGGGCTCGCGCGGTTCCGGGCCCTGTCGACTGGCGGGCAGGCGCGTGGGATGTCGGCGGCGGGTAGCTTGTTCGGCGTGCTGCGAATTGAGCGCGCCCTGCATCAGGCGATCGTCGACCATGCGCGCCGTGACCACCCGGACGAGGCCTGTGGTGTGATCGCCGGCCCGGCCGGCTCGGACACGCCGGCCCGGTTCGTCGCGATGGAGAACGCGGAACGTTCGCCCACTTTCTACCGGTTCGACTCGATGGAGCAGCTGCGCGTCTGGAGGGAGATGGACGACAGGGACGAGGAGCCCGTCGTCATCTACCACTCGCACACCGCGACCGAGGCATACCCGTCGCGCACGGATGTGTCGTACGCCTCCGAGCCGGGCGCGCACTACGTGCTGGCCTCCACCAGGGAGCCGGACGTCACCGAGTTCCGGTCATTTCGGATCATCGACGGCGCCATCACGGAGGAGCCGGTCGAGATCGTCTGAACCGCTGTCCACGGTGGTGGTGTCATATCTGTGCAACGATGGCTGCTATGACAGCGCCCCGCCACCCGATGCGGCCATACGCCGCGGTGGCCGAGGGCGTTCCGGAACTGCGCCTGGTCGCGCGTCTGTACGTCGACCTGCTCCGGGTGGCCAGCGCCAGCTGTCGCGGCGCGCACTGACCTTCGCCGCGGTCGCCCGCGCCGCCGGGAAGCGAAGGCAGCGCCGACGGTGTTCCGGCTAGGGATCGCCGAAGACGCGATCATCTCCCTGGCCGCGGGCCCCCGAGGCCCAGAACCCTGAAACACTGGAGGCCGCTCGCCGCGCCGGTCAGGCCGTCCGGCCGCGAGCATGGACGCTGGTTACTACGTGTACGTTTCGCGCCCGGACGCGCCGGGCGCGCCGCCGCCGCCCGCGGGCGAGAGGCGCGAGTGAACCGAGGGAGACGAGGAACACCATGGCAGTCAAGGTCCGCGTGCCGACCATCCTGCGCACCTACACCGGCGGTTCGAAGCTCGTGGAGGGCACGGGGGACACCCTCGGCGCGTTGTTCCTCGACCTCGACACCCGCCACGAGGGTCTCCGCGGCCGCCTGGTGTCCGGCGATGGCGCGGGCGAGCTCCACCGCTTCGTCAACGTCTACATCAACGACGAGGACGTCCGCTTCCTCGGCGGCCTCGACGCGAAGCTCCCCGACGGCGCCGAAGTCACCATCCTGCCCGCCGTCGCTGGCGGCTCCGCAAGCTCCGCGATGATGCCAGCGACTTTGGGCGAGGTCACCATCCTGCCCGCCGTCGCCGGCGGCTGACCGCGGGCCGCGAGCAGGTCACAGATCGGTAGCAGATCATGCGTTACGACTCCCTGGTGAGCTCCGTCGGCCGGACACCGCTCGTCGGCCTGCCGAGGCTGTCACCGTCCGCGGACGTGCGGCTGTGGGCCAAGCTGGAGCAGGACAACCCCACCGGCTCGATCAAGGACCGGGCAGCGCTGTGGATGGTGCAGGACGCCGAGAAGCGCGGCGTGCTCAGCCCCGGCGCGACGGTGTTGGAGCCGACATCCGGCAACACCGGGATCTCGCTGGCGATGGTCTGTCGCCAGCGTGGCTACCGCCTGATCTGCGTCATGCCGGAGAACACCTCCATCGAGCGCCGGCAGCTTCTGGCGATGTGGGGCGCGGAGATCATCTACTCGGCGGCGGCGGGCGGCTCGAACGAGGCGGTCGCCGTCGCCAAGCGGCTGGCGGCGGAGCACCCCGACTGGGTGATGCTCTACCAGTACGGCAACCCGGCGAACGCGCAGGCGCACTACGAGACGACCGGCCCGGAGATCCTTGAGGACCTGCCGAGCATCACCCACTTCGTCGCCGGCCTCGGCACCACGGGCACCCTGATGGGCACCGGTCGCTACCTGAGGGAGCGCGTGCCGGGCATCACGGTCGTCGCCGCCGAGCCACGCTACGGCGAGCTGGTCTACGGCCTGCGCAACATCGACGAGGGCTTCGTGCCTGAGCTCTACGACCCGGCGGTGCTGACGTCGCGGTACTCGGTGGGCCCGAAGGAGGCGCTGCGGCGTACCCGCGAGCTGGTCGCCGAGGAGGGCATCTTCGCCGGCATCTCCTCCGGCGCGATCCTGCACGCCGCGCTGGCCCAGGCCGACCGCGCCGTCAAGGAGGGCAAGCGCGCGGACATCGCGTTCATCGTCTGCGACGGCGGCTGGAAGTACCTGTCCACGGGCGCCTACGCGGGAACGTTGGAGGACGCGGAAGCGGCCCTGGAGGGCAAGCTCTGGGCCTGACCGGGCCGTCGAGTCAGGGGCTCCAGAGCTGGTCGACCGGCATGACGTGGATGCGGTCTTCGCAAGGTGTAGGCGCGGGGGCCGAGGTAGAACGTGACGCCGGCGAGGAAGGCGTCGCCTGAGTCAGATGATCCGAGGCATGCGGGCCGGATGATCTGAACCACCTAAGCTGGAGATTCCTCACCCGAGTGGCAGCAGGGGCCGCCGCTGTGCCTGGGGGTGTTCGCCGGGACGTTCAGCGCGGGGTTGCGGTCGAAGAACCCGTACGGGATCAGCGCGAACTTGGCGTAGTCGACCGGCATGACCGGCCAGTCCTCGGGCCGCGGGAAGTGCGTCACGCCGAAGGTGTGCCAGATGACCAGGTCGGCGCCGTCGAGGTCGCGCCCGGCCGCCTGGTAGGCGGGCAGACCGTCGCCACCCGGGTTCTGGTTCACGAACTCGCCGGCCGGGTAGCGCTCGTTCGGTGAGTAGGCGGTCACCCAGACCTGCCTGGTGGCGTAGGCGGCGCGCCTGGTCACCGACGCGCCCGGGTCGGCCAGCAGCGTCGGGTTCTGCTCCGCCTTCAGGAGGTATGCGGTCGGCTGCCCCAGCCGGTTGGTGCGCTCGGTGCTGACGATGTGCCAGGCCCGGCCGGTGGATGCGTCCGCCGACCGCGCGGCGTCGGCTTCCGAGGCGATCCGCGTCCTGGAGTAGGTGAACGCGTTCCCCCACGGGTTGGACTCGCTCACAGGCACGCGGACGGCCTCGACCTCGTCCACGGCGTTCAACGGTCCATCGACCATCATGTCCAGCCGGGCGCTGAACAGGTGCTGGTGGAACGGCGCCCCCAGCCCCGGCGCGACCTCGGTCGCGTACGGCCACTCCTCCATCCCCTTGTAGGCGGACGGGAAGAGGATGCCGGTCAGCTTGGCCTCGCACTCGATCTTTCCGTCGAGGTAGAGGTACCAGTAGAAGCCGTAGTCGTAGTTACCGACGGTCGTGAAGAACGAGACCACCAGGCGGCGTTGGCGGCGCACCTCCGAGACGCCCTCGACGAAGAGGTCCGTGTGCTTCCAGAGCGTGCCGAAGTCCTCCTCGTGCATGCAGACCGCGTTGCCGATCGTCTGCGGGTTGCCGAACTCGTCGGCGAGCGTCACGTCGAAGTACCTGATCTCGCCAAGGCAGTCGCAGCCGAGGCGGAGGCTGTTCGCGAAACGGCCGAAGATGTACTCGCCGGTGTCGAAGTAGTTCTGCCAGTAACGGGTGGGCGACGGGTCGGCGTACGGGACCACCATCTCGGCGATCGAGGCCCGGTAGATCACGGGCCGCACCTCGCCGCCGTGGTCGGGGTCGGCGAAGGCGAGGTTGTGGAGGACCAGCCCCTCGCGGGCGTCGAAGCCGATGCCGAACGACCAGTTCGCCCAAGTGACCCGGTCGCCGTCGACGATGAACGATGGGCCCTCGGGCTGGGTGATCTCAATCGGCTTGAGACCCGCCAGCGGCGCCGGGCGGCCCTCCTCCAGGTGGAACTTGCTGGGCTCCGGCGGCACCGGCAGCATCTCCGCGTCGAGGACGCGGATGACCTGCCTGGCGATGACGTCCACATACGCGCACAGGCCGTCCACCGGGTGCGCCCACGGGTGGTCGGCCGGGTCGGACGACTGGAAGGCGAAGACGCGGATGATCCGCCTGCCTTCCTCGCCGGGGTTCTCGTAGTGGCCGGGTGACAGCGGCACGGTTGCCACCTCGTCGGCCGCGAGGCCCCGCCTGGCGAGCGCGGCGACCCACCCGTCGTCGGCCCGCACGATCGGGTCGATGGAGGCGAACTCGTCGATGAGGATCGGCAGCTGACCTCGGGACGGATGGACCGGGGCAGCCGTGACGGCACGCGTCGCGAGGTTGACAGTCGCGTCCAGGGACGCCCCGGACGCGGTGTCCAGGAGGAACACCCTGGCACGCCGGTCGGGGACGGGTCCCGTACCGGCGAGCGCCGCGAGGACCTCGGTCTTGTGCGGCTCGAGCAACCCGACATAGGCGAACCGGGTCGACTCCGTGACGTGCCCCGCGTCACGCAGCAGCTGGCTCGCGAGCCGGATCTCCTCGGCGGACAGGCTCGTCAGCGGCGTGCCGGTGACGCGGCCGGTGATCTGGACGGTCATGGCGGTCCCCTGTTCGGAGATGGTTTCGATGACTGCTCGGAGACGATCTCGTGTCGGCTCGTCGCCCGGACGAACCGGCTCAACCAGCGTCGGACCGCGACGTTCCACCCACACTTCGGCGACGCAAAGATCTGGCGGCCCCGCCGAGAAGGCCATGCCAGGGGCGCCGACGGCCGGCGGAGGGTCGAAGGAGCCGGAGGCGGGAAGCGTCACGGCATGAGATGCGTGGTGGTCGGCGCGACCGGCTACGTCGGTAGTCGCCTCGTCCCCGAGCTGCTCGACCGGGGGCACTCGGTGCGGGCCGGCGCCCGCAACCCCGCCAAACTGGCCGACGCGCCCTGGCGCCACCGGGCCGAGCTGGTCGCGGCGGATCTCACCGACGCGGACCAGATCGCCGCCGCCCTGGCCGGGCAGGACGTTCTCTACTACCTGGTCCACTCCTTGCACCAGCGCGATTTCGTCGAGCGCGACCGCGCCGCCGCCCACACGGTCGCGGACGCGGCCCGGCGGGCCGGTGTACGACGGATCATCTATCTGGGCGGAATCAGCCCGTCCGGGCAGGAACTGTCCCCGCACCTTGCCTCCCGTGCGGAGGTCGGGCGGATCCTGCTCGACTCCGGGGTGCCGACGGTCGTGTTGCGGGCCGCCGTCATCATCGGCTCGGGGTCGGCCAGCTTCGAGATGCTCCGCTACCTCACCGAACGACTACCGGTTATGATCACGCCACGCTGGGTGCGCACTCGCGTCCAGCCGATCGCCATCCAGGACGTGCTGTACTACCTCACCCGCACCGCCGACCTGATGCCCGCCGAAGTCAGCCGTGGCTTTGACATCGGCGGTCCGGAAGTCCTGACGTACTGGGAGATGATGAGGCGATACGCCGCGGTCGCGGGCCTTCCTCGCCGGGTCGTCGTCCCGGTGCCACTGCTCACGCCGTGGCTGTCCGCCCAGTGGGTCAACCTCGTGACGCCGGTACCGCACAGCATCGCTGTCCCGCTGATCTCGTCGCTCGTCCACGAGGTCCGCTGCCATGACCGTGACATCGCCGCCCACGTCCCGGATCCGGCTCGCGGCCTGATCGACTACGACCAGGCTGTCTCGCTCGCACTGGCCAGGACCCGGGAGACGGCCGTTCCCTCCCACTCGTCGCGGGCCACGGCGCAGGCGGGGCCCCCACGACCGCCCTCCGACCCGCTGCCCACGGATCCCGACTGGTCTGGCGGCACCGTCTACCAGGACGTACGAGAACTCGCCACCGCCGCGGATGCCGAACGGCTGTGGCAGGCCATCGAGACCGTGGGCTATGAGTACGGCTGGTGCCCTCTTCCGGTCACCTGGTCGCCCCGGAGATGGATCGACCGGCTCGTCGGGGGCGTCGGGACGCGCCAGCGCGAGCAGGTCGCGCATGGCCAGGACGGCCAGGGCGGTCCGCACCGCCAGGGCGGCCTGCGTGTCGGCGAAACCCTCGACTGGTGGCGCGTGGACGATGTCGAACGGCCACGCCGGCTGCGGCTGCGCCCGAGACTGCGCCTGCCGGGCCGCGCGTGGCTCGAACTTTCCGCGGCGCCGAGCGCCCAGGGTTCCGTCTACCGGCAGCGCGCGATCTTCGAACCTCACGGTCTCGCGGGCCACCTCTGCTGGAAGTCCCTCGCGCCGCTCCACGGCGTCACCCTGGGCCGGATGGCGCGTGACATCACCGACCTGGCGGAGCATCCGGCGCCGACGTGGCAGTCGGCGTGGCAGTCATGGTGACGACGCTGGCGGCCTTCACCGCTGGCGGTTTGTACCCGGGACCTCCGGGTGCACGACAACCCGATGCTTGCGGCCGCCGCCCACGAGGGCACCCGGCGGGACGGCCCAAGCCTGGGGCGTGGGCGCATCGGGGTTGCCAGCCAGTGGTGCAGGAAGAGGGTCTCCGCTGCCACGGGCGGTGGCCCGGGCGCGGGTGTCGCGCCTCTGACGCCGGACCGCGGGCACCGCCGGTCAGGTCTGCGCGAGTGAGATCCGCGCTGGGGACGCCCACACGATCAGGGGTCAGAGATAGGACTTCGGGGCCGAAACGCTGGGGTGGCGCACCAGCCACGAAGTAATGCGGTCCGTCGGTGCGGCCGGGAGCGAGACATACCGACAAGGCGCCTGGCGGAAGCCTGACACGCTAACTCTGACTGTGTAGAGTTAGTGCATGACCCGGACCCGACGCCCGTCCGCGCAGGCCACGGCGGTGGTGCTGGCGCTGGCGGAGAAGCCCACCGCCTGGCGGTACGGCTACGAACTGTGCCAGCAACTGGGCATCAAGCCCGGCTCGATGTACCCGATCCTGATGCGACTGACCGACCGGGGCCTACTGGAGACCACCTGGGACACCGACGTCCCCCCCGGCCGGCCACCACGCCACCTGTACCGGCTGACCGGCTCCGGCCGGGTGCTCGCCACCGAACTCGCCGCCGCCCCGACCATCACGACGGCGCCCCGACGGTCCGCTTCGAAGGTGGGGTGGCAGGGCGCATGAGCTGGACCCTGCGCACGTTTCAGACCGCCACGACCTGGGTCATCGTCGTGGTGTGGGCGGTGTTCTACGGTGTCGCTCTCGCGCATGCCAACCCGCTACCCGCGCCCGACACCGCCGTCGTGTTCCTGGTACTCCCGCCGCTGCTGTGGGTGCTCGCCGCACGGCTCGCGCTGCACCACTGGTGGTCCGCGACCGGCTCCCAGATGTCCACGATGGACCCGCCCCAGCGGTTGCTCACGGCCGCGGTCGCCGCGCTACCCGAACGCCGCCGCGAGTGGGGTAGAGCGATGACCGCCGAGCTGGCCGAGGTAGATGGGCGTTCGGCCCGGTGGCGGTTCGCGCTCAGCAGCGTCCGGGCCACGCTGTCGCTGCGCCCAGCCGGCGGCTGGCCGGTACTCGCGCTCATGGCCGGGCTGCTCGTTGCCTCGGTCGCGGCCACCGGGCCGGCGGTCGGCGCCGCGGTGCCCGGACTGAGGGCGTTCGCGATGACCTTCACGGGGCTGGTCGGTGCTCTGGTGATCCTGGCCGCCGCCCGCTCGCGCCGGCCACGGCTGCCAGCGCCGGCTCCGAGCGTCCTGGTGACCGCCGGCGTGGCCGCGTCGATCACCGCAACCGTGATCTTCCTGCGCCGGGAGCCGACCGCGGCCGAGTACCTGCCGCCAGCGGCGGCCGCGTATCTCGCCGCCGTGCTGGCCGGCTGCCTGTGGGTCGCACTGGCAGCGCCGCGGTGGCTGGGCACCGACCGGCTCGCACCCCACCTCGGCACCGCCGCCGCTGTCGTGTTCGTGGCCTGGTTCCTGCTGGTGATCCGCAGCGACGGCACGCAGCCCCCGCTCCCGCTCGTGCTCGCACTCGCGCTCGTGCTCCCGCTCGCACCGGTCGCCGTCTTCCTCGTCCCGGCGTTCGCGGCGAGGCGGGCCGGCCGGTCGTTCCGCTCGGGCCTAAAGGCCGCCGTCTGGATGGTGACCGCCGTCACGCCACTCACCTACGCCCTCTGGCTGTCCGAGGGGCTGCGCCGTCACGCGATCGACGGCACGCTACTCACCGGCGAGGGCGAGCCAGCCGCCGTCGGCGCGAACCTGACCGACGCCCTGGTATTCGCCCTCGGCATCTTCCCCGTGCTCGGCCTCACCATCGGCGTGATCGGCGCCGGTCTCGGAGCGCGGAAAGCACGCCCGCCCGCTGCCTCCCCACCACAATCCCCCACCTGATCTCTGCCCGGTACCTCGGATCCCCGTCCCGATCCCCGGACTGACCCCGGCGAGCACAACCCGCAGCTGACACACCGCCAGCGGCGGTGCGGCTGACGCCTCCGCGGTCACGGCCCGCCTACTTCTCGACCCCGTCCCAGCGCCGAACACCAGGCCGCCAATCGCGCCGGCGGCGGTGATCAACAGTGGAGACTGGACCCGGACCCTGGGTCAACCGGTCGGTGTCCGCGCGTACTGCCCGCGAGTATCACCTCAAGGTCTGACGACGTCCTCGCATCGGCCAGTGATGATCGCGACGACGGTCGAGCTGGCCGGGATCCGCCCGTCGGCGACCATCGCGAACAGGCCGTACATCATCTTCGCGACGTACACCCATTCCAGGACCAGTCCGTGTCGGTCGGCGAAGTCGTCGATGAAAGCGTCCAGCGCCGGCGTGCGTCGGGCGTAGCCGCCGAAGTGGAACTCCTCGACCACGCGCCAGTTGGCGGTCGGATGGCCGAATGCGGCCCGCTGGAGCGTAGCGACCTCGTCGGCGAGGAAACCGCCGCCTTTAAGCACAGAGATCCCGATCGTCTGCCGGTCCGGAGCCAGGCCGCCGGCGAGGCCTGCGAGGGTACCGCCGGTGCCGACTGGGCAGACCACCATGTCGACGTCGGGGACCTGGCCGATGAGCTCGGCGGCCAGCTGGGCGCAGCCGGCGACCGCCAGTTCGTTGCTGCCGCCTTCGGGAAGCAGGTAGAACGGACCGAACTCGGCGGCGAGCTCGGCGATCAGGACCGGGTCTTGCTTGGCCCGGTAGCGGGTCCGGTCGAGGTAGGTCAGCCGCATCCCATGCTGCTCGGTTGCGCGAGCCAGAACCGGATTGAGCGGCAGGTGCTCCTCCCCTCGAATCACACCGACCGTTCGGAAGCCGAGGTGCCAGCCGGCCGCGGCGGTCGCTGCGATGTGGTTCGAATACGCCCCGCCGAACGTGAGCAGCGTGCCTGCGCCCTGCTCGGCGGCCGCGGCCAGGTTGCCGGCCAACTTCCGCCACTTGTTGCCTGGGAAGTCTGGGTGGATCAAGTCGTCCCGCTTGAGCAGGAGCCGCACCCCGCGCAGCCGGTCGTCGGACAGCTCGGCCACCGGCGACGGCACCTCAAGCACCGGCCTATGTTCCTCCGCCGGTCCGCCCACCTACCAAGCGTGCCATCCGCCAAGGCTGCCCTTGATGGGCGCCTCGACGCCGACCATCCGTGCGAGCGCGGAGATCCGCCGCGTCACTGAGTCCGGGAGCAGTTGGCAGGTGACCTAGTCGAGCGCGAGGGTTCGCTTCCGGTGAGTCTTGGTGGCCTTATGGAGCTTCTTGCCGCCCCGGACGGCGTAGTTCTGCGCGACCCGCATGGTTCCGGCGGCGAGGTCGAGGTTGTTCCAGCGGAGTTCGCGCAGCTCGCCGCGGCGCGCGCCGGCGGTGACTGCCAGCCACTCCATCGAGCGAAAGGATCACCAGTCAAGGCGCGGTCCTCATCGACGGCGATGTCCAACTTCAGCTACGCCGAATCACGACAGCGCTGGGGATCACCAACCCGCCCGAGGCCGGCCGGAAACAGGTACCCATCCCGCCGCGCCCGTGGGTTCTGGACCGAGGCGACGAGGTTGAGGTGGGCCTGTGTTCCCTGTTCCTGGTGCGCCGTTCGTCTTGCACTATTCGTGGTCGCCGGTTGCGTCGGGGACGACCGTCGTGCTTCGGAACTCGGCGAGCGTCGCTGTGACCCGCTCGGTTTCGGGTACTCCTATCCGCCGGTAGATCGTAAGTGCCCGCTGGAGGTGGTTGACACCATCCTCGGTATCGCGAGCGTGGATCAGGCACCGGCCGATTCCCTCCAGGGCACGCGCCTCCTCGAGAGGGTTATGCAGTTCACGGGCCAGGCGGAGGGCCTGATCGTGGCGTTCGCGCGCATCGTCTCGACTGGAGGAAACGAGTAGCAGCTCGCCTTGGCGGTTGAGGGCTTCTGCCTGGCCGAGTCGGTGGCCGAGGTCGCGGTAGAGGTCGAGGGCGTCGGTGAGGGTGGCGGTCGCGGCCGGGTAGTCGCCGGTCACGTGCTGCACAGCGCCGAGATCGTTGAGCGCCATGGCCTCGCCGAGTCGACGGCCGAGGTCGCGGTAGAGGCCGATGGCCTCGGTAAGGCTGGCAGTCGCGGCCGGATAGTCGTCGGTCAGCCTCTGCATGGCACCGAGATCGCTGAGGGCCCTCGCCTGGCCGAGCCGGTCGCCGTCGAGGCGTGCCGCCGTGACGGCGGTCTGATGTATGGCGAGGGCTTGGTCCCAGTGTCCCGCGCTTCGCAGGAAGGAGTACATCGCGGCGGCGAGGTGGTTGGCGTGGGCATACCGCCCGCTCGCGGCGGCGTGGTCCACGCTGGCGGTGAGATTGGGGCGCTCGGTTTCCAGCCAACGCCCTGCTCCGGGTGTCCACGTCGGGAACCGCGGCCGCGGAGTGGGCAAGCGGAGGCTCGGTAGGGTCGCTGCGCCACGCGATATGGCGGTTCGCGGCGGCCGCGGCGCGTAGGTAGTAGCTGTAGAGCCGGTCGACGGCCGCGTCGCGCTCAGCGGGGGCGTCGTGACGAGCGAGATTGTGGGCGTAGGCGCGGATCAGGTCGTGGAAGCGGTAGCGGCCGCGAGCTGGTTCGGTAATGAGGTGGTGGTCGTAGAGGGTGTCAAGCGCCCACCGGGCGTGGGTGAGATCGGTGTCGTCGAGGGCAGCGGCCGCGTAGGCGTCGAGGTCGGGGCCGGGGTGAAGACCGAGGCGGCGGAACAGGCGCTGTTTCTCGGCGGGTAGATCATTGAAGGACAGATCGAACGCGGCCGTGACAGCGACGTTCTCGGCCTGCATGTCAGCGAGCCGGTCCTGCGCCGTCCCGAGATCGGCGGCCAGGTGCGTCACGGTCCAGGACGGACGGTGGCGCAACTGGCCCGCCAGCAACCCGATGGCTAGCGGAAGGTACCCGCACAGATCCACCACCTGGGCGACGGCGTCCGGCTCACTGCGGGAGGCGGGAGCCAGGCGAGTGAACAGCTCACTGGCCTGTGCCGGGTGTAGCGTGTCCAGGCTGAGCGGGACAACGTCTTCCAATGCGGCAAGGCGACGTCTGCTGGTGATCAGCACGAGGGAACCGGGCGTCGCCGGCAGCAGCGGCCGTACCTGCTCGTGGCTCGCAGCGTCATCGAGCAGGATCAGCATTCTGCGTCCGGCGAGCCGGTCGCGCCACATCGCGCTACGACTGTCGAGGTCGGCGGGTAACAAGTGCGCGGCCACCCCGGTGGTCAGCAGGAGAACGCGTAGAGCGTCGCCAGCGTCGACGGGGCGCTGCCCGGGTGTATGGGCATGCAGGTCAAGGAAGATCTGTCCATCCGGGAAACGGGGAGCCAACAGGTGCGCGGCGTGGACCGCGAACGCCGTCTTACCAACCCCCGCCATCCCGTCTATCACGTGTATCCCCACGGCTTGGCCCGACTCGGCTGCCCGGCTGCCGGCATCGACCAGCCGGTCCAGCTCCCTCCTACGGCCGGTGAACGCGGAGATGTCTCGAGGCAGGGTCCGGATCGCCGTGGCCAACGCGCGGGGTGCCGGTCCGCTGTCAGCCGCGTAGTAGATGTGTTGAGTGCCCTGTCCCAGCTGTATGACGCTGGCGTGCCCACTCGCGTCTGCGTGAAGCTGGATCCGCTGCGGATCAGCCTGATCGGGTTGGCTCATCGGTCGACGATGCTCTGGGTTCCCTGGCCGAGCTGGATGATGTGACTGTGGTCCGAGGCCGTCGCGGTCATGCTGATCTGCCCGATACGTGCCTGGTCCATCTCCGGCAGCTTCGGGGTCAGCTCGGCCACGATCTGCCGTAGCTCATTGGCGAGCTGCGGGTCGCTGGCCAGCAGCCTCCGCAGCCGGGACCGCCATTCTTCGGCCAGCACCTGCTCGGTTCGCTCATCGCCGGCCTCACGCGCCGCAAGCACCTCGGCGCGGATATCGACCAGGTCAGCCTCGACGGCGTCCGCACGGTCGGGATGCACCCGCCGCCAGAGGCTGCCCATCGCGCTCTTGGCCCGTTCCCACCCGTCGGTAGCCAGCGACGCCACCAGCGTGGTGGCCGCCGTAGCAGCCAACGCCGCCAATTCCGGATCCACGCGATCCCCCCTTCATCACGTTCTGCACCGTAGTCGTGCAAGTCGAGACTGTGGCCTTCGCGTCCTGATATCGACAGTCGGGAGACCAGTCGTCCTGGGGATGCCGATCGGTCGCGGTGTCGGGCTGGCCGGTGTCGCACGGGGGCAACTCGACCGGAGAGTCAGACTGCCGGCGGACGTCGAAGGTGAGCACCGCGGTCCGTCGATCGACGCCCGGCAGGCCTCGGCGCTCCCCGCGTTTCACCGTAATTCCGGTGAGGAATGTGGTGTTGTGGCGGCGGAGGACGCTACCACGTCTCTGGTCGCTGTCGGACATTGAGGCGTGACAAGGCGCTCTTCGTCCTGGCCGGGAGGGTTCATGCTGACCCGGCTGGCGGCCTCGATAGCGTTGCCTCATCGCAACCTTCCGAGGAGGGACATGGTCGACATCGTCGGCGCGGGCTTCGGGCGCACCGGAACTCGCTCACTCAAGGCCGCCCTTGAGCAGCTCGGCTTCGGCCCCTGCCATCACGGCTCTGAGGTGTTCAAGCGGCGCGATACCGTTTTCGACTGGCTGGACGCGGTCGAGGGCAAACCCGTCGACTGGGACTCCGTATACACCGGTTACAGGTCGACCGTCGACTGGCCCGGCGCCCGGTTCTGGCGGGAGCTCGCCGCCCACAACTCCGCCTCCAAGGTAATTCTTTCGGTACGTGACCCGGAGAAGTGGTACGAGAGCATGAACAACACGCTCTTCCGGGCGATCCAGAACGCCCCGGCAACCCTGCCGCCGGAGGTCGAGCCGCTGGTCAGGCTGCTCAACAAGGTGATCTGGGACGGCGTCTTCGAGGGACGCTTCGCCGACAAGGACCACGCCCTGCGGGTCTACGAGGAGCACGTCGCCAAGGTGACGCGCGAGATCCCGGCGGACCGCCTGCTGGTCTTCAACGTCACCGAGGGCTGGGAGCCGCTCTGCATTTTCCTAGGCGTGCCAGTGCCCGCGGAGCCGTTCCCCCGCCTCAACGACCGAGGCGCCTTCGCCACGCTGCAGCAGGCCCGTAGGGCCGGGGCCTCCGCCTAGATCCGACGCCGCTACACCGCGGCCCGACAACCGAGACCCAAAACCTAACCGATGAAGATCGACAGCCGGTGAAGATCGACCGTCCACCTCGGGCGCGCCCGTCTCACTGGAGGACGGATGGGCCCGTCGATCAGCTGGCTCAGCCAGTGCGACGTCGACCTCGGCGAGCGCGCCAGCGATCCGGTCGTGTTCCTCTTGGAGCAGTTGGCAGGTGACTTCGTCGAGTGCGAGGGTCCGCTTCTGGTGAGTCCTGGCCTTGTGGAGCTGCCGTTGCAGAGCTTCCGGCAGGCCCCCTCAGCCGCGCGTACATGGTCTCGAGAGCGCGGGTGCGGATCTCGCGCACCGTCTTCTTGCCGATCGTCGGCACGATGTTGCGCCGGGCGTAGCCGGCGTACGTGTGCCTGGTCGTCGGCGCGATATCCGCGGTCGCGAGGTACTCCTCGACCAGGCGCTCGACGGTGGCGTTCCGCTCGGGTCGTCGGCCAGCACCTGCCTTGGCGAGCAGGCGTGCCCGCGCGGCGGCGACGTCTTCGGAGCGTTTGACGGTCTCCTTGAGGTAGATCGGCTTGCCGGTCACGTCGTCCCGGCCGGCGAACACGACGACCCACAGCGAGCCGCTGGGGAGCCGTTCGACATGCCCTCGGTGGACACAGCGTCGTCGGTGCGGTCCTTGGCCATGCGCGGGCGGCAGCTGATCCAGAGGCCCATATTCCACGACGTATTCCACGTGGATCTTCACCGGCCACCGCTGCGACCCACGCTGCGCGTAAAAAGCCTGGTAGATAAGCTGGTGCACCTCCTTGGCCGCTACTTGAACCGGCCAGAGCGGCTCCACGACCTCCGAACCACCTGGTCCGTGGTGTCTGCCGGCGACGATCAAACGGACGCTCCGGGGCTTGCCGGCCTCACGGGGTCCGGCCAAGTGCCTCGACGGCACGCGATCGTTGACCGGCTCCCGGCCTCGGACATCGAGTCCCTGATCAGCGTGTACTTGGCGGGCGCCACTGCCCGCGGCTTGGCCGAGCGATACTCGATCAGCCAGACGGCCGTAAAGGCGCTGCTGCGCAAGCGCGGCGTCCGCCGAGATCGGCGGTCATCTGAACATTCATGACTGGCATAAGCCCGGCCGCCTCCCTGGTGGCTCCCTGCCCGCCGCCTGCGGCGTGAGCACTGTGTTCATTAGTTCGCTCATTGTTCTCGTGCCCGTGGTCAGGCTGGCCGCGGCGGGAGTTTGGCGCTGTCATACACAGGAGCTACAGGTCGGGTAGGGCGAGGTCCGCCTGGCTTTAGTGGAGCAATCCCGGCAGTAGTTGGCCGAGAATGTCCGTAAACGGGACAAGGGAGGACGGCAGGTCCTTCCCGTTGTCAGGGGCGACCTGCTGGCCTGCCGGCGCCGAACTTCCGAAGTGGATGAAGTTGTCGGGCCAGGCCGCTGTTCCAGTCTGGATGCGGACGCGGCCAGTCCAGTTGTCCTGGTACACGTCCTCGGTTACCTCGATGTATGACGCGGTGACGACTTCGACGTACGCGACGTGCCCGTTCAGCCCACCGTTCCACTGTGCCACGGATCCAACGCTCGGTGTCTGGTTGACTGAGGTCCCGGCCGAGGCTGCTTGAACTGCCCATAGGTTGGCGTTAGTGTGCCACCCAGGGTCGGGAAAACCGTTCTGGGCGAGCCGGTATGCGACATACAGGGTGCAATTGTGATAACCGTAGGCGTTACTGCTCGCTGCGCCGGCGCCGTATCTCTCTCCCGGCCATCCCGTACTTTTGCCAGCGTATCCGCCGGCTGTGCAGGAATAGTCGGCGGCCGGCCCGCAGAGCTGGGTTACCCCGGGTACACCCTTGACCGGCAGGGTCTTCGCTGTCATCGCTGGCGCGGCCGATGCCGGTAGGGCACCCAGGCCGAATGTCGCGGCGATCGCAGTGGCAACGAACAGCGCGGTCAATACTAGTAGTTGACTCCGACAAAATCGGGACACGGTCATCCCCTGAATTCTGACCTGATGTAATGATCGGCCTGCAACGATGCGGTGCCGAACCCCCGGCGGGAGTGCCTGAAGCCTGCCTCAGGAGATGCAAGAATGCATCCCCGGGCTGGACCAAACGCGGAGGGCTGGTATCCAGCCGGACTCTTGTGGTCAGATGGCGCCAGGGCCCAGGACATCCGGAGTGTTCAGGATCTGTCCATTTTGAGTTCCTAAAGGAAGCCAGTCGACCAGCTGCTTGACGGTGGCGGGACTGTGGCAGCGCGGCGGTCGGCTTCGGTGGTGCGGTGGGCGTAGACGCGCAGCGTGGCGCCGCCGCTGCCATGGCCGAGGAGGCCCGCCGTGGTGCGGAGGTCGACGCCGGCGTACATGTGGCGCGTGGTCGGCTCAATGTCGGCCGTCGCCAAGTACTCGGCGACAAGGTGCTTGACCGTCGCTGCGTTCTCGGGCCGCTTTCCGGCCTCGGCGCTCGCCAGTAGCCGCTGCTTGGCCGGCTCAACGGTCTCCGCGCGCTTGACGGTCTCCTTCAGGTAGACCTCTTTGCCGGTCAGCGGGTCGACTCCGGCGTACGCCCGGATGCGGAACGAGCTACTAGGCAGGCGCTCTACGTAACCCTCTGGGCATGCACGAAGGGTAATGATCCAGAACCGGCCGGTCCGCGAAGCCAGTCCGTGCCGTGCCTGATCGCAGCCAGCGCGACGCTTGCTGCCTCGCCACAACACCTGCTAGCCAGGCTGTGTGCGGGAGGGGGGACTTGAACCCCCACGCCCTAGGGCGGCAGATCCTAAGTCTGCTGCGTCTGCCATTCCGCCACTCCCGCGTCCCTCTAGCGTATCGATCGGCGGGAGGCCGGCGGGTGGGTCCGGTAGGCGCGGTGGCGCGCGACGCTCCTGGCCACTCGATGGTGGACGAATCGGTTGCGTTGGGTGTTTCTATATGTGCGTAGAGCGAGATTGGTGGCTTCGCAGTAGTCCCAACGTGACGCGACACGCTGCAGGATGCAACGAGACTGGCAACGTGCGCGTCAGATGGCGTCAGAAGGGATGGGAGCGCCCGCCCGGCGGGACGTCGAAGGACCGCACGACTGGTAACACCGCGCCGGCGACCGTCGGCGCGGCGAACGGCGGCAGGCATCAACCGTGGTTCCTGCCGGACCGGTGGCAGGGGCCCTGCCGATCGGCGACAGGGTTCCTCCGGATCGGCGACAGGGTTCCGACCGGATCGGCGAAGCTGATCTGGTAGATCGCCGGTCTGGCGGGTCGGCGATCCGGCGATCCGGGATGCCCGCGGTCCGGCAGGTTCGCGGCGCAGGAGGCGTGACAGGCTCACCCCCGCTTCCGGCGTTTCCTGCCGCGGCGGACCCCAGAGGGGAGGCATCCGGTGAGGCGAGCTGGCGGGCTTGTCGACGGCGAGCTGATTGACATCCTTTTCCCGGGGCGCTGGGTGGTCGGGGCCGAACTCGACGGCCGGGCCGTGGACGCGGTGTTCCGCCTGGACGCCGCCGAGCACGAGCGGCGCGTCCGGTTCGGACTGGGCGCCATGAGTTACCCGCGACTACTGCGCCGGCTCGCCGGGATGCCCGCGGGGGTGCTCGTCGAGGACCCGGGCGTGCTGGCCGAGACCAGCCTGCTGCCGGACGGCGTGGTCGCGTGGTCGTCGGACGGGGTCAGCCGGCTCGTCGAGCCTCCGCTGACCCTGGATGCGGTCGTCGTGCCCGCCCCCGGGATGGCACAGACCCGGCACGTCCGGGTTGCCGAGCGCTTCGCGCCGTATGCCAGGCGCTGGGTGGTCGGCGGCGATTCGCGGTTCGATCCCGCGGTGTTCGTCGCCGCGTCGGTCCATGGTGTCGGCCTGGCTGGCCGCCGGCCCGACGTGGATGTCGTCGCTGTGGCGGCGCCGCCGGCCGGGCGGGCCAGGCCGGGGCACGCGTGGCTGCTCGCCGAGCAGGTCTACGGCGCCTGGCTGGCCGCCGGTGCGCGCGCCGGACGTGCGCGCACCCCGGACGTCGCCACGGACGTGGGCGAGACGCCCGCCGGGCTGATCTCGGCCGGCTGATCCGTCGATCGCCGAGGGCTGGTGCCACCTCAGGCAAGGTTGGCCCGGTGGCATCGCCGCGCCGTGAGCTTGATCAGCGGTTCTGTACTCGGATCCGAATGGGCCCGAGGGCGGAGTTCGGATCCGAGTACAGTCCTGGCGATCTTCCGCGCCGAGGCGGGCGAACGTTGCCGGGGGCGGCACCAGGCATGGGCCGGCCGGATGCGACCCCGTCGAAATCGCCGAATTGATAGCACGACGTGCCCATGTGGCCCATTCGGGCGGTGGAAGCGTTCCCGTCACGGGCGAGCGCCGGCCGATGGGCGTCGCGTCGCCTGAGCGCCAGCGTCACGCCATCGGGCGACAAGGCACCGAAGAGGGCCGGACTGGGATGAACCAGGATGGAGGGATGCGACTGGGGTGCCACGGTCCGGGGACGGATGGATCGGCCCGGACACCTCAGTCGCGTCCTCAACCTACCTGCTCGATAGCTGATAGTCACTGATCGATTACAGGTTGTTTCCAGGTTACACCCTGAGGTCGGTCGTTGCCGGACGACACACTGTTTGGTCGTCATATCGCCGCTGAAGCGCCCATCCGTGCTGTTCTTGCCCCATGGGCCGTGGGTGCGGGACGTCACCCGAGCGGGCCTGGAGCCCATGTGGTGTGCCGCACATGGCGACCTGTGCGCCGATGTCGCGGCGAACCGCGGCCGAGCCGGCTCGCGCCCCCCGCGAGCCGGCCTGAACGGTGGCCTTGGCGGAGCGACCCTGACAGGACGGCCCTGGCAGAGCGGCCCTGACAGAGTGGGTCTCGTATGCGGCGTGCGCACCATCACGGGCGGTGCATAGCGGGCAAGATCGGGACACTTCTGGACGTCCCACCCGGAGATCCACGGTCCGCCAATGCTCGGGTGATGACACCCACAGAGTGATCCCCAGTTTTCCGGCTTAGTCTTTGCCTTCATGAGCGACGCGCCGATAGGGGTGTTCGACAGCGGCGTAGGCGGTCTGACGGTGGCCCGGGCCATCCTCGACCAGTTGCCGCATGAGTCGCTCCTGTATCTCGGCGACACCGCGCACGCCCCGTATGAGCCGCGGCCGGTTACGGACATCCGGGACCTCGCGCTCGACGCGATGGACGCGCTCGTCGCCGAGGGCGTGAAACTCCTCGTGATCGCGTGTGCCACGGCCAGCGCGGCCTGCCTGCGCGACGCTCGCGAGCGCTACGACGTGCCGGTGGTGGAGGTTGTCCTACCGGCCGCCAGGCGCGCGGTCGCGGCGACTCGCACCGGGCGCGTCGGGGTGATCGGCACCGTCGCGAGCATCACCAGCCGCGCCTATGACGCCGCCGTCGCCGCGACCGCGACCGCGACGGCGAGCGTGACGCTCACGAGCGTGGCGTGCCCGGTGTTCGTTGACTTCGCCGAACGCGGTACGACGACCGGCCGGCAGTTGTTCGGCTTCACCGAGGCATACCTGGCGCCGTTGCAGGATGTCGACGTCGACGCCCTAATCCTCGGATGTACCCATTATCCGTTGCTGACCGGGGTTATCGGCCTCGTGATGGGGGAAGGGGTGACGCTGGTGAGCAGTGCTGAGGAGACCGCGAAGGACACCTACCGGGTTCTGGCCCGGGGCGGGCTGTTCCGCGATCCTGATCTGCCCCCACCCGTCCATCGGTTCTTGGCCACTGGCGATCCGCGCTCCTTCACCCGGGTCGGCCGCCGATTCCTCGGCCCCGAACTCGCCGCCGTCCTGCCTGCGTATCCGGCTGGTAACCCTCAGGTCGTGCCCGCCGGTGGTATTCCGGCTCCGCGCGCCAGTAGTGCCAGCACCGCTGGCGCGCGGGCCCCCTTGCCCCTGAGCATGGCGGGGAGCGCGGAGGAACCGGACGGGAGCGGCGACATGACGACGGCGGTCCTCGCGACGGCGGAGGCGGTGCGCCGGTGAAACTGACGATCCTCGGCTGCTCTGGTACCTATCCGGGCCCGACCTCCGCATGCTCGTCCTACCTTGTCGAGTCCGACGGGTTCCGCCTGGTTCTCGACGCGGGCAACGGGTCACTCGGAGAGCTCCAGCGGCACTGTGACCTGCGCGACGTCGATGCCGTCCTGCTCAGCCACCTGCATGGCGACCACTGCCTCGACCTCGTCGTGCAGAGCTACGCGCGCCGCTACCACCCGCAGGGCATGCCGCCCAAGCTGCCGGTCTACGGGCCGATCAACACCCGGGAGCGGCTGTGCGGCGCCTTCGAGCGATGGCCAGAGGACTCCCTGGCCGATATCTACGACTTCCAGACGATCGGCCCGGGCCGGGTGCACATCGGACCGTTCCTCGTCGATCTGGCCCGCGTCGCCCACCCCGTGGAGGCCTACGGCGTGCGGATCAGCGCGGACGACAAGGTGCTGACCTACTCCGGCGACACCGGCCCGTGCGAGAAGCTGGTCCGTCTCGCCAGGGACAGCGACCTGTTCCTGTGCGAGGCCGCCTTCCTCGACCATGAGGACAACCCGCCCGACCTGCACCTGACCGGCCGCGAGGCCGGCCTGCACGCCGAAGCGGCCGGCGTCGGCCAGCTGGTCGTCACCCACCTGGTTCCCTGGGGCGACGCCGCCCGCAGCGAGGCGGAGGCCACCGCCGCCTACAGCGGCAAGACCACCGTGGCCGCCCCCGGCGCCTCGTACGAGATCTGACGGCGGCCCGACGGGCGCCGGGTCCCCGGCTGGCCAGTCCGTGGGGAAGGGCTGGATAAGGTCCGGGACGTGACCAGACATGACGGCAGAGCCGCCGACCAGCTCCGGGACGTGACGATTCTTCGCGGTTGGCAGGAGCACGCGGAGGGATCCGCGCTTATCTCGGCGGGCAGGACGCGGGTGCTGTGCGCCGCCTCGGTGACCGAGGGGGTGCCGCGCTGGCGCAAGGGCAGCGGCCTGGGCTGGGTGACGGCCGAGTACTCGATGCTGCCGCGGGCGACGAACACCCGCAACGACCGCGAGTCGGTCCGCGGCAGGATCGGCGGGCGCACCCACGAGATCTCGCGGCTCATCGGTCGCAGCCTGCGCGCCTGCATCGACCTCAAGCAGCTCGGCGAGAACACGATCGCGATCGACTGCGACGTGCTGCTCGCCGACGGCGGTACCCGCACCGCCGCGATCACCGGTGCGTACGTCGCGCTCGTCGACGCCTGCGGCTGGCTCGGCCGGTCGAAGGCGATCATCGACGGAGTGAGCGCGATCAGCGTCGGCGTCGTCGGCGGTGTCCCCATGCTTGACCTGGCCTACGTCGAGGACTCGGCCGCCGACACGGACATGAACGTCGTCTGCACCCACGGCGGCGCGTTCGTCGAGGTCCAGGGCACCGCCGAGGGCGCCGTCTTCGACCGTGCCGCCCTCGACGCACTGCTCGACCTCGCCGTCGCCGGCTGTACGCGGCTCGCGCAGCGGCAGAACGACGTGCTCGCCGGCCCGCTCCCCGCCGGCCCGCCGCCGCGCTCCGCGAGCCTCGGGGGTGGCCGGTGAGTCGAACCTCCCGGATCGGCTCCCGGACCTCCCAGATCGGCTCCGCAAGCTCCGCCGATCCGGCAGGAACCCCGAGCTCCGCCGATCCGGCAGGAACCCCGGATCCGGCAGGAACCCCAGCCCCGGGCATACCCGCGCGAGTCGTGCTCGCCAGCCGCAACGACGCGAAACTCGCCGAGCTGGACCGGATCCTCGCCGCGAGCGAGGTGCCCGTCGAGCTGGTACCGCTGCCGCCAGGGCCGGAGGTCCCTGAGACCGGCCGGACGTTCGCCGAGAACGCGTTGATCAAGGCCAGGGACGCCGTGGCGACGACGGGGCTGCCGGCCGTCGCCGACGACTCGGGGCTCGCTGTCGACGAACTGAACGGCATGCCCGGCGTCCGCTCCGCCCGCTGGGCGGGCAGCCCGCCCGGCACCGGCCGGCTCGCGCGCGACGAGGCGAACAACGCGTTGCTGCTCGCCCAGCTCGACGACGTCCCGGGAGAGCGGCGCGGCGCCGCGTTCGTCTGTGCCGCCGCGTTCGTGAGCCCCGACGGCCGCGAGCACGTCGTCCACGGCGAGCTGCGCGGCCGGCTGCTCACCGCCGGGCGTGGTGAGAACGGCTTCGGCTACGACCCGCTGTTCATCCCCGATGGTGAGACCCGGACCAGCGCCGAGCTCACCGCCGCCGAGAAGGACGCGATCAGTCACCGCGGCCAGGCTTTCCGCGCCCTCGCCGCCGCTCTGCCGTCGCTTCTCGGAATTCAGGGTGCCTGCCCGGACTGAAGTCGTTCGATGGCGCTCCCGCGTCGCCAGGCAAAGGCGGCGGGATGCGGAGTGGTAGGCGGGTGGTAACATTGTGCGACGAAACAGGCGTCGACGTCGCTGGGCGGCGCTGTTTTCACCGAGTGGCTTCACGTCGCCGGGTTGGTGGGCCGGGTAGTGGAAAGGTGCGGCAGAACTGGTGACTGCCGAGAAGATCAAGGTAATTTTTGGCGCGGATGACACCAACGAGTGCGTGACGACCGTGACGGACTATCTCGAGGCGAACTTCGAGACGAGGATCGTCGACCTGACGAGCTGGCCGGAGCTTTCCGAGGCCGTCGCCAGGGGCGTCGCTGACGGTGAGTACCGCTTCGGCGTCCTCATGTGCTGGACGGGCACGGGCACCGCGATCTCGGCGAACAAGGTCCCCGGGGTCCGTGCCGCGCAGGCGTGGGAGCCCTGGATCGCCAGGAACGCCCGCCTCTGGAACGACGCCAACGTGCTCACGATGAGCCTGAAGAGAACCGCGCCGGACGTCGCCGTCGACTGCCTGAAGGCGTTCTTCGCCGTGGACGGCCCGGACCCCGAAGAGATCCCTCAGATAGACAAGATCCGCGACCGGTAACCCGCGCCCCGTGTGCGCTCGACGAGCCCCTGTGCGGCAGGCAAGGCCCGCCCGGGAAATCTCGCCGCGAGCCCGGCGAGGAGTGCCGCTTCAGACCTGCTTCCCCGCCCCTGTCCTACCGCATGACGCGGCGTCGGCGTCGGCGTGTGCGGGCATCGGCGTTCTGCGCCACGCGGTAGGACGCGGCTAGAAGATGTCGGTGGTCACCAGGCGCTGGCGCAGGAAGGCGAGCGACTCCTCCGGGACGCCGGCGTGGAGCGCCCATGCCTCGGCGCTGCCCCAGTGGGAGTCGACGCCGTCGAGGAAGCCGGCCATCACCTCGGCGCGGACGCGGAGCTGGTCGGCCTCCGACCTCGTCTGGATACCGCGTTTGTAGGACGGCAGCTGGGAGAGCCGGGTTTCGATCAGATGAATGCGCTCGTTGGTGGCGACATAGTCGGCGATGATCGCGTCGCGTTCGACGCCGGCGATGGTGAGCACGAGGGCGGCCAGCACACCGGTGCGGTCCTTGCCCGCGGCGCAGTGGAACAACGTCGGGCCGCTGGTCGCGTCGCAGATCAGGCGGACCGCGGCCGCGACCGCGTCGCCGGCCAGGCGAACATAGTCGAGGTAGTGCGCGACCCGGTCGTCGCTGGTGCGGGTGCGCACGAGCGCGTCGTAGGTGGGGTCGTCCGGCATTACCCAGCGCGTGGTGAGAAACGACAGGTTGTGATATCCGACCGGCTCGAACTCGAGCAGGCCGCGGCCCTCGCGCGCGGCCTCCTCGACGGCGCGCAGGTCGAGGATCGTGCCCAGGCCGAACTCGTCGCGCAGCCGGGCGACGCCCACGGCGGTCAGGTGCTGGAGGGTGTCGCTGCGCAGCAGGACACCGTAGCGGGTCTGGCCGCCATCCACGGTGGGCAGCCCACCCAGATCGCGGACATTGTCGCAACCATCGAGCTCGTACCAGCGATCCACTCGTTCGATGCTAGTCGGCCGCCCGTGCCCGGCGCCCGGATTGCTCCGCCCGCGCGATCCCGTGCGCCCGTGTGCACATCTGACCGTTCCTTGCCGGTTTAGGGCCGGTTTAGGCGATCTCGACCTGCTCGGTTAGGCCGGTGCGGTGCTCATCGGCCGGCAGACGTCGAGGCGGTGGCCAGGCCGGGGTGCGCAGGTCATCCGGCGGCAGGCCCGCGAGGGCGGCGGCGTCCGCGGCCTCGGTGCAGCCGGCGCCGAGCGCGGCCGGCCCGGTGGCGGCGATCGGCCGGGCGGGTACGCCCGCGACGACGAGGTCGGGCAGGACGTCGTCGACGACGACGGCCCCCGCGCCGACGACCGCGCCGGCACCGACGCGGCGCATCCGTACGACCGTCGCCTGGCTGCCGATCCACGCCTGGGCGCCGATCTCGACCTCACCGGAGACGCGGGCCCCGGGGGCTAGCGTCGCGTAGTCACGCAGCCGGCAGTCGTATGCGACGCTCGCGGCGACGTCGAGCAGCACGTGCCGGCCGGTCGCGACGTTCGTCGTGATGCTGACGAGCGCGCAGACCACCGTGCCGGGGCCGAGCTTCACATCGCCGCCGACCGCGGCCCGCGGGTGCACCAGCGTCGCGGGCCGGCGGCCCAGGGCGCTCGCGTAGCGGTCGATCCGGGCGCGCGCGCCCGGAGAGGCGACGCCGATGAGGTAGTCGGCGTCGAGATCCGCCAGCAGGTCCAGCCCGCCGAGCAGGCGCGTGCCGCGCCGGGCCAGCAGGTCCTCGTCCGTCCGTCGCCGCCGCTGGCCACCCCCGCGGTCCGCGGGCGGGAGCGGCTCGCCGGGTGCCAGCCGCTCGTCGAGCGAGACGGACGCCTCGAGGTTGGCGAACGGGCCGGTGGCGCCCGGGCCGGTGGTTGCCAGCGGGTCGGCGGGACGGTCGCCGGTCGGCACGGTGGCGTCGCCCGAACCGCGACCGCGCGGCTCCTCGGCCAGGAAACCCAGGAACTGGTAGGCGGGCTGGTCGGGCGAGGCGGCGTTGACGGCTTCGACCACGTCGAGGAGCTCGCGGCCGTAACCGCCGGTCCCCACGATGACTAGTTGCCGACGGTGGCGGCTTGTTGGCACAAGGTGACCGTAGAGCGCCTCGCTAGCGAGTTCAACGGGGCGCCGCGCTCCTGCCGGCTCCGTGGGCACGGAACTGGCCGCCCAGGTGGGCGGATCGCCCTGTCGACGTCTGGTGTCGGGGCGGCGCACGCCCCGGCCGGAGCGGTCGTCGCTAATTGTGTCGTGTCAACTCTCGATGGTGATCGTAGATTGGGAGGGTGGCAAGCATACTACCGATGGCATCTACCTGACTCCGAAGGGTGATGAACGATGAAGGTCGTGGTGACCGGCGGAGCCGGGTTTCTCGGATCGCATCTGACCAGGGCGTTGCTCTCGGCTGGCTGCGATGTGCTCGTCGTCGACGACCTGAGCACCGGAGCGGTGTCCAACCTCTCCGGGCTGCCGGTGAAGCTCGTCGTCGGCAGTGTCACCGATCGGGCCATGCTCGAGGAGGCGGCCGCCGGCGCGGACAGCATCGTCCACCTGGCCGCCAGGCCTTCCGTCGAGCGCTCGCTGCTCGACCCGCTGGCCAGCCACGACGTGAACGTCACCGGCACGCTCACCGTGCTCGACGTCGCCCAGCGGGCGGAGGCGCACGTCATCGTCACCTCGTCGGGCTCCGTCTACGGCGACGCCGGGCCGCTGCCCTGCCGGGAGGACGGAGCCGTCGCCCCGCGCAGCCCGTACGCGGCGAGCAAGCTCGCCGCCGAGGCCTACGCGCTCGGTTACCAGTCGAGTTTCGGGCTGCCGGTGCTGGTGGCACGCCTGTTCACAGTCTTCGGACCGTTTCAGTCGGTCGGGCACGCCTACTCCGCGGTCATCCCGTCGTTCATCGACGCGGCGCTGTCCGGCCGTCCGCTGACCGTGTTCGGCGACGGGCGCCAGACCCGCGACATCGGCTACGTCGAGCCGATCGCGGCGATGCTCGCCGACGCGACCACCCGCCGGCTCGCCCACCCGCGGCCGGTGAACCTCGCGTTCGGCAACCGGGTGGACCTGCTCACCATGGTCGCCCAGCTGGAGGAGATCGTCGGCTACACGCTGCCAGTCGCCTTCGGACCGGCGCGTGCCGGCGACGTCCGCGACCTTCAGGCCGACGTGGCGACCGCCAGGGCGCTGTTCCCGCACGCGGCCGGCGTCGACCTCGCGACCGCGCTGGACGCCACCGTGGCCTGGTACGCCGCCCGCGGCGGCCATCGCGTCGCCCCCCAGGCCCCCCCGCCCGTCCGAGGCAGGGCCTGAGGCGTGCGGGCGCTGGACGCGCCGCCCTGCCTGTCGGACGCTGAGCGGCGTGCGGGCGCTGGACGCGCCGCCCTGCCTGTCGGACGCTGAGCGTCCTCTCTGCGTGGTGCTGGGTACAGGTGTATGGCCGTGGCTGGTGTGGTGTCGGGCTGAGGACGTGGCTGGTTTGGCGCTGCGCTAGTGGCGCCGTCACGTTCGGTGGCTGATATGCGTGTGTTGCTCCCGTGTGACCGGGGCTTACGGCGCGGGGTGGCGGATCGGACGCTGAGCGTTCTCCCTGTGTGGTGCTGGGTACAGGCGGCTGGTTGGCGCTGCGCTAGTGGCGCCGTCACTTTCTGTGGCTGATATGCGTGTGTTGCACCCGCGTGACCGGGATTTACCGGGTTACCGGCGCGGGGTGGCGGAGTCGGGGCTGGTGGGCTGGTGGGGGATGCGGGTGAGGCCGGCGGTGACGGCCGCGAGGTCGCCATCGCGGCCGAGCTCCCGCAGGGCGTCGCGGACCTTCTCGTCGTCGGCCCACGGGTCCAGCTCGACGGCGAGGCCCGGATCCAGCGGCGGCACCGGGACCTCGGAGATCAGCGGATGGCGCGGACGGTCGTCGGTCTCGCTGATGCCGAACAGTGCCTCATGCAGCTTCTCGCCGACGCCGAGCCCGGTGTAGACGATATCGATCTTCTGGCTGCCTGGCCTGTCCTCGGCGCGGGCGGCGAGCCGGTGTGCCACGTCGTCGATCCGTACCGGCTCACCCATGTCGAGCACCAGCACGTCACCGCTGGAACCGAGCGCGCCCGCCTGCAGGACCAGCTCCACGGCCTCCTGCACGGTCATGAAGTATCTGGTGACATCGGGGTCGGTGACGGTGAGCGGTCCGCCGGCGGCCAGCTGGCTGGCGAAGATGGTCAGTACCGAGCCATTGCTGCCCAGGACGTTGCCGAACCGCACGCTCACGTAGGGAACGCCGCGCTCGGCGGCGACGTGCGCGGTGAGCCGCTCGGTGATCCGCTTCGAATAGCCGAGCACGCTGCTCGGGTCGGCCGCCTTGTCGGTGGAGATGTTGACGAGCCGCTCGACCCCGCTGGCGACCGCCGCCTCCAGGATCGACAGCGTGCCCCAGACGTTGGTCTTCACCGACTCGCCGGGGAAGCGCTCCAGCAGCGGCAGGTGCTTGAGCGCCGCCGCGTGGAAGACGACCTCGGGGCGCCGCTCGGTGAACAGCGCGGTGATCATGTCGACGTCGCGGATGTCGCCGAGCACGACGCAGTCGTCATCCAGGCCGGTGTGGCCATAGATCGAGAGCTGGACGGCGCGCAGCGCCGACTCGTCGCGGTCCAGCATGATTATCTCGGCCGGCCGGTAGGTGTGCAGCTGGCGGCACAGTTCCGAGCCGATCGACCCGCCGGCTCCGGTGACCAGCACCCGCCGGCCGGTCAGGTAGCTGGCGGCGACGGCGATGTCGGTGTGGATCTGGCGGCGGCCCAGCAGGTCGGCGATGTCGATCTCGCGGATGTCGCCGACGCCGACGTTGCCGCCGAGCAGGTCGGCGACCCGCGGGAGCACCTTGACCGCGAGCCCCGCCTCCTCCGCGAGCCCGGTGACCTCCCGCAGCAGCGAGGCATCCGCGCTGGGGATCGCCACGAGCAGCGTCGCGGCGCCGGTCGCCCTCGCGACGGCCTCGATCTGGTCCCGGCCGCCGCGGACGCGCACTCCGTGCAGCTGCAGGTTCCAGCAGCGTGGGTCATCGTCGAGCAGTGCCACCGGGTAGTAGGGGCTGTCGGGAGTACGCAGCATCGCGGCCAGCACCTGCTCGGCGCCCTCACCCGCGCCGAAGACGATCAGCGCCTGCGCGCCCTCGGGAGCGGGGCGCAGCAGCCGCTCCTCGGTCAGTCGGCAGAGATAGCGCACGCCGAACATGATCGAGAGGGTGACCGTGCCGCCGAGCGGCGGCACCGACAGTGGCAGCGGTCTGGGCTGCCCGAACGCGAACACCGCGATCTCGATACCGATGACGGTCAGGGTCACCGAAGTGAGGATGCTCAGCACCTCCTCGAACCCGCCGAACCGGTATCGGCCGAGATAGAGATGCAGCGCGGTGCCGAGGAAGTGCAGCAGGCAGACGGCCAGCAGCACGATCACCCAGAACCCGGGATCGCGCAGCGTGCCGACGTCGAAATTGAACCGCCCGGTCTGCGCGGCGGCGAGTCCCGCGACCAGCGCGAGGCTGTCGAAGGTGATCTGGAGACCGACCCGCTGACGTAGCTCGAGGCGCGACACGAGGCGCGACACGCGGCGCCCGACGGCCGCCGTCCACAACCGGCCACGCACGCCTTCTACTCTACGTCTCCACATGACGCCATAGAGTAAGCGCATCCGAAGGTCGATTCGGTGCTACGGATCGGCGGCATGCGTGGGCGTGGCGAGTCGTACAGAGGTCCCGCCTGGTAGCGCGACGAGGCGGGGCGCCGCGGCCGGCGTGTCCTGGGCGCCAGTCCTGGTCTGGCCCCGGCGGAACAACGAGACGGCGCGGAAGGTGAGCGGACGCGTGGAACTACCGGATCTGGGACCGCGGAACTCCAAGCTCCGGGCCTCGCAACCACGGGACCTGGAACCACGGGACCTGGAACCACGGGACCTGGAAGCACGGGACCTGGAAGCACGGGCCGCGAAGCCGCGAGGCTTGGAAGCTGGGGTTCCGGAACCGCGGAGCCTGAATCGGCTGCCCGCGGACCCACGGCCCGCGGACCCGCGGAGTCTGGACCCGCGAATCCAGGGTCCGCGAATCCAGGGGCCGCGGATCCCGCGGCTGCTGGAATGGGCGTGCGCCGGGCAGCGCGGCTGGCTCCTCGCTCTCGGCTGTGCGGCGTTGGGTGGGCTGCTCTCCGCGGCGGCCGTCTGGCGGCCGGTGCGTGTCGTCGCGTTCGGCGTCCTGATCGGCCTCGTGGCCGGCGGCGCGGTGGCGCTGGGACGCCGGCTGCGCGACATCCCGCGCGATCGGGCACGCGCCGGTGAGCGAGACGTCGTCCGGATCACCGGCGCGCCGGTGCTGGGGTCCGTCGCTCATGAGCCCGACGCGGCCAGGCGCCCGCTGGTCGTGTACGGGAGCCCGCGGTCGCCGCGCGCCGAGGCGTTCCGCCGGCTGCGCGCCACCCTGCCCTTCCTGCACGTGGACGGCCCGCCGCGTGCGGTCGTCGTCACCAGCGCCGTCGCGGCCGAGGGCAGGTCCACCACCTGCTGCAACCTGGCGATCACGGCGGCGTATGGCGGAGCGCGGGTCTGCCTGGTCGAGGCCGACCTGTGTCAGCCCTCGTTCGCCGGCTACCTCGGCGTCGAGTCGTCGCCAGGGCTCACCTCCGTGCTCATCGGCGCCGCCGAGCTGGATGCCGCGGCCCGGCCATGGGGCGCGGGCCGGGTCGGCGACGGCTGGCTCGACGTGCTGCCGAGCGGGCCGATACCGCCGAACCCGAGCGGGCTGCTGGCCTCGCGCGGTATGGCGGACCTCCTGGAGAGGCTGACCAGCCGCTACGACCTCGTGGTCGTCGACGCGCCGCCGCTGCTGTCGGAGGCCGGCGCGGCGGTTCTCGCCAGCAGAGCCGGCGGCGCGCTGCTGGTCGCCCGGGCCGGGCACACTCGGGGTGCCCAGCTGCGAGGCGCCACGGCGGCGTTGGCGGCAGCTGGCGGCCAGGTGCTCGGGACGGTGCTGACCATGGTCCCGGCCGCCGGGCCGGCAGGCGTTGGCGCGTCCCGGCGCCTCGGTCTCTCTCGCGGTGACGCGGCTGGCCGCCGCCGGTGGCCCCATGTCGCGCTGCCCGCGCGTCCGGTGCGCCCAGCCGCCGATCCCTCCAGCCGGGGCGAACCCGCCACCGCGCTGGCCGGACGTCCGGCTGGCGCGGCGCGGGCGGGCGACGAGCCGGTCAGCCTCACCGCGATCGCCGAGCAGCGGGCAGCCGTGCCCGACCAGCTCGTGCCCGACCGGCTCGCGCCCGCAGTCGACGCATGACCGCCGACGAGGAGCGAGCCGCTCCAGGCACCTCGGCGCCGACGGCCGACGAGGGCGCGGTAGCGGGCGAGGGCGTGGTGGCTGGCGAGGTCACCGTACCGGCTCAGGTCTCGCGGGCCGACGTGACGTCGCGGCGCGGCTCGTCCCAGGCACGGAAGGTGTCCTCGGAGCCCACCGCGACGCGGGCCGGCGCACCCGGCGTACCCCAAGCCGTGCCCACCGAGTCGGCCGCGATCGAAGCCACCACGCCGGTCGGCACCGACGACGCGACCGCATCCGTACCGGAGAACGCGGCGGTCAACCCGGTCCCAGGGCCCGAGCCGGCCGCCGGGACCGAACCGGCCGGCGGGACCGAAGCGGCTCGGGCCGAGGGCGCCGGAGCGGAGGAGGGGGCGGGTGAGTCCGGCCGGCGTGGTGGCGTGCCACTGGCCGTGGTCGGCCGGGTGGCACGGTGGCCGCGGCGGTTCGTGCGCCGGCCGAGCCGGCGGGCGCTGCTGGTCGGTGCCTGTGTCCTCGGGCCGGTGCTCGCGCTGGTCGGCTGGATCGGTGTGCGCGGCCTGCTCGCCCACTCGGAGCTGAACGGCGCACGGGCCGACATCACCCGGCTGCAACAGCGGCTGCTCGCCGGCGACGTGCCCGCGCCCGCCGACCTCGCGGCCGAGATACGTCGGATCAGCGACCGGACCCACTCGGCGGCCGGCCTCACCGGGGACCCGGTGTGGTCCGCCGCCACGCACCTCCCCGGTGTCGGCTGTTCGCTGCGGTCGGCCCACTCCCTGACCGTCGCGGTCGACGGCGTGGCGGGCGGCGGGCTGCCCGCCATCGCCCAGGCCGCCGACACGCTCAACCCTGCGTCGCTGCGGTCGGGCCTGACGATCAATCTGGCGGCGCTCGCCCGTGGCAAGGAGCCGGTCGCCGCGGCCGCGGTGGCCGTCGAGAGGTTCCGCGGGGCGCTCGCCGCCGTCCCGGACTGCGGCTGGCTCGGCCGGCGGTTGGGGCTCGCGCCCGCCCGCGCCATCGCGGCCAGCCAGGCCACCCGGCTTGCAGGCTCGCTCGCCGGCCTGAAGCTTGCCACCGAGATCGGGCCGCCGATGCTGGGCGCGGGCGGTGAGACGCGCCACTACCTGCTGATCGTGCAGAACCCCGCCGAGTCCCGGGCCAATGGCGGCATCATCGGCGGGTTCGGTGTGCTGACCGCGCGCAACGGCGAACTCAGCCTCGATGACATCTCGGGGAACGGGAAGCTGCCGCAGCTGCCCCCCGACTCGAAGCCGCGGGCCGATCCGCGGCTGCCGGCCGACCTTGCCGCCAGATATGGGCCTTACCAGCCGACCGATATCTGGGCGAACGCCAACCTCACGCCCGACTACCCGACGGCCGGCCGTTTCTACTCCGACCTCTACAAGAGGACCACGGGTATCGACGTCGACGGCACCGTCAGCATCGATCCCACGGCCCTGTCCTACCTGCTCGCGGCGACCACGCCGGCCGTCATGCCGGACGGACGGGTGATCAAGGCGAGCGACCTGGTCAAGCTGGTGGAGTCGGACGCCTACGCGCTCATCAGCGACACCAACGAGCGCGACCAGTTTTTCGCCGATGTTGGCAAGTCCGTCTACCGCGCGGTGACGTCGGGCGTCGGTAGCACGCCGAAGCTGCTCGACGCGCTCGGCCGAGCTGCCGGCGAAGGCCGGCTGCTGGTGTCAACCAACCACGCCGATGAACAGAGCATTCTTTCCACCACTCCGCTCGGCGGAGCGCTGCCGAGCGCGCCCGGGCCTTTCCTGGCGGTGGTCACCCAGAATGCGGCGGCCAGCAAGCTGGACTACTGGATGCGCCGCGCCGTCGGTTACCGGATGGACCCGGCGCCGGGCGGCGGCGGGGTCGCGACGATCGCCGTGCAGCTGCTGAACGATGCCCCGGACGGCCTGCCCGAGTACGTACGCTACCGCCTCGATCTCGGCGGGCCCGGCGGAAACCAGGACGCGCAGAACCAGGTCTGGCTGTCGGTCTACACGGGCGTCGGCAGCCGCCTGATCGGCGCCACGCTGGATGGCAAGCAGGCCGTACTCACCAACGAGACCGAGCGTGGCCACTCCATCGTGTCGGTGTTCCTGCCGCTGGACCGGGGCCGACCGCGGACGCTCCTGCTACAGGTCTGGGAGCCGGTTGCCGGCCCCGCGCTCACTGTGCGTACCCAGCCGCTGGTGACGCCGGCGGCTCTCGCCGTGGTCGGACTACCCGTTCACGCGCCATGGTCGCTCACTGTAGGGAAGTGACTCCTTAGGGTTCTGGACACTGACGGTCACGCTAAGTAGCCTCCGCGTAGTCAATCGTCTGGCTTCTTGCACTGATCACCCCTTGGGGAGTGCCTCGATGAAACTCCGCTCGCTAGGCGTCGCGCTGCTCGCAAGCTGCGGGCTCGCGTTCGTCGCACTACCGGCGACCGCCGTCCTGGCGGTCGACGACGCTCCACCGCTCAGCGGCCCGGCCACCAACGACCCTTCGGTCACCCCCTTGGCGGTCGATGACCGGCCGCTGTTCGACGACAAGCAAGGCCTGTTCGACGACAAGCGGGACCTGTTCGACGACAAGCGGCACAACGACCCGTACCCCCCGTCCAAAAAGTGCGGCGGCATCTCCGGCTCGCTTCAGGTGAGCCAGACCGTGATCGAAAGGGGCGAGCAGCTCTTCTTCGCGGGCTGTGGCTTCGTGACCGGAGCGCAGATCAGCATCAGCATCAACGGGGTTTCCGCGGTCCCGCCGACGGTGGTCGCGGACGGCGGTGGCTACATCAGCGGCCAGCTGACCCTGAGCACTCCCGGCAGGAGCACGATCGCCGCGACCGGGCCTGGCTTCCCGGCGGCCGGCATCCTCGGTGACGAGGAGCTCGACCCGCTGCTCAAGGACCAGCTTGCCGCGGAGGACAAGACCCCGCTGTCCGCCGCGCCGATCAACCGGACCCTGACGGCCACGGTCCTCGTGATCGGTCCTGGCGGTCCTGGCGGTCCTCATGGTCCTGGCGGTCCCGGCGGTCCCGGCGGCCCCGGCGGCCCCGATGGCTCCTGGGATCCCTGGGGCCCTGGTGACTTCGACGGCGCGTCAGGCGTGAGCGATGACGGGATCGGCGGCACCTTCAGGGACGACAAGGGCAACGTCACCACGATCAACGGCATCCCCTTCCCGATTCCGATCCCGATCGGCGGTTTCGACGACAAGAGGGACTGCTTCAGGGACGGCAAGGACGGCAAGGACGGCATCAACAAGGACGGCAGGACCACGCTGGCGGACGGCGTCGACAACAAGGACCGCAGGGACAACGGCCTGTTCGACGATAAGAACAGGAACTGCGGTGTCGGCGGTGTCGGCGGTGTCGGCGGCGTCGGCGGCGTCGGCGGCGTCGGCGGCGTCGGAGGTGGCGGCGCCGGCGGCGCGACCCCGGCCGGCGGTGCACTGCCGTTCACCGGTGTCGAGACCGGGGCCATGGCCTCCATCGCCTTCGCCCTCCTCGGCGGCGGTCTGCTGCTGCGGGTCGCGGCCCGGCGGCGGCGCAACACCCTCGGCGCGAACACCGAGAGCTGACAGCACCACCAGTAACACCAACTGGTAACAAGCCAACGGTGGAAGCGGTGCCGCCTCAGCCTCGCTGAGGCGGCATCTCACCGGCCCAAAGCGGCTGGTGGCGAGCTGGTCGAAGGACCAGTTGGCGATACCGGAGGCACACCAGACACAGAACGGGCCGCTCCCAGCACCAGGGAGCGGCCCGTTCCTTGTTCCCATGAACTGGTCCCGTTCAGACGGGCCAACAGCTCTACCCACCAAGCAGCGCCGTCGGGCTCACCTCGCCCCGGCGACCCGTCGGCGCAACCAGGCCACCGAAGGTGACAGCGCATCGGCGCAGCGTCAACATAACCGGCACCCGAAGCCAGAACAGACCAGTCCCGGCCGAGTACACCAACCCCGAAACCAGCCCCGGGAGGGCCCCCTAGGGCTCGACCAGGCCGGGCCCGGCCGGGGTCCCTGCCGGATCGACGGACGGGGTCCCTGCCGGATCGGCGGACGGGGTCCCTGCCGGATCGGCGGACGGGGTCCCTGCCGGATCGGCGGAGCCGATCTGGGAGGTCGTGATCTGGGAGGTCGTGATCTGGGAGGTTCGGGGCGCGGAGCGTCCGGCGCGGGACGGCCGCAGGCGACGGCCGAGTGCGGCGATCGGGTCGAAGGAGGCGTCCGCCACCCGCTCCTTGAGTGGGATGATCCCGTTGTCGGTGATCTTGATGTGTTCCGGGCAGACGTCGGTGCAGCACTTGGTGATGTTGCAGTAGCCGATGCCGGCCTCCGCGCGCAGCAGGTCACGCCGGTCGTTCGTGTCCAGCGGGTGCATCTCCAGCTCCGCGTAGCGGATCATCAGTCGCGGCCCGGCGAACACCCTCTTCTTGTCCTCGTGGTCGCGGATCACGTGGCAGACGTTCTGGCACATGAAGCACTCGATGCATTTGCGGAACTCCTGGACGCGGTCCACGTCCACCTGCTGCATGCGGTGGTGCCCGTCCTCGCCGGTTGGCCGGCCCGGCGCGAAGGTGGGCACCTCCTCGGCCTTCTCGTAGTTGAAGGCCACGTCGGTGACGAGGTCGCGCACCACCGGGAACGTACGCAACGGGGTGATGGTGATCGTCTCGCTGGGGGCGAAGAGGTTCAGGCGGGTCATGCACATCAGCCGAGGCTTCCCGTTCACCTCCGCCGAGCAGGAGCCGCACTTGCCGGCCTTGCAGTTCCACCGGACGGCCAGGTCGTTCGCCTGGGTGGCCTGCAGCCGGTGCACCGCGTCGAGGACGACCATGCCCTCCTCGACCTCGACGGTGAAGTCCCGTAGTTCGCCGCCCTCGGCGTCGCCGCGCCACACCCGCATAGCCAGGTCGTAGCCCATCGTCAGGCGTTCCTCTCGTTGTTCGTCCCGGCGACCGGGGGCGTCTCGGGTGGGGTCTGGGTCTTCTCCGCGTCGGCCGGCTGCGGGGGCACATCGGATGGCGGCGGGTCGAACAGTGAGGTGAGCTCGGGCGGCATCTCGGGCAGCGGCTCGGCGGCGAGATCGACGGCGCCGTCGCGTAGCCGGACCACGTGGTTGATCCTGGCGAACACCGGGTCGGTGCCCGGGTAGTCGTCGCGGGTGTGGCCGCCGCGGCTCTCTCGGCGGGCGAGCGCCGCGGTGGCTACGCACTCGGCGACCAGCAGCATCGAGCGCAGGTCGAGCGCCAGGTGCCAGCCGGGGTTGTACTGCCGGTGCCCCTCGACGGCGACCCGCTCGGCGCGCTGGCGCAGCTCCCCGATCTCCTTGAGGGCCTGGGTCAGCTCGCGCTCGGTCCGGATGATCCCCACCAGCGACTGCATCACGGCCTGCAGGTCGGACTGCAGCTGGTAGGGGTTCTCGGTGTCGCCGCCGGTCGCGGCCCGCTCGAACGGGGCGAGCGCCCGCGCCGTGGTCTCGGCGATCTGGGTCTCGTCGGGCGCCGGGCGGTCGGTCGCGGCGAGCGCTGTCGCATAGGCGGCGGCGCCGGCACCCGCGCGCCGGCCGAAAACCACCAGGTCCGACAGCGAGTTGCCACCGAGCCGGTTCGACCCGTGCAGCCCGGCGGCGCACTCGCCGGCCGCGTACAGCCCCGGCAGCGTCGTCGCCTGGCTCTCCGGGTCGACCTTGATCCCGCCCATCACGTAGTGGCAGGTCGGGCCGACCTCCATCGGCTCCTTGGTGATGTCGACGTCGGCCAGCTCCTTGAACTGGTGGTACATCGACGGCAGCCGGCGCCGGATCGTCTCCGGGTCGCGGCGGCTGGCGATGTCGAGGTAGACGCCGCCATGCGGCGTGCCGCGGCCGGCCTTCACCTCGGAGTTGATGGCGCGGGCGACCTCGTCACGCGGAAGCAGCTCCGGTGGGCGCCGCGCCGTCTTCTTGTCGGTGTACCAGCGGTCGGCCTCCTCCTCGGTGTCGGCCGTGTCCGCGGCGAACACCTCGGGGATGTAGTCGAACATGAACCGGCGGCCCTCGGTGTTGCGCAGCACGCCGCCGTCACCGCGCACGCCCTCGGTGACGAGAATGCCGCGCACCGACGGCGGCCAGACCATTCCCGTCGGGTGGAACTGGACGAACTCCATGTCCATCAGCGCGGCGCCGGCGCGCAGCGCGAGCGCCTGGCCGTCGCCGGTGTACTCCCAGGAGTTCGACGTCACCTGCCAGGACTTCCCGATACCGCCGGTGGCGAGCACCACGGCCGGCGCGTCGAACCGGACGAACGTGCCGGTCTCGCGCCAGTAGGCGAAGACGCCGGCGACCCGCTCGCCGCCGGTCGCCGGGTCCGGCGCGGTCAGCAGCCGCTGCACGGTGCATTCCATGAAAACGTCGAGCTTCTTCGCGACGACCCGGTTCTGCAGGGTCCGGATGAGCTCGAGGCCGGTGCGGTCGCCGACATGGGCGAGGCGCGCGTAGCGGTGGCCGCCGAAGTCGCGCTGGAGGATCTTCCCGTCGGGGGTGCGGTCGAAGACGGCGCCCCATTCCTCCAGCTCCCAGACCCGGTCCGGGGCCTCCTGGGCGTGGATCTGCGCCATCCGCCACTGGTTGAGCATCTTCCCGCCGCGCATGGTGTCGCGGAAGTGCACGCGCCAGTTGTCCTCGGGCCACACGTTGGCCATCGCGGCGGCCATGCCGCCCTCGGCCATCACGGTGTGCGCCTTGCCCAGCAGGCTCTTGCACACGATGGCGACCCGCGCGCCCTGCTCGTGCGCCTCGATCGCGGCCCGCAGGCCCGCTCCGCCGGCGCCGACCACCACGACGTCGTAGGTGTGTGTCTCGGCTGTCACAGGTGTTTCCTTCTCTCGTTCCTGGCGTCTGGCTGGCGAGCTCGGGCGGCCTCGGCCGGAGCCGCGCGAAAATGGCGAAGCCTCGCGCCGGGGTTCCTGCCGGATCGACGGAGCTTGCGGAGTCGGTCTGGGAGATCCGCGAGGCCGCTCACGCGATCTCCGGCCGGAGCCGCGCGACGATGGCGAAGCCCGCGCGGCGGAGGCCGTTCATGAGACCCAGTGCGCGTCGGTGAGATGGCCGGACGCGACCAGCCAGATGTAGAAGTCGGCTACCATGATCCACAGCAGGCTCGCCCAGGCGAAGAACATGTGGTGCCGGTTGAGCACCGAAAGCCTGGCCCAGACCCGGCGGCGCAGCGGGGCCGCGGACAGCTGCTTCAGGCCGCCGCCGCACAGGTGCCGGCACGAATGGCAGGAAAGCGAGTACAGCCAGATCAGCGCCGCGTTGACCACCAGCACGCCGGTCCCCACGCCGATGCCGAAGTGGCCGTCATAGATGAACGCGAGCACGGCGTCGTATGTCAGCAGCCCGGCGAAGATGACCGCGAAGTACCAGAAGTACCGGTGGATGTTCTGCAGGATCAGCGGGAAGCGGGTTTCGCCCTGGTAGCCGCGGCGGAAGTCCGGCACCGAGCAGGCCGGCGGCGCCCACCAGAACGAGCGGTAGTAGGCCTTCCGGTAGTAGTAGCAGGTGAGCCGGAAGCCGAGTGGGAACACCAGGATGATAAGCGCCGGCGACACCGGCGATATATCGCCGAAGATATGCGGGGTCGCGTTGTCCAGACAATTATCCGTCAGGCACGGCGAGTAGAACGGCGAAAGGTACGGGTCGTGGAAGTAGTTCCCGTTCCGTAGCGCGGCCCACATTCCGTAGACGACGAATCCCGCGAGCACGACGACGGTCACCAGCGGTTCCACCCACCAGTTGTCCTTGCGCAGGGTGCGCGCGCCGACGGCCGCGCGGGGCGCGGGTACTGGGCGTGGGGTGACGGCCGGGTCCGCGGTCGGCGCGGGTCTGGTCCGAACGGGCATACATGTCTCCTCGGCTCCTGGCGCCGCGGTTTCGCCTCCCTCGCCGGATCGCGCGCGCGCCGACGGGCGTCCCGCGGCGGACGCGGGTTCCACGCGGGCCCGCGCAGGTGCGGCGCCGCGCGGCCCGTGGCGCGCGGCGGCGCGGACCCTCCGCCCGGACGCCGGTACACCATGGCCGAGGCATAGAGGGTCCGTGTGCTGCACATCACGGCCCACGGCGCAGTCTGGCCGAACTCGGATCAGATGGCCAGAGTCTTTGCGGAACGTGTTCTCATCCGCCGCGGACGAATCGGCCCGCGCCGGGCACTGTCTCCCCTCATCGCCCCGGCCCGCGGCCCTGGCGGGCCGCCGCGGTCGCCGCCGGTTCGGCCGGGTGGCCGCCCGCCGGGTGCGTTCTACACCGTTGTAGAAATATGTCGGGTGCCCGGTGCCGCCGCCTTCGGGTTCGCGCCGCCGGGCCGCCGCCCGGTTTCCGCCGACGCCGACTCCGTCGGCGCGACGGCCAACCGCCGTCCCGACGGATGGCCGTTCCGGCTGGAAGACGTCACTCCTCGCCCGCGGAGACCGTCACCTCGCCCCGCGCCACCTTCCGCGCGGGGCGAGGTGACACCGGGAAACCGGTCGCGCCGCGTGGGCCACCCGGTGTGACCCGTCACGCGCCGGTCGACTGTGCTACCTCGGTCCTTCCGCCTACCGTCGTCGACTGGACACCTGGGGCTGGAAGCCTTACCGCCGGCCGAAGGAGGTTCCACATGTCTGTCAATCGTCGTCACGTGCTCGGCACCGGCGCTGCTGGTCTGGGCATCGTTCTCACGGGTTCAGTCGGTTCCGTGTTCGGTGGTACCGCGTACGCGGGCGGCCCGCAGGGCGGCCAGGGCCACGGCCCGGTCTTCAAGGGCTATGGTGACCTCGTCGCCGACCCGAACGGCGTCATCGACCTGCCCAAGGGCTTCAGTTACACCAAAATCTCCGTCCGGGGCACGCCGCTGGCCGGCGGCGGTGTCAGCCCGACCCTCCAGGACGGCATGCACACGTTCCCGGCCGGCCGCTACACCGCGATCGTCCGCAACCACGAGCTGGGCCACGAGGCGAACTACCCGGTCCCGCATGTCAAGGGCCTCACCTACGACGAGGGCGCCGACGGCGGCAACACCGTCCTCGTCGTCGACGGCGGCAAGCTGATCTCGGAGAAGGTGGGCCTCGCGGGCACCGTCCGCAACTGCGCCGGCGGCCCGACCCCGTGGGGCACGTGGCTGACCTGCGAGGAGACCGAGCTCGTCCCCGTCGGCGACCCGTTCGACCCGGCCAACGCCGGCAACCACGACGCGAAGCTGACCAAGCGGCACGGCTACGTCTTCGAGGTCGACCCGTTCGGCCGGCTGCACGACGCGGCGCCGGTGCCGCTCGCCGCGCTCGGCCGCTACGCCCACGAGGCCGTCGCCGTCGACCCGAAGACCGGCATCCTCTACCTGACCGAGGACGCGAGCGGCCCGTACGGCCTCGTCTACCGGTTCCTGCCGAAGCGGCCGATGGGCGGCCCCGGCAGCCTGCGCGCCGGCGGCAAACTGCAGGCCATGTTCGCGGGCGGCCTGGCCGACCTGTCCGGCGTCACCAAGATCGGCACCAAGCTGGCGGTGACGTGGGTCGATGTCCCGGACCCGGACGCCACCACCACGTCGGTGCGTAAGCAGTTCACCGCGGGCACGGTCTCCCAGGTGCCGAAGGCCGAGGGCATCTACTTCCGGGACGGCTCGGTGTACGTCGTCTCCAGCTACGCCAAGGCGGCGCCCGCCGCCGGCCTCCACGAGGGCCAGGTCTGGAGGTTCGACCCGAAGAGGAGCACCATCGAGCTGGTAGTGCGCTTCGCGCCCGGCGGCGCCTTCGACGGGCCGGACAACATCCACATCTCCGCCTGGGGCGAGATGATCCTCTGCGAGGACGGCGACGGCGACAACCATCTCGTCGTCATCGGCGACGACGGCAACCCCTACCCGCTGGCCCGCTCGGTGAGCCAGACGGAGTTCGCGGGCGCCACCTTCTCGCCGGACGGCAAGTACCTCTACGCCAACCTCCAGGGGGATGGCATCACGGTCGCCATCAAGGGCCCGTGGCAGTCCGACCGTCACTAACGGTCTCGTAGCGCGGATGGCCCGGCTTGGGCGGACATCTCCGTCCCGGCCGGGTCCTTCTCGTCCGTGACACTCGCGTGGAGCCATCCTGTGGCGCCCGCGGAGGCATCCTGTGGCGCCCGTCGCGGCCATCCTGTGGCACATGCGCGCGGCCGCCCACGGTTCGGCGTGGCCGAGTAGGCAGTCGTCCACGACCGGGTGCGATAAGCATTGTCCCGTGGCGAACTCATCGCGGTCACCCTCCCGGGAAGTCCTGCGGCTGGCCGGCCCCGTGCTGGCCGGGCCCGAGGACGTCCGCGACGAGCTGTGGGTCGTCGGTGGGAGGATCACCTTCTCCCGGCCCGCCGCGCCGGCGGAGACGGTACGTGGCTGGGTGCTGCCGGGCCTCGTGGACGCGCACTGCCACGTGGGCCTCGACGCGCATGGCGCGGTCGACGAGGAGACCACGCTCGCGCAGGCGCTCGCGGACCGTGACACTGGCGCGTTGCTGCTGCGCGACGCGGGCTCCCCGGCCGACACCCGTTGGATCGACGACCGTGAGGACCTGCCCCGCCTGGTGCGGGCCGGGAGGCACATCGCGCGGACCCGCCGCTATATCCGCAACTACGCCGAGGAGATCGAGCCGGAGGGGCTCGTCGCCGAGGTCGCGCGGCAGGCGGAGCGCGGCGACGGCTGGGTGAAGCTCGTCGGCGACTGGATCGACCGGTCCCTCGGAGACCTCGCCCCCTGCTGGCCGGCGGACGCCGTCGCCGAGGCAATCGTGGCGGCACACGCCGCCGGCGCCCGGGTGACGGCGCACTGCTTCGCCGAGGACGCGCTGGCCGACCTCGCCACCGCGGGCATCGACTGCGTCGAGCACGCCACCGGCCTCACCGACGACACCATCGCGCTCTTCGCCGCCCGCGGGATCGCGATCGTGCCGACGCTGGTCAACATCGCCACGTTCCCCGGAATCGCCGCCGATGCCGAGGGCAAGTTCCCGCGCTACGCCCAGCACATGCGCGCCCTGCATGCCCGCCGGTTCGAGACCGTCGGCGCCGCCTACGACGCCGGCATCCCGATCTACGTCGGCACCGACGCCGGCGGCTCGCTGCCGCACGGCCTGGCCGCCGCCGAGGTCGCCGAGCTTGTCAGGGCCGGTCTGCCGCCGGAGGCCGCCCTCGACGCCGCGGTCTGGTCGGCCCGTGCCTGGCTCGGCTACCCCGGCCTGGAGGAGGGCGCCTCCGCCGACCTCGTCGTCTACCCGGACGACCCCCGGGCTGACGTCGCCGTCCTCGCCGCCCCCGACCTGGTCCTCCTGCGCGGCCACCCCGTCGCCGGCGCGGGCGCCGGCGCCACCGTGCCGGCCGCCTGAGCCGCCTGGCGCCCGAGCCGGCCGCGAGAGCCGACCTCGTCCGCGGCCGGGTGAGGCTGGGCCGTGTCTGACGGCCTCCGGCCACGCGAGGCTCCGCCGTCATCGCCGCAGGGGTCCCCGAAAGATCGGCGCCAGCCGGTCTTTCGGGGGAGCGACTTTGGCCTAGCCGCCGGAGGTGAGGAGGGGGGAGGCGATGCGCTCGCCGGTGGTGCCGTCGATGAGGCCTAGGTCGGTGACGTGCGGGCCGGGCAGGCAGGCGAGCGAGGCGACCATGACGGTGAACAGCGGCTGGGTGAGGATCCGGAGTGTGAGGCCGACCGCGGCGGCCGCGTCCTGGACGGCCCGCTGGGCCTCGGCCACCTCGGCCGCCGGCAACGGCGACAGCAGCCCGGCGATCGGGAGCGCGACCCGGGCCACCACCTTGCCGCCGGACGCGACCGCGACGCCGCCGCCGTCCGCGATCACCTGGTTCGCCGCGGCCGCCATGTCGACCGGGTCGCGGCCGAAGACGACCAGGTTGTGGGTGTCGTGCGAGACCGACGTGGCGACGGCGCCCGTCCACTCTCCCCAGCCGGAGACCAGCGCGGCCTGCGGGCGCGGGGCGATCCGGCCGTGCCGGTGCACCGCGACCTGCAGCATGTGCCCGTCGGGCGGCACCACCACGCCGTCACGGACCTTGGCATCGACCTCGCCCCAGGTGGTGAAGACCGGGCCCGCGAGCACCCGCAGCCTCGTCGTGCCGTTGTAGACCCCGCCAGGCAGGTGGCCGACCCGCAGCACGAAGTGGTCCGGGGTGAGCGGGTCGATCTTCATGGTGTCCAGTGGCGGCACGCTCGGCCCCTCGACCACCGGGACGACCATCTCGCCGCCGGAGGCCACGTGCTGGCCGGCGGCGAAGACCTCGTCGACGGCGACCGTCGCCAGGTCGGACAGGATGATCAGGTCAGCCTGCCGGCCGGCGGCGACCAGGCCCAGGTCGGTTCGCCGCAGCCGGTAGGCCGCGTGGTAGGTGGCGATCCGCAGCGCGCGCACCGGGGCGAGGCCGTAGCCGACCAGGCGGCGCAGCAGGTGGTCGATGCCGCCGTCGGTGAGCAGCGTCAGCGCGAACAGGTCGTCGGTCGCGGCGCACAGGTGCGTCGGCAGCTCCGGCAGCGCGTTCAACTCGGCGACCAGGCCGGGCAGGAGATGCTCGAACGCGCCACGCAGCTCGACGGTCAGGCCGGCGCGCAGCTTCTCCATGGCGTCGTCCTGCGTCACGATCTCGTGGTCCGAGGTGATCCCGGCCGCGAGGTATGCCTGCAGCTCGGCGCCGGTGAGGCCGGCGGCGTGCCCGCTGACCAGCTTCCCGCTGGCCAGGCCCGCGGCCACGACGTCGACCATCCGCCCGTCGCTGGTCAGTACGCCGAGCATGTCCATGACCTCGGCGAGCCCGCCGACCTCCGGCCAGGCGAGCATCTCGGCGACCTCGGGCCCGTGCAGGTCCGCCCCGGACAGCTCCAGCCCCGGCATCGGCGGCACGCACGACGGCGCCTGGACGATGAAACGCACCGGCAGCCCGCGGCTGGCCTCCACGGCGTAGCGCACCCCGGCGACGCCGGCGACGTTCGCCAGCTCGTGCGGGTCGCCGAAGATCGTGGTCGTGCCGCGCGGGCAGACGGCCGACGCGTAGGCGCCGGGCGTGAGCATCGAGCTCTCGAAGTGGACGTGCATGTCGATGAGGCCAGGGGCGATGAACCGCCCGGTCGCGTCGAACGCGTCCAGCGCGTCCGTCCGGCTGCCGCTCGGGTGGACCGAGGCGATCAGCGGGCCGACCAGCCCGACGTCCGCCGGCCGCACCTCGCAGGTGCCGACGTCGACGACACTGCCGCCGGTGATGAGCAGGTCGAACGGCCCGACGCCGCGAGCGGCGTCGACGGCGCGGCGGCGAAGGGCCGGGTCGACAGCGTCGTTCATGGGGTCAAGCTAGGCCGCGGCTATTACAACTGTCCGCCGATTCCGCTCACCGTTGTTACGGGACGCTGGCGACCGAGACCGCCGCGGACCGTCACCGGTCCTCGTCTGGTGACGGCGCATCGGCGCGGTGCCACCCCGGCCACCTCGTCAGCCCGGAACCGGCCCGGCCACCGTCAACTGCCTAGGCACGGAACCCCGCGGGAGGGCAACTTGGCGCCCGCCAAGCCACCGGAGCGTCATGGGACAAACATGCCTACTTACCCCCGTATTGGCCGTGGGCGTGACAGCCATAGGCTCATTGCATCACGGCTGGTCGGGAGGGAGCGGGCTGGTGGACGGCTTCGGGACGGGCCCGTCGGTGGTGCGCGACGGTTCCCCCTTGACGGTCCGTCGCGGCAAGGATGCGTCGGCCGATCGCATACCTCCTCCCGGGCTCGAGCGCCGCAATTCCGGTCTCGGCCCGGGGCAGTCGGGGCGGCGCCGGCCGCTGATCGTCGGCATCGGCGGATCGGCGCGGAGCGACTCGCCGACCATGCGGGCGCTGGGCGCCGCGACCCGGATGCTCGCCCAGGCCGGCGCCGAGACGGTCATGCTCAGCGTCGCCGAGCTGGATCTGCCGCCCTACCAGCCGGACGGCAGGGAGCGCTCCCCGGCGGTCCGCCGGCTCGTCAGCGAGGTCCGCCGCGCGGAGGGCCTGGTCATCGCGGCCCCGGACTACCACGGTGGCACGTCCGGCGGGCTCAAGAACGCTCTCGACTACCTGTGGGACCTGGGCGAAACGGCCCGCCCGGGCCTGGATGCCCGCCCCGTCGGGCTGCTGGCGTGCGACGAGGGGCCGGGCGCTGGTGGCGCGCTGGCCACGCTGCGGGCGACGGTGCACGCCCTCGGCGGCTGGCCCACGCCGCTCGGGGTCAGCCTGGGCAGGCAGGAGTGCGCCACGATCGACCAGTACGGCGCCATCTCGAGCCCGGCCATCGCCGGCCGGTTCGACACACTGACGGATCAGATCATGGGCTTCGCCTACGCCTGGTCGCATCTGATCTGAGGGCGATCCCTGATCTGACGATGATCTGGGTGCCTTCCGCCGGGCGTTCGCGCCCACCCTCACGTAACGGGCAAACCGGCGCCAGCTAACGTGTCGTTGCCCTGACCGCCGCGCCAGGAACACCCGCGAGTCCAACGGATGCGCGCGGTTGTGGCGCGCTGGCCGCTCCCCGCGGCCAGGCGGCGCGCGGTCGAGAGCTCACAGTCGACGAGATCTCCGTCGATGAGGATTGAGGAGGGTCCCTGGTGGGACGACGGCACATGCTTCGCCTGGCCGCCGCCGCGCTCGGCTCCGCCCTGGCGCTGGCGGCCTGCAGCGAGTCCGGCGGCGACGGCGGCGGCGGAGGAGGAGGCAGCACCCCGGTCGCGGCCGGGGCCTCGGTGAAGCTGATGGCGATCCTGCCCACCGGGACGGCCGGCTCCAACTACCCCGACATCCTCGCGGCCTCCAACGCCGCGGTGCGCGGGCTCAACGCCCGTGGCGGGATCAAGGGGCACAAGGTCGAGCTGGTCTACTGCAACGAGAAGAACGACGCCGGCACCGCCAAGTCCTGCGCCCAGCGGGCGGTGGAAGAACATGTGCTCGCCGTTGTCAACGAGGTCAGCGCGACCGGCGGGATCATGCCGATCCTCGAGGCCGCCAAGATCCCGTCGATCGGCTCCGGGGGCATCTCGATCGACCAGTCGGAGCTCTCCTCGCCGGTCAGCTTCATGCTCAGCCCGCTGACCGACTATCCGGCGGTGTGCCCGGCTCTGCTGAAGAAGGCGGGCGCGACGAAGCTCGGCGCGGTCGGCTACAGCCTGCCCCAGGCGGACCGGCTGATGAAGATGGCGGAGATCGGGGCGAAGGACGCCGGTTCGCCGCTCGCGCTCGAGCCGCGGGTCCCGATCGACACCAGCGACTTCACGCCGACCGCGACCCAGCTCAGCCGGGCCGGCGTGAACGGTACGGTCCTCGTCGTCGTCGACCAGGGCGCCTACGCGGTGATCAAGGGCGGCGGCGCCGGTGGCGGCAAGTACTGCCACGCGCTGGGTGTCCTCTCCCGGAACTGGCTCATCGAGGAGGGCGCGGCGGCCGACTCGATCGTCTTCGCGAGCGCCTTCCCGGAGCTCAGCCAGACCGGCCAGTTCCCCGAGCTCGCCAGGGCGGTCCAGGAACTCGACGCGGAGGCCGCGGCCGGTGACGCCGACGCGGCGACGGACAAGCGGATCAGCTCGACGAACACCGTCGGCTCGTGGCTGTCCGTGCAGGTCGTCGAGAAGGTCGCGAACGCGATCCCGGGTGACGAGCTGACGTCGGCGGCGCTGCTCGACCAGCTCAACAAGACCTCTGGCCTCGACCTCGGCCTGCTGCCGCCGCTGGACTTCTCCAAGCCGTCGCCGATCCCCGGCGCGCAGCGGCTGTTCAACACCACCATGCGCGGCGTGCGCTGGGACTCGGCGACCAAGACCTACGTACCGCTCGGCACCGAGGCCTACGACGCCCTGAAGATCCTCACCCAGACCGGCACTTAAGCGCTCTGACAACAGTCCGTGCTCGGATGGTGAAACGGCGGGAAGGGCGCAAGCGCCCTTCCCGCCGTTTTGCTTTACCAGGTGCGGGGGGTGCCGAAGACCTGGGTCCAGTAGCAGCCGTAGACGTCGTCGCTGACGGCGTAGCCGACGCCGATCTCGGTGATCTCGGGCAGGAGGATGTTGCGGCGGTGGCCCGGGCTGTTCATCCAGCCCGTGACGACCTCGGCCGGGGTCCGCTGACCGGCGGCGATGTTCTCGGCCACCGTCGCGTACTGGTACCCGGCCGCCTCGACCCGGTCGGAGACCTGCCTGCCCTCCGGGCTGCTGTGGTCGAAGAACCGGCGGCGGGCCATGTCGGCGCTGTGCGCCGCGGCCGCGATGGCGAGCCTGGGCTCGGGCGCGAGCGGACGCAGGCCGTGGCGCTCGCGCTGCTGGTTCGTCAGCATGATGACCTCGGCGAGGCGGTCGGCGTCGCGCGGTGAGACCGGTGCCCATGGCGGACCTGGTTCGGCCCGTTGGCCGGGCGGGCTGGGCGGCATGGGCATGGGCATGGGCGGCGGGCCGGCTGCGGGCGGCGACGGTGGCCGCGCGGGCCAGGGCGGCGGCGCGGGCGCGGGGCTTCTCCGCGGCCCGGGCCGCGGCGGGCCGGCAGGCGTCGTCGCGGGCGCCCTGGGTGCCCGTCGATCAGGCGGGGCCGACGGGACGGGACGTCCCGGTGCCCGCGGCTCGCGGGCCGTGGGCACCGGCGGGGCCGGCTCGGGCTCCACATCGACGCCGAAGTCGCGCGCGAGCCCGGCCAGCCCGTCCGCGTACCCCTGCCCGATCGACCGGATCCGCCACCCGCCGGCCCCGCCACCGCCGGCGGCGGCCCTCCCGGCGGCGGGGCCAGCGGATCCGCGCTGGTAGAGCTCGCCGACGAGCAGGGCGGTCTGCGGCCCAAGCGGCGGCGGCAGCAGCCGGACAACGGTGATGCCGGAGGTGCCATGCACGGTCGTCACCGGAGCTGGCAGCCGGCCGAACGGGGTGACGCGGTCCGCGGGACTCGCCACCAGCACCACCCGTGCCGCGCCCCGGCGCAGCCGCCGCGGGTCGACGGTCAGCTCGTCGCCACCGCCACCAGAGGCGGCGGGTGTGAGCCGGAGGCCCGCCGCCGTCGGCTGGTTGTAGAAGACGAAGTCCTCGTCGCCGCCGACCCGGCCGCCGTCGCCGATGACGAGCGCCGACAGGTCGAACGGTCCGCCCAGCCGGACGCGGATGGCGCCCGCGGGCAGCGGCGCGTTGGCCCCCGCCACCAGTTCGAGCATGCGCACCCCCTTGGACTGTTCAACGATCGACGCCGGCCCGGGTTCCGCCGGGGCGCCACCCAGCTGTTTCGGACGGTCGCGCGGCCGAGGGCTGTGACGACTCCCGCCGACGGATGGTCACTCGGTCGTTTCATTCCGTCGCATGGTCGGATCTCGCTTCCGAACCCTGCCCTCGAACCGCGCCAAATGGGTAGCGCGACCGCGTTCTCCGGTCACGCCGGCGGCGGTTATCCAGCGTGTGGTCCAAGGTGCGTGAGCATGTCATTCCCGCCGGCGACCGGAGGCTGTGGGAGATCTTGGCCGAGTGTTGCGCGAGCATGTCGTTCCCGCGCGCGGCGGCGGCTGCCGGAGGCCATTGAGGATCTTGGCTGAAGGTCGTGGGACCATGTTGTTCTCGTGCAACCGGACACCGATGGAGACCCGGTCGAAGGTTGTGCGACCATGTCGTACTCGCGGGACCGGGCGCCGCAAGAGGCGCGGTCATGCGGGGCATTGTGGGAGCCGTGGGCTTCTCGACACAGAAATGCGGCGGAGGCGCTGGTTTGCTGGCCATGACGCGTCGTCGGTTCCCGGCGTGCCGGTACCGCGTTTCCGGTAGTGAAGGTGGGCCACGGTGAACGACGCGATCGGCTACGCACTGCTCGGCCTGGGCACCGGCGGCCTGTACGCGCTGATGACGGCCGGGATCGTGGTGGTCCAGCGCGGCGCGGGCGTGCTTAACCTCGCTCACGGCGCGCTGCTGGCCTGGGCGGCATACTCGTTCCACGGCGTCGCCGAGGTGTGGGGCCTGCCTGTCTGGCTCGCCGCGTTCGCCGCCGTCGTCTCGACGGCGCTCATCGGCCTGATTTTCCACCTTCTGGTGATGCGCCCGATGCGCGACGGCTCGGCGCTGACCAGGGTGATGGCCACGCTCGGGCTGCTGATCATCCTGCAGTCGGCGCTCACGCTGATGTACGGCACGCCGGTCCGTACCGCGCCGACCGTGCTGCCGACAGGCAAGGTGACGCTCGCCGGCATGCCGGTCGGCTGGGACGTCTTCGTCCGGCTCGGTGTCGTCGCGGCGGTCCTCGTGGCGCTGTGGGCGCTGTTCCGGCATACCACGATCGGGCTCGCGGCCACGGCCGTCACCGAGAACCCGCGGGCGGCCGCGACGTTCGGCTGGTCGCCCGACCTGGTCGCCGCCGGGGCCTGGACGCTCGGGGCCGCGCTCGCGGGTCTCGCCGGTGTGCTGCTCGCCCCGCTGCAGATGCCGCTGTCGGCGCCGAACCTGATGCTGCTGATCGTGCCGGTGCTCGCGATCGGCCTGCTGGCCGGGTTCCGCTCGTTGCCGGCCGTGTTCGTCGCCTCGCTCGTGCTCGCGGTCGTCGAGGTGGAGACGCAGGTTCAGCTGATCACCCGGCATCCGGCCTGGCGCGGTGTCGACCGGGCGATCCCACTGATCGTGATCGTCTTCTACCTGGCGATCCGAGGCCGGCACATCCCCGACCGGGGGCACGTGAGCGAGCGGCTCCCGGCGCTGGGCAGCGGCCGAATCCACTGGCCGGCGCTCGTGCTGACCGTCACCGCCGCGATCTGCCTGGTCTGGTACGCCCTGCCGGTGGACTGGGTGAACGCGCTGAACGCCAACGCGCTGTGGGCGATCCTCATCCTCTCGGTCGTCGTGCTGGTCGGCTTCACCGGTCAGCTCTCGCTTGCCCAGCTCGCCTTCGCCGGGGTGGCCGCGCTGATCGCCGGCCGGCTCGTGGCGGTCCACGGCTGGCCGCTGGAGGCGGCGCTCGCGCTCGGCATCCTCGGGACGTCGGCGCTCGGGGTGCTGTTCGCGCTGCCCGCGCTGCGCACCCGTGGCCTGCAGCTCGCCGTCGTCACCCTCGGCCTTGGCGCGGCCGCGGACGCGATCCTCTTCCAGCGCGGCTACCACACGCCGCCGCCGCCCGGCTCGGTCGCGGCGGCGCTCGGCGAGCTCGGCCAGACGGAGGGCACCGCCGTCGGGCACGCGCGGCTGTTCGGTGTCCGCCTGGACACGGTCGTGGCGCCGCGAGCGTTCGCGACGCTCGTCGTCATCTCGTTCGTCGTCCTCGCGGTCGCGGTGGCGAACCTGCGCCGCGGGCGAGCGGGCCGGCGGCTTATCGCGGTGCGGACCAACGAGCGCGCCGCGGCGGCGCTCGGGATCAGCGTCGTCGGCGCGAAGCTCTACGCGTTCGCGCTGTCGGCCGCGATCGCCGGGTTCGGCGGCGTGCTCTATGCCTTCTATCTCTATGGCTCGCGCGGCAACATCGACTACGGCGGCATAACGTTCTCGCCGTTCAGCTCGATCCTGCTGATCGCGTTCGCGGTGCTCGGCGGTGTCGGCTGGGTCAGCGGCGCGTTCGCCGGCGCCGCCTGGGCGGCGGGCACGCTCGGTACCCGGTTCGGGGCGTGGCTCGGGAAGCTGCTGACCGATGTGGCGGCGTTCGCCAGGACGATGATCGTCCTGCTGGGCGCGGTGGTCGGCTTCGGCGTCGGTGCTGGCGCCGGCTCCCGCCGGCCGCGCGGCGCGGCGCCGGACGCGGCTGACGGCGAGGCGGCCGGCGCGGACGAGGCGGCTGGCACGGCTGGCATGGACGACGCGGCCACGCCGGGGGCCGACGGGCGGGCAGGTGCCGGCCGGCCGGCCTCGGCGCGGCCGGCCATCCGGCGGCTCTGGCCGTGGGCGGGCGCGGTGGTGCTCGCGGCTGTCGCGCTCGGGGTCAGCGGCTGGGTGCTCGACTGGCTGACCCAGCTCGACCGGTACGTGCCGCTGATCGGCGGCGTCGTCCTCGTCGCCATCCTGGCCACCTCCGGCGGCGGGATGGCGCCGGGCAACGCGGCCCTGGCCAGCGCCGTGGCCGCCCGCTGCACGCCGCCGTCGAGGAGGGCGGCGCGCGCGGCGCGCGAGCGCCGCCGGCTCGCCCAGCTGCTGGCCGGCCCGGCGGGTGTCGAGCCAGCCGTGGCACCGGGTGTGCCGGACGCCGCCACTGTCGTGGCGCCCGCCGAGCCGCCCGCCGCCACCACAACTACCACCACCGGCGGCGCGGCCGGCGTGGCCGCGGGCGCGCGCGCCGCGAGGCTTGCCGCGCTCGCGGGCGGCGTGGGGGTGATCCGGCCGGCGACGCTGTCGATCTGGGGGCTGACGGTCCGGTTCGGCGCCGTCACCGCCGTGGACGACGTGAGCCTGCGGGTCACGCCCGGCCAGATCGTCGGCCTGATCGGCCCGAACGGCGCCGGCAAGACCACCGTGATCGACGCGATCACCGGCTACACCCCAGCCAGAGCACGGCAGCTGACGCTCGGCGAGCACCGGCTCGACCGGCTGCCCGCGCACCGGCGGGCGCGGCGCGGCGTCCAGCGCTCGTTCCAGAACCTCGAGCTCTTCGAGGACCTGACCGTGCTGGAGAACATCGAAGCCGCGAGTGACCCGCGAGACCTGCGCGCTTACCTGACGAACCTGTTCTGGCCGCGCACGAGCGTGCTGCCGCCGGCGGCGCGCGCGGCCATCGAGGCATTCGGGCTGGCCGGCGACCTCACCCGCACCGTCACCGAGCTGCCCTACGGCCGGCGCCGGCTGCTCGCGATCGCGCGGGCGGTCGCCGCCCGCCCGTCGGTGCTGCTGCTCGACGAGCCCTGCGCCGGGCTGGACGAGCACGAGAGCGCCGAGGTCGCGGCCCTGCTGCGCCGGCTCGCCGACGAGTGGGGCCTGGGCATCCTGCTGAACGAGCACGACATGGACGTCGTCATGTCCGTCTGCGACCGGGTCGTCGTCCTCGACGCCGGCAAGACCATCGCCGAGGGCACCCCCGCGCAGGTCCGTGACGACCCGATGGTGCAGCTGGCCTACCTCGGGGAGAAGGTCACCGTCCCGCCCAGGCGGCGCGCTCCCGCCCAGCGGCCGCTGGCCGAGCGCGCCAGCGAGCCGGGCCTGGCCGGCGAGCCGGTGGCGCCGGGGGCCGCCCGATGAGCGCGAAGGCAGGTGTGGTCAGGCAGCTGGCCGGGCGTGGCCGCCGGGCGCGGCCGATGCTCGTCAGGCCTCCGGTGCTCGCGGCACACGGGCTGTCGGCCGGCTACGGCGGGGCGCCCGTCGTCCGTGGGCTCGACATCCAGGTGCGCGCGGGCGAGGTCGTCGTCCTGCTCGGGCCGAACGGCGCGGGGAAGACGACGACGCTGCTCACGCTCGCCGGGGCGCTCGCGCCGCACGCGGGCGAGGTGCACTGGGCGGGCAGCCCGACGACGGCGCCGCTGCACCGGCGCGCCCGCTCCGGGCTGAGCCTCGTCCCCGAGGACCGCTCTGTGATCATGAGTCTGACCGTGCGCGAGAACCTGCGCGTCGGTCGCTGCGACCCCGCGCTGGCGCTCGCGACGTTCCCCGAACTGGAGCAGCACCTCGACCGCAAGGCCGGCCTGCTCTCCGGCGGTCAGCAGCAGATGGTGACCCTCGCCAGGGCGTTGGCTCGCCGACCGACCGCGCTGCTCGCCGACGAGCTCTCGCTGGGGCTCGCCCCCCAGATCGTCACCCGGCTGCTGACCGCGGTGCGCGCCGCCGCCGACGAGGGCCTGGCCGTGCTGCTCGTCGAGCAGCACGTCCGCAGCGCCCTGACGATCGCTGACCAGGTCCACGTCCTGCGCCACGGCCGGCTCGCCTGGTCGGGCACGGCGGCCGAGGCCGAGGCCAACCGCGACGCCGTCGCCAGCGCCTACCTGCCGCTGGCCTGACCAGACCAGATCATGGCTGCCTGACCCGCCGACGGCGCCAGCGAGAATGCCGTACGGCGTTGCCTTGTCGGACACCAGGACCGCCTCGGACGGTTGTGCCAGTGTCGAGGCGTGACCGATGGGGGAACGACGCCGCGCGGGACGGCGGGGCATGAGGAACGCCTCGCCGCCGAGGCGGCGGCGCTGGTCGCCGAGGCGGCGCGGTTCGCCGGGCTCGGCTGGATGCGCGCGACCTCCGGGAACCTGTCCGTCGTGCTCGGCCGGGAACCGCTGCGGCTCGCCGTCACCGGCTCCGGTGGCGACAAGGGCGAGCTGACCGTGCGGGACATCGTCGAGGCCGTCGACTGGCTCTGCGCCCTGGTCTCGAGGGTCTGACCCTTCGGTCACCTGACCCTCCGGTCGCCTGCCGTGCCGAGACTCGCGGCTGGTCACCGGGCTTCCGGGTCGGATGACGCGGAGGCGTGGCCGTGCTAGGTGGTCAACGTGGTGATTCCGACCTCGGCGGGCGGCAGTGTGCGTTGTTCCGCGTGGGTGTCGCCGGAGGCGACCATCCGCAGGGCGCTCGCCGCGATGCCGGGCCCCGGCCGGCGCACGGCCGCGTACGCGGGCCGTGCGCAGCCCGGTGGCGCCGGGTCGTCGTCGAACCCGACGATCGCCACGTCGTCGCCGAGGCGCAGCCCACGCTCGCGGCACACCTCGACGACCGCCGTGGCCAGCCCGTCGTGGGCGGCGAAGATCGCGTCCGGTGCGCCGGCGGACTCGAACGCGGCACCGAGCGCCGCGGCGGCGTCCGGCACTCCGAGCCGGGAACGTACCAGCCTGCGCGGCTGACCGAGTGCGGCCTGGTGGCTGAGGTAGGCCTCGGTCCGTTCCCGTACGCACGGCAGGTCGTCCGGGCCCGCGACCAGCGTGATGCGCCGCCGGCCGAGCCCGGTCAGGTGCGTGAGCGCGGCCCGCGACGCGCGCGGGTTGTCGACGTCGACCGCCGCGACGTCCGGTGAGCAGACCCCGAGCGTGACAGTGCGGCGCAGTACCTGGCGCGGCAGCGCCGCGAGTGCCCCACGGCTGGGGTTGATGACGATGAGGCCGGCGAGCGCGCGGTCGGCGGCGAGGTCCCGCAACCCGGCGCCGTCCCCATGCTCCAGCCTGTGCAGGAAGACACCGAGGCCCGCCGTGCCGGCCTCCTGCGCGGCGGCGTAGGCGACGGTGCCGAAGAACCGGTCCTCCTCCGGGCACCAGGGATGCGAGATCGCCACGATGGCGACCCGGTCGCCCCGCCCACCGGCGAGCGCGCGAGCGGCCAGGCTCGGCACGAAGCCGAGCTCGTCGGCCGCGGCGAGCACCCGGCTCCTGGTCGCCGGGATGACGTGGGTGCTGCCGTTGAGGACACGGGAGACGGTCGCGCGCGACACCCCCGCGAGCGCGGCGACGTCCTCGATGGTGTGGCGTCGTACCGAACCGTCGGCTCGCGGCGTGCCGTCACCGGCCGACTGGTCAGCGACCCGGCCGACGGCGGATCCGGACCGCCCGTCGACCGCCCGTTCGGTATGCCTCATGACCACCAGTGTCGGACGATCGCGCGGACTGGTCCAGCACGGTCAGTGCCGGTGGACCGGGCCGTGCTCGGTGACGAGGGCGCTGACCAGGGTCGCGGGGGTGACGTCGAAAGCCGGGTTGTGGGCGCGGGCGCCGGGCGGGGCGACGCGGCGGGCGGCCCAGGCCAGCACCTCGTCGTCGCCGCGCTGTTCGATCGGGATGCCGGCGCCGCTGGGCAGGTCCTCGTCCACGGTCGACGCCGAGGCGGCGACGACGAACGGGATGCCGGCGTGCGCGCAGGCCAGCGCCACGCCGAGGGTGCCGACCTTGTTCGCGACATCGCCGTTCACCGCGATGCGGTCGGCGCCGACGATGGCCACGTCGACGAGGCCGCCGACGATCGTGCCGGCCGCCGCGCCGTCCACCTGCACCCGGTAGTCGATGCCGGCCTGGGCCAGCTCCCAGGCGGTGAGCCGGCTGCCCTGCAGCAACGGCCGGGTCTCGTCGACGTAGACCAGCTCGACCCGGCCGCGGGCGTGCAGCTCGCGGATGATCCCGAGGGCGGTGCCCCAGGCGGCGGTGGCCAGCGCGCCGGTGTTGCAGTGGGTGAGAACGCGCAGCGGACGGTCGCCAAGGCGGCCGATGATCCAGTCGGCGCCGTGGCGGCCGATCGCCCGGTTCACCCGCTCGTCGGCCTCGGCGAGCGCACGCCCGACCGCGACGACGGCGTCCAGGCCGTCGTCGACGACGGCATAGGCGGCGTCGACGCCCTGCGCGAGCGCGAGCGCCGTCGGCTTGGCTGCGTGCAGCCGGCCGACGGCGGCGGTGAACGTGGAGCCGTCCCAGCCTTCACGCGCCGCCTGCACGATCGCGAGGGCGACGCCGTAGGCACCGGCGATCCCGAGCGCGGGCGCGCCGCGGACGGCGAGCCGGCGGATGGCGGCCACCAGGTCGTCGACCCGGTGGATATCGACGTCCGCGCGACGGTCCGGCAACAGGGTCTGATCCAGCAGGCGGACGGATGCGCCCGTCCAGGCGACCGGGCGCGGGCTCGCCTCCCGCGCCGCCGCGGCGGCCGCCTCCGGCGGTGTCGTCGGCTGCCGCGCCGGCCGCGGCCGCGGCGCGGATGGCCGCGGCAAGGGCTGGACAGACCGCGACGATGGGGATGGCGCGTGCGACAGTGCGGAGAGGTCGGGAGACGGCGGTGGCCAACGGTGCGGTGGCCGGGGGGCTGGCCGCGGCGGAGGCCAGCTGGAGCCGGCCAGCGGTGCGGACCCGCTCGGGTCTGGGTCTGGCGGCTCCGACATGCCGGCACTATGCGGATCGTGCCCGGCCCCGGTCAAGCGGGTAGTGCCGATGCCACGGCGTTGTCACCGGGACGTCACGATGGTGCCCGCTCCTTGACTCGGGTTTTCCGTCGGTCGGACGATCAGCGGGTCCCGTCTGGGGGACGGTGGCTCGGATCGAGGAGGCACGATTGACCGCTCTGACGACCTGGCCGGCGGACGACCCGACGACGGTGGCCCTGGCGACCACCAACGCGGCGCTGATCGGTTCCTTCCTCGGCGGGCGCGAAGAGCGACCCCGCCTCCTACGCGCGGATAGCCGCCACACTCGGAGTCGAGCCGGCCCGCCTCCTCTTCCTCACCGACCGCCCCAGCGAGCTGGACGCGGCCGGCGCCGCGGGCTGGACCACGATCGGCGTCGCCCGTCCCGGGGAGCCGTACGCGCACGCGCTCGGCGCCTATCCGCATGTCGACTCGTTTGCCGCCGTGGAGCTCACCGTGGCCTGAGAGCGGGCGGCACTGACCAAGGAGTTGCCGGCCGCTCGAACCGCGCGCCGAGGTCAATACGGCCGGGAACGCCGCGGCGCGGTTCGAGGTGGTAGCGGCGCCGTAGGAGAGGGCGCGGTAGCCGTTCTGGGTGGCCCGCTCTCGGCCGCGGGCAGTCGCTGTGTCAGGAGGCCGCTCAGGGATCGGCGCGTCCGTAGAGTCGCCACTGACCCCGACAGACCCGGACGCCGTGCGCGCCGGACCTCCTTGTAGATAGACGGAGACAACGATGACTCTGACGATTGGTGACACCGCGCCCGACTTCGTGGCCGCGACCACGGAGGGCCCGATCTCCTTCCACGACTGGATCGGCGACTCCTGGGCCGTGCTCTTCTCGCACCCCAAGAACTTCACGCCCATCTGCACGACCGAGCTCGGCTACGTCGCCTCGATCAAGCCCGAGTTCGACCGCCGCGGCGTGAAGATCATCGGCCTGTCGGTCGACCCGGTCGAGCTGCACGAGGGCTGGGCCAAGGACATCGAGGAGACGCAGGGCACCGCGCCCAACTACCCGCTGATCGGGGACGCCGACTTCACGATCTCGAAGGCTTACGGCATGTTGGGCGCGGACGTCAGCGGCGACCCATCCGACCGCACGGCCGCGGACAACCAGACCGTGCGCAACGTGTTCGTCGTCGGGCCGGACAAGAAGATCAAGCTCATCCTGGTGTACCCGATGACGACCGGCCGCAACTTCGACGAGGTCCTGCGGGTGATCGATTCGCTGCAGCTCACGGCGAAGCACAAGGTGGCCACGCCGGTGAACTGGAAGCAGGGCGAGGACGTCGTGATCGCCGGCTCGGTCAACAACGACCAGGCCAAGGAGCTCTTCGGCAGCTGGGAGGCGCCGAAGCCCTACCTGCGCATCGTCCCGCAGCCGGGCGCCTGACCGGCGGCACCCGGTCGCGCTCGGCGTCCGGCGTGGGGGGGGCGGGGGGCCGCCGGGCGGGGGGGGGGCCGCCCGGGGGGGGCGTCCGGCGTCGGTCGAGGTGGCCCGCGGGGGCGCGGGGCCGCCCGACGCGGGAGCCGCGGCGCCACCCGGTGGCGCCGCGGGCGCGGCCATGCCGTCGAGAGGCAGCCCGGCCGGGCGGCTTTGACCTGGCCGTTCCCATTGCCTTCCGGCCCTCGTCCCGCGCGGGCGATGGCCAGGGGCGGCCCGGCGGCCGAAGGCGTCGGCGAAGCCTGGCCGACGTGTGCGCCGCGGAATAGACGTTGTCTGGTTCTGCTTGGAAAGAGAGTAATTGCGGCGGTTTCTCCGGCGACTGGCGGCCACCGGTGGGTGGCGGGTCGGCGAGGTGATCGGGACCGTTCGGAGGTCGTGATACGGCCGACATTCCCCCGGGTGTGATTTCTGCTACAGGGTCGCCTGGCGTATGCGAGCGGCCCGCGGGTTGAAGCTCACTCCGGTGCGGCTGCCACTCTTCGGCGTTCTTGTGAGATGGTCTTGTGGAACGGAGGAAACCGCGCTCGCCCGAGTGGATGAGTGGAGAGGAATTGTGACCGCGAACACTGTTACCACCAGTGGTACCGATGTCGGCGCGACCGAGGGTGGTGTCTACCGGCACCGCGTCCTGGTCATTGGCTCCGGGTTCGGTGGACTGTTCGCCGCCCAGGCGCTTCGCAGCGCGTGGGCTGACGTCACGATAGTCGCGAAGACATCCCACCACCTCTTCCAGCCGCTGCTCTACCAGGTCGCGACCGGGATCCTCTCGGAGGGGGAGATCGCCCCGTCGACCCGTGAGGTGCTGCGCCGTCAGCGCAACGCCCGGGTCGTGCTCGGTGAGGTCACCAACATCGACCTCGAGGCGAGGACCGTCACGTCGGAACTGGTCGGCCGCACGGCCGTGCACCACTACGACAGCCTGATTGTCGCCGCCGGCGCCGGGCAGTCGTATTTCGGTAACGACCAGTTCGCCGAGCACGCGCCCGGGATGAAGAGCATCGACGACGCCCTCGAGCTGCGCGGCCGCATTCTCGGCATGTTCGAGCTGGCGGAGGCGTCCACCGACGAGGCGGATATTGAGCGGCTGCTCACCTTCGTCGTTGTCGGCGCCGGCCCGACCGGTGTGGAGATGGCCGGCCAGATCGCCGAGCTCGCGCACCGGACCCTCCGTAAGGATTTCCGCCACATCGACCCGCGCAAGGCACGGATTGTGCTTCTCGATGCGGCTCCCGTCGTGCTTCCCGCCTTCGGTGACAAGCTCGGCGGTTACGCCGCCGAGCGGCTGGAGAAGCTGGGCGTCGAGGTTCAGCTCGGCGCGATGGTGACCGACGTCGACGGGACTGGTATCGAGGTCAAGGAGGCCGACGGCACCAGGCGGCGCATCGAGTCGGTCTGCAAGGTGTGGGCGGCCGGAGTGCAGGCGAGCCCGCTGGGCAGGCAGCTCGCCGAGCAGAGCGGCGCGGGACTTGACCGCGCCGGCCGGGTCGAGGTCGAACCGGACCTGACCCTGCCCGGCCACCCGGAGGTGTATGTCATCGGCGACATGATGTCGCTGAACCGGCTGCCGGGAGTGGCCCAGGTCGCCATCCAGGGCGGCCGGCACGCGGCGCGGGACATCCGGGCCCGGATCGAGGGCCGGCAGTCCGGCAAGCTGTTCAAGTACCACGACAAGGGCAGCATGGCGACGATCTCGCGGTTCAGCGCCGTTGCCAGCATCGGCAGGCTGAAGCTCACCGGCTTCCTGGCATGGCTGATGTGGCTGGCTGTGCACCTCGTCTACATCATCGGCTTCAAGCACCGCGTGACGACGCTGCTGCACTGGGCCGTCAGCTTCGTCGGCCGGGGCCGCTCGGAGCGGACCGTGACACATCAGCAGATCTTTGCCAGGACGGCGATCAGCCGCCTCGGGGACGACTTCTCGCCGTCGCTGCCACCGGACCCCGACGCCCGGCCGTCCTGGCGGGGGAACGGCGCGGCGCCTCTCGTGCCCAGCCCGGTCGCCAGGCCGGCGACGGTTACCGAGGCGACGGCCGCTGAGAAGAGGCTGGAGCCTGCCGCCTCCGGCGTTGCCTGACCGGCGTCGCGTGACCGGCGTGGCCGGGCGCTGGGGCGCCCGGCCGTCGGGCGCCGAGCGCGCCTCCCAGTCCGCGGGGGCTCGATATTGGCTTGCGGCGGCGGCGCGGCGGGAATATCCATGGTGGACGCATGCGTCTGACATGCGGGGCGGGGGCGCCGCATGATGCGTCGCGAGTCGCCCGCCGTGACCGCCTTGGCGTAGCCGGGCTGTGAGACCCTCGATTGCCGCTGTAAACCCTGCTCAGGAAACATGGACTCCGCTCGCGCCGTGACGTTGCCGCACGCCCAGCAGCCGGTCGAATCGCTGACCGGCAGTGCCGTCGACCCCGCCGCCGCCCAGACGGACCGGCCGGCCGCTTCGGTGGCTTCGGCCACGGGCGGCCGTGGAGGGCCGGAGCGGGCTGGTCGTCCGGGCCGGAGGCGCCGGCCGGGAGCGTCGGGTCGCTCGGGCGGTGACGCGGCCGGTGGCGGCCGTGGCGATGGTGGGGCGTCGGGACGCGGGCCGGTGGGGAAGCAGCGCGACGGCGGCCGGCCCGTTGACCTCGGGCCGGCCGAGCGGGCGGAGCTCGCGGGGCTGTCGGCGCGGCTGCCGGCGCTGATGCCGCGCGACGGGCACCGGCTGGCGCGGCGCCTCGACGCCGTCCGCCACGATCTGGACGCCGAGGCGCGGGCCCGCGCGGTCGGTGAGATCACCGGCGAGGTCGAGACGGCGGAGATTCGCGTCGCATTGCGCCGCGACGCCGTGCCGGCGCTGAAGTACCCGGACGAACTGCCGGTCAGCCAGCGCAGGGGCGAGATCCTCGCGGCGATCCGCGACAACCAGGTCGTCATCGTGGCCGGCGAGACCGGCTCGGGCAAGACGACGCAGATCCCGAAGATCTGCCTTGAGCTCGGCCGCGGTGTCACCGGGATGATCGGGCACACCCAGCCGCGGCGGCTGGCCGCCCGCACCGTCGCCGACCGGATCGCCGAGGAGACGGGCGCCCAGGGGCCGGGTACAGAGCGCCTGGGCGGGATCATCGGTTACCAGGTGCGGTTCACCGAAAAGGTCGGCGAGGACACGCTGGTCAAGCTGATGACCGACGGCATCCTGCTCGCCGAGCTGACCACGGACCGACTGCTGCGCCAGTACGACACGCTCATCATCGACGAGGCGCACGAGCGCAGCCTCAACATCGACTTCATCCTCGGCTACCTGCACCGGATCCTGCCGCGCCGGCCGGACCTGAAGGTCGTCATCACCTCGGCGACGATCGAGACGGAGCGGTTCTCCCGGCACTTCGGCGACGCGCCGATCATCGAGGTGTCCGGCCGGACCTATCCGGTCGAGGTCCGCTACCGGCCCGTCATCGACCCGGACGACCCGGACGCCGATCCCGACCGGGACGTAGTCACCGCGATCTGCGACGCCGTCGACGAACTGTCGGACGAAGGGCCCGGCGACATCCTCGTCTTCCTCTCCGGGGAGCGGGAGATCCGTGACACCGCGGACGCGCTGGGCCGCCGGCCGAGCAGGGAGCTACTGCCCCGGGAGATCCTGCCGCTGTACGCGCGGCTGTCCGCCGCCGAGCAGCACCGGGTGTTCCAGTCGCATCAGGGCCGGCGGATCGTGCTCGCGACGAATGTCGCCGAGACGTCGTTGACCGTCCCGGGAATCAAGTACGTCATCGACGCCGGCACGGCCCGGATCTCCCGGTACAGCCACCGGCTGAAGGTGCAGCGGCTGCCGATCGAGCCGGTGTCGCGGGCGTCGGCGAACCAGCGGGCCGGACGCTGCGGACGGACGTCCGCCGGCATCTGCGTCCGCCTCTACTCGGAGGAGGACTTCGAGACCCGGCCGGAATACACCGACCCGGAGATCCTGCGCACCAACCTCGCGTCGGTGATTCTGTCGATGTCGTCGCTGGGGCTTGGCGAGGTCGCGGACTTCCCGTTCCTCGACCCGCCCGACCCTCGCCAGGTCACCGACGGCATGGCGCTGCTCCATGAACTTGGCGCGTTCGAGTCGCCGCGACGGCTGCCCACTCCGGCGAAACCGGCCGCCGACGCCGAGACCGGCGCGCCCGACGCCGGCGACGCCGGCCGTGGGGCCGCCTCAGGTGGCGGACCGGACGGCGGACCGGGTGGCGGGGACGAGGCGCGCGGCGGTGGTGAGCGCACGCCGAGGCTGACGCCGCTCGGACGCCGGCTCGCCCGGCTGCCGATCGACCCGCGGCTGGCCCGCATGATCGTCGCGGCGGAGGAGCAGGGCGCGCTCGCCGAGGTGCTCATCATCGCCGCGGCCCTGGCCGTCGGGGACGTGCGCGAGCGCCCGCCCGACGCCCAGCAGGCGGCGGCGGAGAAACACGCCCGGTTCACCGAGCCGACGTCGGACTTCCTCGGCTACCTGAACCTGTGGAACTACCTGCGGGAGAAAGCCGCGGAACTGTCGTCCAACCAGTTCCGCAAGCTGTGCCGTACCGAGTTCCTGCACTACCTGCGGGTACGGGAATGGCAGGACGTCCACGGCCAGCTGCGCCAGTCGGCCCGCTCACTGGGCCTGTCGACGAACGCCACCCCGGCGAGCCCCCAGCAGGTGCACGCCGCGCTGCTCACCGGCCTGCTGTCGCACGTCGGCCTGTTCGACCCGGAGAAGCGGGACTACTTGGGCGCGCGCGGCGCCCGGTTCGCCGTCTTCCCCGGCTCGGCGCTCTTCAAGAAGCCGCCGCGCTGGGTGGTCGCCGCCGAGCTGGTCGAGACGTCGCGGCTGTGGGGCCGGGTCGCGGCCAAGATCGAGCCTGAGTGGGTCGAGCCGCTCGCGGGGCACCTGGTCCGCCGTTCCCACAGCGAGCCGCGCTGGTCGCGCCGGGCCGCCGCCGTCGTCGCCACCGAGAAGGTGACGTTGTACGGCGTGCCGATCGTGGCCGCGCGGACGGTCAACTACGGCGCGATCGATCCCGTTCTCTGCCGGGAGCTGTTCATCCGGCACGCCCTCGTCGAGGGCGACTGGGAGACGCGGCACGCGTTCTTCACCGAGAACCGGCGGCTGCTCGCGGACGCCGAGGAGCTCGAGCACCGCGCCCGCCGTCGCGACATCGTCGTCGACGACCAGACGATCTTCGACTTCTACGACGCGCGCATACCCGCGGACGTCGTCTCGGGCCGCCATTTCGACGCCTGGTGGAAGAAGACCCGTCCGCGTACGCCCGACCTGCTCGTCCTGGACCCGGAGATGCTCGTCAACCCGGGCGCGACGGGCGTGAGCGCCGCGGACTTCCCGGATTTCTGGCCCGGCCGGCCCGGGGACGAGCACCGGATCGCGCTGACCTACCAGTTCGAGCCCGGCTCGGCCGCCGACGGCGTGACGGCGCACATCCCACTCGCGATCCTCAACCAGATCGAGCCGGATGGTTTCGACTGGCAGGTGCCCGGGCTGCGCGAGGACCTCGTCACCGAGCTGATCCGCTCGTTGCCGAAGGCGCTGCGGCGCAGCTTCGTCCCCGCGCCCAACTACGCGCGCGCGGTGCTGGGCCGCGTCGGCCCGGCCGACGGCCCGCTGCTCGCCGTCGTCGAACGCGAGCTGAACCGGATCGGCGGCGGCACGACCGTCTCCCGTGCGGACTGGGACCTGAGCCGGCTGCCGCCGCACCTGAGGATCACGTTCCGCGTCTACGACGGCCAGAAACAGCGTGACGGGCGCGACGGGCGTGATGGGCACGCCGAGCGGCCGTCCGGGGCGCTCGCGGAGGGCAAGGACCTCGACGAGCTCAAGCGCCAGCTGGCGCCGAAGCTGACGGCGGCGGTGTCGGCCGCCGGCGGAAGCCTGGAACGGAACGGCCTGACCGGCTGGGGCGACCTGGGCACGATCCCGCGCACCGTCGAGCGCAGGTCCGGGCGTCACGTGGTCCGCGGCTACCCCACGCTGGTGGCCGAGCCTTCCGGGGGTGCCGCGCTGCGAGTGCTGGCGACCGAGGCCGAGCAGAGCCGGGCCCATCCCGTCGGTACCAGGGCCCTGCTTCTCGCGTCGGTGGCGTCACCGGTGCGGTATATCAACACCCAGCTCTCGAACGCGTCGAAGCTGGCCCTGCGCCATCATCCGCACGCGAGCGTCGGCGAGCTGCTCGACGACGCGGTCGCCGCAGCCGCCGACGCGCTGATCGCCGAGGCGGGCGGCCCGGTGTGGGACGAGGCCGGGTTCGAACGGCTACGAGACGCGGTCCGCGCCGACCTGCCCGAGCGCTCCCTTGACGTCGTCCGGTCCGTCGAACGGGTTCTCATCCTCGCCCACGATGTGAAGACGAGGACGGAGGCGCTGGCGGGCGGTTCGCCAGCGGGCGGTTCGTCAATGGGTCGCCCAGCGGGCCGCCCCGTCCAGGTCAAGGACCTGCGGTCGCTGTCCTCGGCGTTCGCCGCCGCCCAGGGCGGCATCGGTACGCGGACCGCCGTCAAGCTCACCCCGGCGCTCACCGCGAGCCTCGACGACCTGCGCCGCCAGCTCGCCGCGCTCGTCTACCCGTGCTTCGTCACGGCCACCGGCGCCGACCGTCTCGACGACCTGGCGCGCTACCTGACCGGCGCCCTGCGCCGCCTGGACCGTCTCCCCGCCGACGCGGCCATCGAGCAGCCCAAGCTGGCCAAAATCGCCCGTGTCCACACCGCCTACGACGAACTCGTGGCGGACTACCTCACGCCGGGCACTCCGCCAGGCCCCGACCTGCTGAACATCCGCTGGATGATCGAGGAACTCCGCGTCAGCCTCTTCGCCCAGACGCTGCGCACCCCCTACCCCGTCTCCGAAGAGCGCCTCTACCGCGCCATGGACGACCTCGCCCCCTGACTCACACCTGCTGATGTCAGCCCGCCACGCCGGCAGACCGACCGCGTCCCCTGCGGCAAACTGACCGTGATCATGACGGCAGATTGACCGTGTAGGATGCGGCAGACTGACCGTGATCATGACGGCAGATTGACCGTGTCAGGTCTGGTGGCCGGCCATGCCAATGCCGACGGCCACCTGTCGATCAGGTGATGATCGCTGCGGGGGCTTCCGGTGCGGTGGGCCTCTTGGCGAGGGGAGCGCGCAGTGGTGCCAGGGCAGCGGAGTCTTGACCTCTTTCCGAGACATGCGACGGCGATGGTGTCGGAGGCACTCGCTGACACGCGTGTGGTCGTCATCAACGGGGCGCGGCAGGTCGGTAAGAGCACGCTTGCCGAGATCGTGGTCGACGCCCGAGACGACACGCGGACCTACTACCTGGATGACGACCTGGCAAGGACCGCCGCCGCCGCCGACCCAGCCAGCTTCGTCGACTTCGCGGGCCTGCTGGTCATCGACGAGATCCAGCGGGCGCCGGACCTCCTGCTGGCGATCAAGCACAAGGTCGACCGGGACCCACGTCCCGGCCGTTTCCTGCTCACCGGTTCGGCGCGGCTGTGGGGACTGAAGGGGATCCCGGACATTCTTCCCGGCCGGTCGGAGACCGTGGCGCTCTGGCCACTGGCCCAGGGCGAGATCGACGGCGGCTTCGATGGATTCGTCGATGCCGTGTTCGAGTCGGACGAGCCGGTTCTGGCGCGCGGCACGCTGGGCCGCACCGACTACATAGCGTTGGCGCTGCGAGGCGGGTTTCCCGAGGCCGTGCATCGCGTGGACACCCGCCGGCGGGCGAGGTTCTTCGACTCCTACATCTCTGATCTCATCGAGCGCGACATCCGGCAGATATCCGAGATCGAACGCACGGAGGAGCTGCGCCAGCTTGTCAAGGCCCTGGCGGCGACCGCTGGCGGACTCCTGGTCCCAGCCCGGCTGAGCAGTGACCTATCCCTGCCCGCGACCACGGTGCGGCGGCATCTGGCGGCGCTGGAGCTGGCCTGTGTGATCGAGCGGATACCGGCCTGGTCCAACAACCTGACGACGCGAGCTGTCGGAACGCCGAAGGTCATATTCGTGGACTCCGGCCTGGCGGGGCACCTGATGTCCATGTCGTTGCGGCGCGCGTCGTACCCGACAGCCAACGTAGGGCCGCTGATCGAGAACTTCGTGCTCGGCGAGCTGGCGCGGCAGCTGACCTGGGCGCAGGCGCGGGTCTCGCTGTTCCACTATCGCGACCGTGACCGCAACGAGGTCGACGCCGTGTTGGAACGAGGCTCCGGGGAGGTCGTCGGTGTCGAGGTTAAGGCGGCGGCGACGGTGCGCGCCGAGGACTTCCGCGGGCTGCGCCGACTGCAGGAGCAGATCGGTGACCGTTTCCAGGCCGGCTACGTGCTGTACGCCGGCCCCGAGGTCTTCCATTTTGGCCCTCGCCTGCGGGCGGCGCCGATCTCGTCTCTCTGGACGACGCCGGCACCGGAGGCCTGAGGGCGACCGGTCTCACCGCCGACGCACCACTCGGGCGCGCGGCGCAGTGTCAGATACTGCGGCGCGCGCCCGTGGGCAGGCTGGCTACGCCACAGCGGGGACGGCGGCCGAGAGGATGGGCGAGGGCCTGAAGCCTCTGACAATCATCCAGACGCCGACCGCGAGCTCCCACGCCGCCACGGGGACGGTCGCGAGGCCCGACCAGACCGAGTCGACCGCGGTCAGGCCGAACAGGGTCGCGAGGTGGGCGGCGAGGAGCAACGGAGCTCCGATGAGCCCGATCGTCGGGATGGCGCGCGGCACGAGCCTGGACTGGTAGAGGAGCGAGCCGAGCAGCAGGGCGTTCAGGCTCGGGACGATGCCGGGGCCGAGCAGGAACGTCCAGTCCCGCACCGCGACGAGGGATCGGTCGGCGGTCACGAGGGTGGCTGTGTCGGCATTCGCGGTGCCGGCCAGGTCCTGCCGCAGGGTGACGACGGCCAGGAGGCAGACGACGCCGATCATGATGATGGCGGCCTCGAGCACCCGAGTGGTCACGAACCCCAGCGACAGGGTCTCGTTCTGTCGCCTGACCACGGGGAACAACGCGACGGCCGTGCCGACGCAGGCGGCGGCGCTGATCATGTCCAGGAGACAGCCCAGGATCACGCGGGTGTCCTCGCCGGCGCCGATGATGTAGTCCGGGTTGTCCAGCACCGGCTGAATCAGGAACAACGCGGGGATCGAGGCGATGAAGGTGATGAGGTAGAAGGCGCCCGCGACGAACGCGGTTTTCCTCGCCCGGCTCATCGGGACGCGCGCCGTGGGACGGTCCTGGACGGTGGTCGTCATGTCATTCTCCAGCATGCGGATCATCGGGGATCGGTGGCGGAGGCGTCGGCGGAGCCAAGCCGACCTGGGTGACGCAGAGCAGCGGCAGTCCGGCGTCGCGCACCTTGCGCAGCAGGCCGTGCAGCGCGGCCTGGTCCACGGCCGGGCCGCGCAGCACGGTGGTGCCGTCGCTCATCGCCGTCAGCGTCAGGTCGCCGAACCAGGCGGCCCAACGGGGGCTGAGATGTCCGTCGACGCGGATCTCGTACCGGTGGGGGCCGTGGCCCGGCCGGTCGGGTGGTGGGTCGCTCATGGTGCTCCTCCTGCCCTGCCCGCCCGGTGGGTCCGCCGGTGTGCGGACCTTCGGGATGACGGCAAGGGCAAGGTAGGAAGCGATGTGGTGAGCGGACATCACCACAAGTGGTGAGCGGCCTGGTGATCCGCCTACGGCAGGCCGAGCTCTCCGGCCCGGCGTACCGCCTCGCGCCGGCTGCTGACGCCGAGCTTGGCGTAGATGTTCTTTGTGTGCGTCCGCAGCGTGTTCAGGGATACGAACAGCTGGCGCGCGATGGCCGGCCCGTCGAGGTCGGTCCCGAGCATCCGGAGCACGTCCCGCTCGCGCTCGCTCAGCGGTTCGAGGAGGCCCTGCACGCGGTGTGTGGCCTGATTGGCGGAGGTATTCCCGCGGTCGCCGACGGAGCTGGTTCCGTCGGCGCGCTCGCGGGCGGCCAGGAGGCGACGAACGTACGTCGATGAAGCCCGCGACGGTGCGATGGCCCTCAGCAGAGTGGTCATGGATGGTCCCTCGTCGGTGAACACGCGCACGTAGCCCGCTGGTTCGGCGAGGGAAAGCGCGTGTCCCAGCGTCTCGAGCGCGGCGGGGGTGTTGCCGCGTGCATGGTGGGCGAGTGCCTGAAGGACCAGGATCTCGATGGCGCTTCCGCCTCTCCCGCCCTCTTGGGCCGCCGTCAGCAGGCGTTCCAGGAGCCGGGTCGCCCCGTCAAGGGAAACCTCTGAACGGTCGGCCGCATACTGCGCCAGCAGCACCCTGGCCAGCGTGATGTGCTCGTACTCGCGCAGGTAGGACAGGTCGTCGTCGGCGGAAAGGTGCTGATCGCGCGTCCAGCTGAGAGCCTCGCCCACCTGGCCGTGGGCGGCGAGCATGCGCGCATGCAAGGCCGGGATGGGCCGCACGTTCGGGGAGAGGTCGCCCGTGTACACACGCTGTGCCTCGTCGAGCAGCTGGAGCGCGCCGCCCAGGTCTCCGCGGGCCTCCCGGATCCGGGCCATCGCGACTCGCCACCGGTAGGCGTTCTGCGGCAGCCCGGCGTGCTCTCCAATCTCGCGGCTGCGCGAAAGGTGCGCGGCGGCCGTGTCCAGGTCGTCGCGCTCGTGGGCGATCTGGCTCATCCCCACGTACATGTCCGCCGTTCCTCGCGGCTCTGGGCCGGCATCGGCGGCGGCGAGCCGCAGTGCCTCCTGGTAGGTGCGCAGCGCCTCGTCGAGGCGACCCTGCGCGATTCGGATGTCCGCCAACGTGATCGAACAGCCGAGCACGTCGGAGACGTGTCCGACCCGCCGCAACCCCTGGATGGACGCGGAGTAGGCCGCGTGCGCGGCGCCCAGGTCGCCGCCGCCCCAGAACGTGAGTCCCGAGAGAGCCGACGCCGCGGACCGGGTCAGATGGTCGTCGTCGGCCGACCGCTCGATCGCCGACTGGGCGTGCCTGACGGTGGCGACCGCGTCGCCCCGCGCCAGTTCCAGCGCCGCACGGTACAGCTGGATCGTCCCCGGAAGGCGGGCAAGCTCCTGCTCGTCGAGGACGACCATCCCTGCTGCCGGGGCTGGCGCAGGGGCTCCGCTGAGGTCGGTGGTGGGTTCCTCCAGCCATTGCTCGGCGTCCCGGAGTCGTTCTTCGACGCCTTCGAACTCACCTGTCATCATTAGCGCCCCGGCGAAACCGGCGGCGAGCACCGGCCTGACGCGAACCACCGCGTCGGGGACGGCGTCGATCCAGCCACGAATCGCGCCCTCCTGCCTGTTCCGGCGGAGAGCGGGAATGGCCAGCTCGATCAGACCCGCCGCGTGTTCGACGTCGCCGGCGGCCAGGGAGTGGCGGACCGCCGGCAACGGCTCCCCGTTCTGGTCGTACCACCGGCTCGCGCGCAGATGCAGGTCAGGAAGGTCGTCGCGTCGTTCATCCCTTAGATGGGTCCGCAGGACGTCCGCGAAGAGGTGGTGGTAGCGATACCACTGCCGGTTGTCGTCGAGCGGGATCACGAAAAGGTTGGCGCGCTCCAGCGACTCGAGCATGGCTCTGCCGTCGTTCCGCGCGGTGACGGCGTCGCACAGTGGCCCGGTCAGCCGGTCCAGCACGGAGGTTTGGAGCAGGAATTCCCGGATATGGTCCGGCTGGCGCCGCAGGACCTCCTCGACGAGGTAGTCGACGATGTACCGGTTGTCGCCCGTGAAACCAGCGATGAAGCCGGCGACGTCGGCTCGTCCCCGCAGCGAGAGCGCGGCCAGCTGGAGTGCGGCAGCCCATCCCTCGGTGCGACCCTCCAGGGCCGCGAGGTCCTTCTTGGCGAGATTCAGCCCGCTGGCCTCGTTGAAGTAGGCCGCGACCTCGTCCAGGGTGAAGCGCAGGTTGGCGGCGCGTATCTCGACCAGCTCGCCGCGTGCGCGTAACCGGGCCAGGGGCAGTGCGGGGTCGGCCCGGGTGCTGATCAGCAGGTGCACCTGGGGTGGGAGGTGCTCCAGCAGGAACGTCATGCCGGCCTGGATGCCGGGCCCGTCGACCAGGTGGTAGTCGTCCAGGACGACGTGAATGTCGTCCGGCACGGCGCTCAGCTCGTTGATCACGGTGGACAGGACCGCCTCGACCGGCGGCTGGGCCGTCTGCATGAGCGGGAGCACGCCGGCGCCGAGGCCCGGTACGGCCCTCTGCAGGGCGGTGAGCACGTAGGTCCAGAACGGGGTGGGCTGGCCGTCGCTCTCGTCGAGGGACAGCCACGCCACAGGCCGCCGGTCCGCCGCCGCGTCCGCCAGCCACTGGGCCAGCAGCGTCGTCTTTCCGAAGCCGGCGGGGGCGGACAGGAGCGTCAGCCTCGTCTGGGCCCCACGGTTCAGGCGCTCGCTCAGCCGGTGGCGGACCACGGTGCCGCGCCGGGGCCTGGGGATGAAGAGCTTGGTCTCGACCAGCGGGCCCGCCATGGCAGCGCTCTCCTCGTGGGGCACGCGGTGGGGACGTGCGCGACAGCGGGGCACGCGGCCGTACCCCACCGCATTCTCGTCCCGTGTGCTCCCGCGAGGGCGCGCGGTGGCCACTTTCACGATCGGCGGGACGAAGGCGGTCGACCGAGGGGCCGTCCCTGTCGAGGCAGGAAGTAGCGCCGAGCCACATACCGCGACAGCGGCTGGTCGAGGCGGCGGGTTCCATCCGTGGCGCCCGGCTCGTCACGGTCCCGGTGGGCCACCGGGTGCACAGCCGTGGCCCGGAGCAGTTCCTGGCCGAGGTCGTGCCCTTCCTGACTCAGCGCCCTCGTCTCAGCGGATGCGGAGGCGCTTGAGAACGGTGAGGGAGTGGGTGAGGACCGTGGCGTAGCGGTCGGGGCCGAGGAAACGGGGCGGGTCGAAACCGAGGAGATGCTGGCTCGCGACGGTCTGAGGCTCGGTGAGCTTGAGCAGGCCCTCGTCGCCGTGGCGCCGGCCGAGACCGGAGGCCTTCATGCCGCCCATGGGCGCCCCCTGCGACCCGTAGGCCGACGCGTAGCCCTCGTTGATGTTGACCGTGCCGGCGTCGATGCGCGCCGCGACCGCGCGGGCGCGGCCGGCGTCGCGGCTCCACACGCTGGCGTTCAGGCCGTACTCGGTGTCGTTGGCCGCGGCGACCGCGGCGTCGTCACCGTCCACCGGGTAGATCGCCACGACCGGCCCGAACGTCTCGTCGCGGTAGAGGGCCATGTCGGGGGTGACGTCGGTGAGCACCGTCGGTTCGTGGAACAGCGGACCCAGGTCGGGGCGCGGCTTGCCGCCGGCGAGCACCGTCGCTCCCCTGGAGACCGCGTCGTCGATGTGCGCGCGGACGGCGTCGAGCTGGCGCTGGTAGGTGAGCGAGCCCATGTCGGTCGTGTAGTCGAGGGTGGCGCCGAGCCGGAGCCGGTTGACCTCACCCGCGAACGCTCGCACGAACGCGTCGTGGACCGAACGGTCGACGTAGATCCGTTCGATGGAGACGCACAGCTGCCCCGCGTTGTTGAAGCAGGCCCGGACGGCCCCTCTGGCCGCCTTGTCGACGTCGGCGTCGGCGAGCACGACCATCGGGTTCTTCCCGCCGAGCTCGAGGGAGCACCCGATCAGCCGCTGGCCGGCGCGCGCGGCGATCGTCCGGCCGGCGGTGGTCGAACCGGTGAACGCGATGAAGTTCGCGCCGTCGACCAGCGGGTCGCCGATGGCGTCCCGGCCGCCCAGCACCACCTGCCACAGCTCGGACGGCAGGCCGGCCTCGATCGCCAGCTCGCGCAGCCAGAGCGCGGACAGCGCCGTCTGCGTGTCCGGCTTCTGCACGACCGCGTTGCCCGCGACCAGGGCCGGCAGGACGTCGTCGGACAGCGCCAGCGGGTAGTTCCACGGGGTGATCACGCAGACGACGCCCTTCGGGCGGCGTGACTCTACGGCCCGCGTCAGCACAGGGAAGGCGCCGGATCGGCGGTGCGGCGCGAGCAGCCCGGGGGCCCGGCGGCTGAAGTGCTGGGCACAGGCGGCGACCTCGAGTACCTCCTCGAACGCGTGCCCACGCGCCTTGCCGGTCTCCCACTGCAGGATGTCGAGCACCTCGTCCCGCCGGCTCAGGACCAGATCGTGCAGCTGGGCGAGGACGGCGGACCGGTCGCGGACAGGCGTGGCGGCCCATGCGGCCTGCGCCGCCCGCGCCGCGGCGTAGGCGGCCTGGACGTCGTCGGCGGTCGACCGCGGCAACGAGACCAGTGGTTCGCCGGTGAACGGCGCGGTGACCGTCGTTGGCTCGCCGGTGGCGGTCACGCCTGAGACCAGCCGCGCCAGCAGCGCCGCGTCGAGCCGGCGCCCCGGCCCGGTGGCCGCGCCGGGGGCGGCGGGCGTGGGCGTCGCGGTGGGGGAGGCGCCTACGGGCGTCGTCGCGGTCATCGCGTTCCTCCTGGCACGGACTGCGGGCGGCCGAGGGTTGGCCCGGCCGGCCGGGCCTTCGACCGGTAAACCCAGCTTTGTCCTGGCCACGCCGGCCGTCGCTCTACCGAACGGTAGCCACGCTACGCCGCCGCCGTCGCCCGGATGCCCGATCAGCGGGCTTGCGCGCCGGTCCGCACCCAGTAACCAGCAGAGGCGGCCGGCGCCTGGCGGCGGCCGGTCAGTCGGCCAGGCGGACGACACCGTCCGTCGCGAGGCGGGCCACCTCGTCGTGCCCATAGCCGAGCTCGGCCAGCACCTCGCCCGAGTGCTCGCCGATTCCCGGCGCCGGGCGGCGGATGGCGGGCTGGGCGTCGTCGAACTGGACGGGGGCGGCGGCCAGGCGTAGGCCGGGAACCGTCGGATGCGGCATCAGGTAGCCGTTGGCGGCGACCGCCGGGTCGGCCACGGCCTCGGGCGGGTCGGCGAAGACGGAGAAGATGCAGCCCTCGGCGCGCAGCCGGTCGGAGAGCTCGGCGCGGGCGAAACCGGCGACCGCGGCACGGAACCGTTCCCGCAGCGCCGGCCAGGCCGGGCGGCGGGCGGCGTCGTCGGGGTAGTCGTCGATCAGCTCCGGCAGGCCGACCGCCCGACATGCCTGCGCCCAGTAGCGGTCGTCGTCCAGCATGATCAGCTGGAGGTAGCGGCCGTCGCGGGTCCGGTAGGCGAATGTCAGCGGGCTGCGCGGGCGGTCCTTGCCGGAGTCCATCATCCGGCCGGTGACCGACGCGTAGGCCAGGTCGGGTCCGAGCGCCCAGGCGGCGGCGCCGAGCAGCGAGGTGTCGACGACGACACCCTGCCCGGTCCGCAGGGTGTGCACGAGCGCCGCGCAGATGCCGCCGGCGAGGAACATCCCCGACGGGATGTCGCCGAGCGCGGGCCGCTGGTCGATGGGCTCCTGCGCGCCGTCCGGGGTCAGCGTGTGGGCCACCGCGCCGCGGGCCCAGTAGGAGACGCCGTCGAAACCCCCCGACTCGGCGTCCGGTCCCGCCTGGCCGTAGCCGTGGCCCTTCGCGAAGACCAGCCGCGGGTTGACGGCGAACAGGTCGGCGGGCTCGGTGCGCAGCTTGCGGCGTACCCGGGGCAGCTGGTTGGTGATGTAGACGTCGGCCCACTGGACCAGCCGTTCGAGCACCTCGCGGCCGGCCGGCACCGTCACGTCCAACGCGATGCTGCGCTTGTTGCGGTTGACCAGGTCGTACATGTACTCGACGCCGTCCGCGGACGGCACCAGCTGGTTCGGATGCACCAGCCGCATCGGGTCGCCGGTCGGCCGTTCGATCTTGATGACGTCGGCGCCGAAGTCCGCGAGCGCGGCGGCGGCCGACGGCACGAACCCGTGCTCGGAGAAGTCCAGCACCTTGATGCCCGCCAGCGGGAACGTCACCAGCCCACCTTCCATGCCTCGCCGGCGGAGCGCGGCGCCACCGGCGGGCGACAGTGCACGGATGACAGTGCACGGATGACAGATAGATGCCTTATCTGTCGTTGATGCCCGTAGGCAATCAGAGTTGGTGACGACCGGCAACCAGCGCACTGGACTGGCTGGCTGGCCGGGCTGACGGGCCACCGACCGACATCCCATGGGCTCGGATGTCCAGCCGCGCGGCGGCCCGCGACGCCGTCCCAGCGACCAGTAAGCGCACCTCGGCCACACCTGGTAACAGCGCATCGGCGCACCGCCAACCCAGCCACCTCGTCAGCCCGGTCCAAGCCCCACCACCGCCATATGCCAGGACCCGGAACCACCTAGGGAGGGCGCTCAGCGCCCGACACGGGGCGAGCGCGCCCAGCGCCTCGCCCCGACACGGGGGCGAGCGCGTCCAGCGCCTCGCCCCGGCAGCGGGCCGCGAGCGCTCGGATGATCGCGGCCGACGCGATGGCGTGGCCGGCCGCGTTCGCGTGCACGCGGTCGCTGGCGAAGATGGCCGGGTCGGCCGCGCGCGGGTGGTGATGGGTGTCGACGTGCAGGCCCCCCACCTGGGCCGCGACGGCGGCGGTGATCGTGTCGAGCCGGTCGAGCAGGCCGGCCATCGTTGCCGCGGTCCGCGGCGAGACCAGCCCCGAGCGGGCGAGGTCGAACAGGCCGATGGTCACCACCAGCGCGCCCCGGTCGACGAGCGGGAGGGCGATGTCCAACAGCTCGCGCCAGGCCTGGTCGGGGTCGTAGCCAGGGCGCGGCGTGTCGTTGCCGCCGGCGACGATCAGCGCGAGGTCCGGCTCGAACCGCAGCGCCGCGGGCAGTTGGCCGTCACGGACGTCGGTGAGGCAGGCCCACGGCACGCCGAGGTTGAGATAGTGGGTGCCTCCTGACTCATCCGCCTGGCGGGAGCGGTGAAGCTGGTCCCGCGGTGCTCCCCGCTCGTCGGCGAGCGCCGCCGCGAGCCGGTCGGCGAAGCACAGGTCCCGGTAGCCGGCGCGGGGCTCGCGCACCCCGGCGGCGATGCTGTCGCCCAGCACCACCAGCCGCCGCCAGGGCGCGCCGCGCAGCAGCTCGGCCTCCTCGGCGGGGGTCAGGCAGTCGGGATCCGCCCGCTCCAGGGCGTCGTCTAGAACGGTCACCGCCCGACCTCCGGGGTGAGCGGGCCCGGGCGCCGCGAAGGGCGTAGCAGCAGGCCGACGACGGCGACCGCGCCGCACAGCGCCGCCATCATCCAGTAGACGTCCTGGAAGGGGCCGATGCCATCGCCGGGCTGACGATCGAGCAGGAGCGCGGTCGCGGCCACGCCGATCGCCCCGCCGACCTGGCGGGCCGCGATGTTGAGGCCCACCGCCGCCGCGAACCGCCGGGGTTCCACCGCCAGGGCCGCGGCGCTGGACACTCCTACGCTGACCGCGCCGATGCCGACGCCGAGGCCCAGCCCGGCCGGTAGCCACACAGTGAGGAAGCGCGCGTCGGCGGGAAGCCAGATCGCGAGCACCAGCGAGGTCGCGGCGATCAGGGCGCCGCCGACGACAACCAGCACCCAGGGCGCTGGTTGCCGCCGGGACCGGCCGATCGAGATACCGACGAGCGCCGCCCAGCCGGCCGCGGGTGTCATCGCGAGGCCGGCGGTCAGCACCGAGTACTGCCAGGCCTCCACGAGGAACAGCACGCCGAGCAGCAGCGAGGCGTACAGCGCGGCCCCGAACAGGGCGGAGATGACGTTGGCGACCGCGTAGCCCGGGATGCGCCACAGGTCGACCTCGATGGCCGGGGCCGGGTGGCGCGCCGACCGGCCGACGGCCGCGACCGTGCTCAGGGCGCCCCCCAGCAGAAACCCGAGTGTCGCCGGGCTTGCCCAACCCCATCGCTGCGCCTCGGTCAGGCTGAGGACGACCGCGCCGATGCCGCCGGCGAGCAGGACGGTGGCCAGGGCGTCCGGCGCGCGGCGCCGCGCGGTGTCGGCCCCGGCTCCGGTACTGGCCCCGATTTCGGTTGGCGTGGCCCTGGGCTGGTAGCGGACGGCGCGTTCGATCAGCCACAGCCCGATCGGCAGGTTGATGCAGAACAGCACCCGCCAACTGGCGACGTCCACCAGAATCCCGCCGACCGCCGGGCCTGCGACCGCCGCGAGCCCCGCCGAGGCGCTCCACAGGCCGATGGCGGCGGCGCGGCGGTCGGGCGGAGTGTCAGCGAGCACGATCGCGAACGACGCGGGGATCAACAGCGCCGCGCCGACTCCCTGCACGGCACGGGCGGCGAGCAGAACCGGGAACACCGGCGCGGCGACGGCCAGCAGTGAGGCGGCCGTGAACAGGGCCGCTCCGGCGACGAACAGCCGGCGGCGGCCGAACAGGTCGGCCAGCCGTCCGGCGGGCGCGAGCAGCGCGGCGAACGGCAGCGCGTAGAGCGTCACCACCCAGGACACCGAGGTCACGCCGACCTCGAAGTCGCGGGCGAGGTCGGGTACCGCCAGGTTGGTGATCGTCGCGTCCAGGAACGCGAGGAACGAACCACCACAGGCGAGCAACACCGCGGTTCGGGTTGAGCGGGCTGGCGCCGCCGCGGACGGCGTCAGCCCGTCCGGGGCCGGCGACAGGACCGTGGCCGGGCTGGACGGTGGAGCGGCGGAGGACAGGGGCTGGGAGCTCATGATGCCGCAATTTAGCGACCGAACGTTCGTACTTCAATAGCGAACGGTCGATCGGTATGCTCGACTGGTGTCTGGCCGCCGCTCCGTCGCTGACGCGCTCGACACCCGCGCGGCGATCCTGCGGCGCGCCGCCGACATCGCGTCGGTCGAGGGTCTGGAGGGACTCACGATCGGTCGGCTCGCGGCCGATCTGGAGATGAGCAAGTCGGGCGTGATCGGCCACTTCGGCTCCAAGGAGCAGCTTCAGCTCGCCACTCTCGACCATGCGGCGGATCTCTTCCGCCTACGGGTCTGGGAGCCGGTGCGCCACCTGCGGCCGGGCCTGGAACGCCTCCTCGGGATCTGCGCCTCGTGGACGCGCTACGCCGAGGCCCCCGGATTCGCGGGCGGCTGCTTCATAGCCGAGACCAGCTTCGAGTGGGACGGCCGGACCGGCCCGGTGCACGACGCGCTGGTCGTTGTCACCGGCCGCTGGCGGCGCACCCTCGCCGCTGAGATCAGGACCGCCATCGCGGCCGGCGAGCTCGCCGCCGACCTCGACCCCGACCAGGCCGTCTTCGGCCTGGAGGCGCTGGCCGCCGGCATCAACCCGGCCCGGCAGCTCCACGGCGAGACCCAGGCCCCCACCTGGGCGCTGCGCACCATGCACGCCATCCTCGGCGTCTCGCCAGCGACGGCGAGCTGACCACGGGGCGCGAGACGTGACTCGGGGCGCCGACTGACAGAGGCGCCGACTGACAGAGGCGCCGACTGACAGAGGCGCCGACTGACAAGCGCCTCAGGCGCCCGAGCCGGCTTGGGTTGACTCGGGCGCCTGAGGCCGGAGCTTGTCGACGCCCGCCGCCTGCTCCGTTTCCTGCTCGGCGTCGCGGACCGGTGGCAGTCGCGATATTCCCGCGCACAGGGCGATGGTGCCCCACAGCAGACTGTGGATGGTGTGGCTGCTGCCCCATCCCCAGCTCGATCCCATGACGAGTCCGAGAATGACGCCGGCGCCGCCGCCCGCCATGAGCAGCGATGACGGTATCCAGCGGAGCGCGCGCGAGCGGGAGCCTGGCTCGCCTGAACGTGAGGAATCCATGACGCCGCAGGCTAAGTCGCGCTCGCGGGCCGCGCTGTCGTCCTGATGACTGGCGGGACCAGTCCAGTTTTGTGACCACCGGGAGCAGTCCAGTCACTCATTCCCTGGACTGGTCCCGGTGGCGCGAGCGTGCACGGCTCAGGCGTGCACGGATGCCTCCAAGTCGTGGACGAGCCCCTCGGCGACCTTCTTGGCGTCTCCGAAGATCATGAGGGTCTTGTCCTGGTAGTAGAGCTCGTTCTCGACGCCGGCGAAGCCGGCCTTCATGCCGCGTTTGACGACCATGACGGTCCTTGCGCTTTCGACGTCGAGGATCGGCATGCCATAGATCGGGCTGTCCTTGTTCGTCTTCGCGGCCGGGTTCGTCACGTCGTTCGCGCCGACGACGAGAGCGACGTCGGTCTGGGCGAAATCGGCGTTGATCTCGTCCATGTCGAGGATCTGGTCGTAGGGCACGTCAGCCTCGGCGAGCAGCACGTTCATGTGGCCGGGCATCCGGCCGGCGACCGGGTGGATGGCGAACCGGACCTGGGCGCCGTTTCGGACGAGCACGTCGGCCAGCTCGCGGATGCGGTGCTGGGCCTGGGCCACCGCGAGCCCATAGCCGGGCACGATGATGACCGACCGTGCCGTCTCCAGCAGCATCGCCGCCTCCTCGGTGGAGGCGCTGCGCACCGGCCGTTCCTCCACCACCCCACTCGCCGCGGCGGACGCGTCCACCTGGCCGAACGCGCCGAACAGCACGTTCGTGAACGAGCGGTTCATCGCCCGGCACATGATGACCGAGAGCAGGAAACCGGCCGAGCCGTCGAGCGCGCCCGCGATGATGAGCGCCTTGTTGTCCAGCGCGAAACCCATCGCCACCGACGACAGGCCGGCGTAGGAGTTCAGCAGCGAGATGACGGTTGGCATGTCCGCGCCGCCGATCGGGATGATCAGCATGACGCCGAACGCCGCCGCGAGCACCGCGACGACCGGGAACAGGTAGGTCCGCGATGGGTCGACGACCAGCCACACGCCCGCAGCCACGGCGACGACGAGCGTGACGAGGTTCACGACGTTCTGCCCGCGGTACACCTGCGGGCGGCCGGGCAGGATCTCGTGCAGCTTGCCGAACGCCATCAGGCTGCCGGTGAAGGTGAGGAAACCGAGCAGCACCTCCAGCGTGATCGCGGCCATCGTGAAGGCCCCGATCTCGGGCTGGTGGTTGTAGTACTCGGCCGTGCCGACGAGACCGGCGGCGAGTGCGCCGAAGGCGTGTGAGAGCGCGATCCGCTGCGGCATCGCCGTCATTGGGACGAAGACCGCCATCAGCGCGCCGATGGCCGACCCGACGACGAACGCCAGGATGATCCAGCGGAAGTCGACGATCTCCTTGTTGACGAGCGTGCCGATGATCGCGAACAGCATGCCGAGTTCGGCGGCTTGTAGGCCGCGCCGAGCGGTCTTCGGCTGCGTGATGCCCTTCAGCCCGACGATGAACAGACCACCGGCGGCCAGGTAGCACAGGGGCACGATGTAGTCGTTCATCGGGCGGTCTCCTGTGCGGTCGCGGTCGCGGCGGGGGCGGCGTCCTTGCGGAACCTGGCGCGCAGCCAGTCGGCGGCACTGGGGCCCGCCCCGCCGGCCGGCGTGCCCTTACCGGCCGCGCCGCGGGGGCGGAACATCTTCAGCATCCGGTCGGTGATGAGGAACCCGCCGACCACGTTGATCGTCGACGCGGTGACGGCGATCGTGCCGAGGATGGTCGACATGACGCCATGGTCGGAGCCGGCGATGACCAGGCTGCCGACCAGCGAGATGCCGGCAACCGCGTTGGTCAGCGACATCAGCGGGGTGTGGAACAGCGGTGGCACCCGCCGGATCACCTCGAAGCCGACGAAGCTCGCCAGCAGGAACACGTACAGGCCGCTCTCGATCGCGGTGGACATCGACCTCAACCCCCAGCCGTGGTCGAAACGGCGGCCGTCTCGCGGTCGCTGTCGGCGGCGTCTGTCGCCGTGGTGGCATCGAGAGCCGCGAGGCCCAGCAGGTCGCGCACCCGGGGGGAGACAACCTCGCCACCGTGGGTGATCAACGTGTCGGCGATGATCGGGTCCGTCAGGTCGAGGCGGACCGCGTCGTCGACGATGAGCAACCGCAGGAAGTTGGCGAGGTTCTTCGCGTACAGCCGGCTGGCGTGCGCGGGCACGGTCGCCGGCAGGTTCGTCGGGGCGAGCACCGTCACCCCGCCGACGTCGACCTCCTCGTCGGGCTTCGACAGCTCGCAGTTGCCACCCTGCGCGGCGGCGATGTCGACCACGATGGAGCCGGGCGCCATCGCCCGCACCATGTCCGCCGTCACTATCACGGGCGCGCGCCTACCCTGCACCTGCGCGGTCGAGATCACGATGTCCTGGGCGGCGACCACCTTGCCGAGCGCCTCCCGTTGGCGGCGGAGGAAGTCCTCGCTCTGCGCGCTGGCATAGCCGCCGGCCGTCTCGGCGCTCTCCGTCTCCAGTCCCAGGTCGACGAACGTCGCGCCGACGCTCTCGGCCTGCTCGGCGGCGGCCGCGCGCACGTCATAGGCGGAGACGACCGCCCCGATCCGCTTGCAGGTCGCGATCGCCTGCAGACCTGCCACCCCGGCGCCGATCACCAGCGCCCGGGCCGGTGGCAGCGTGCCGGCGGCCGTCGTCATCATCGGCAGGATCTTGTTCAGCCGGCCGGCGGCGACCAGCGCCGCCTTGTAGCCGGCGAGGGTCGCCTGCGAGCTCAGCACGTCCATCGCCTGCGCCCGGGTGATGCGGGGGAGCAGCTCCAGCGCGAAGGTGGTGACGCCGCGGGCGGCGAGCGCGGCCGCGGCGGCCGGCGTCCCCAGCGGGTCGGCCAGGCCGACGATCACCTGTCCCGGCCGCGGCCAGGCGGCGAGTTCGCCCGCCGCCGTGGGGTCCGAGCCGGGGACGCGGACGAACAGCGTGACGTCGGTGGCGAACACGTCCATCGCCGTGCCGACGACCGCGCCGCGCTCGGCGTAGGCCGCGTCGGGGAAGCCCGCGCCCTCGCCGGCGCCCGCCTCGACGACCACCTCGTGGCCGGCCTTGCGCAGGCCGTCGATCTCCTGCGGGATGAGGGCGACCCGCCGCTCGCCCGGCGCGGTCTCGCGCGCCACACCGATCCTCATCGGGCCCGGGTTCCCTTCCGGACCGGCGACGGAGTTCCCGCCGGATCGGCGACAGGGATCCGGTAGGTCCGCGAGGTGGCAGGTCCGCCGCCGCCACCGAGGCGGCCGGAGCTGCGACGCACCTGTCGGGTCACCCCGCTTGTGGCGGCCTCGCCGATGCCGGCGGAGAGAGCGCAGAAACCGCTGAAGGACTTGATCGTGCTTTCGGCGGCGGGGGACAGGGCCTGGATACCCAGCCCACCGGCCTCGGCGCCGGTGGATGGGGGCAATGCGGTGCGCCGCTGTGGTGACCCGGCGGCGCGTGGCGCCGACGGAGTCGATGTCCGGTGCATGAGGGAACCTCCACTGGTGGTTTCGGGATGCCGACGACGGCGTCCCGGGCTGGGACAACGAGTGCGGGAACGCGAGGTTGGTTCGCGGCGACCGGCGTCGCGAACGGGCTGGGAAAGAAACGCTGTTGGCGGGCCGGCCGCCCCGGGGTCCCCAGGGATCCGCGCGAGCGGATCTCTGGGCGAGGGGGGTCGTCTGGGCAGGCGGTCTGTCTGGTCAGGCGATGGGTCTGTCTGGTCAGGAGTCGTCTGGTCAGGCGAGCGCGCGGGCCGGGCTCTGGGGTTTCAACCTCAGCGAACCTCCGCCAGCGAAAACCTGGCCATGTCAGTGGCCGGGTTACCCGACCACTTCGGCGGCACTGCCGACAGGGGACATGACCAGCGTGTTTGACGCGTCGCGTCACCGACGAGCGGCGGCACTGCCAAAGGAGGGGCGAGCGGGTGCTTCACCCGCGCGTCCCTCCGGACGTCGGTGACACGGTGGAATAAGTTGGTACCTAGGCGGCGGTTCGTGGTCAATCACTTGTGTCTGCGCGCCATATGTGGTGCGTCCCGGGCGTGCCGAAATACGTCGCGCCCGCTGGACGGCGTGGCGTGGCCGCTCCGCTCGGTACGGTCCGCCGCCACGGCTGTTACCTGCGGGTACATACCGCGGCGCCGGCCGCGTCCCGGGCTCATGACAGCGTGCCGTGGCGTTGTGAACGTCACAACGAGAAGCGCGCCGGCGTTTCGGGGCGGCCTCGACGGATACCGCGCGGAAGACGGCCGGTAAGGTTGCCGAAACAAACAGGCGGGGTCATACCTCGGCCAGGGAACTCCGAATGTGCCGCGACTAACATTTACGGGCACAGGCGAACGGCATTAAGTATCCGATCCGCGGCGCCCTGGTCGTCGGCACTGGGCAGGTACGCGCCCGAGCCCGCGCGGAAGGGCCCTTCCGCCGCGAGCGCATGCGCGAGCACCCGGATCTGTTCCTTGAACGAGCCGCGGTGTCCGGCTCAGCTGGCGGCGTGCAGGGCGGCCATGCCCAGGCGGTGCAGGAGGTCGGCCATGCGGGCGCGGCCGAGGCGGGCGGCGCCGCCGGTGGCGCTGTACGGAGTCGAGTTGAGCAGGCCGAACGCGGCGTGGACGGCGGCGCGCGCCGCGTCCTCGGCGATCCCCGGGTCACGTGCCCGCAGCTGGGCCACCCAGATCTCGACATACCGGCGCTGCAGGCGGCGGACGGACCGCGCCGCCGTCTCGTCCATGCTGGCGAGGTCGCGGTCCTGGAGGCGGATCAGCTCGGGGGAACCGAGCGCGAACGACACATGCCAGCGCACCAGCGCGTCCAGCGCCTCGTCGGGGCTCGCCGCCTGGGCCCTGACGGTCCCCTCGGCCAGCAGCCGCTCGCTGATGCCGACCAGTAGCTCGGTGAGGATCGCCTGCTTGCTTGGAAAGTGCTTGTAGACCGCGGGGCCGGAGACGCCGGCTGCCGCGCCGATGTCGTTGATGCTGACGCCGTGGTAGCCCCGGTCGGCCATCAGCCGCGCGGCGGCGGCCAGCAGCTGCTCGCGCCGGGCCCCCGGCGCGGTCGCGGACGCCGGCGGCGTGGCGCTCCCGGCCGCGGCGCCGTCAGGGCCACCCGGAGGGCTGTCGTCTGCGGAGGTGGCCTCGGCGCCTGTCGTGGTGGTGCGCCCTGGCATGCAGGCAGATTACCGCTCGTGAGAGCCCACCAGACCCAGCTGGTTAGACCAGGCCGCGCCCGGCACCTGCTCCTGTCGCGTTATCGTGCAGTGGAGGAGCCGCCGGGTTCAGCATCGGTCGCTGGGGGCGGGAGCGGCGATGGTTTGTCGGTCCCCCAGGCCGTTGGCTGGTCGGACAGTGACCATTCCAGAACAGTGCCTCGGGTCAGCTCCTGGAATCGGATCCAGGGTCCGGATATCGGGTGGCCGTCGCGTCGCAGGCCGGCGGGTACGCGGCTTTCGGCGTTCTCTGCTCCGGGAGTGAGCAAATGTAGCGGCCCGCTGGGGAGGGCGATAGTGATTGACGTCGCGGCGGGTGGGGCGAGGGCGAGCATGTCGGTGCCCGGTTGGGCTGGGCCCAGCCCGAGCCAGGCGAGTACGTACCAGGCGGACAGGCCGCCGGTGTCGTCGTTGCCGGGGAGGCCGTCTGGGCTGTCTCGGTACAGCGTGTGGCGGACTCGGTCCAACGTGGCGGCGGTCAGGGCCGGAGCGCCGAACGAGTCGCCAAGCCACGGGACGAGCTGGCTGGGTTGGTTACCCATCGCCGCGTGCGCGCCGGTCGGACCGTCGTCGACACGGCTCAGGAAGGTTTCGAGCCGGCGGGTTGCTGTCTGCCAGCCGCCCATGGCCCCGGCGAGACCGCTGGGATCCTGTGGTACCAGCCACGCGTACTGCTCGGCGTTGCCCTCGGTGAAGCCCGGGATGGTTACCGGCTCGACCTGGTGGAAGCGGCCGTCCGGATCACGCGGTGCCGGCAGCCCGGCGTCCGGGTCCCAGACCGAACGCCAGCGCGCTGACCGTGTTGTGAAGGTGGCCGCGAGGTCGGGCCGCTGGGCGGCGGACGCCAGCTGGGCGACGGCGAAGTCGGTGAGGGCGTATTCGAGCGTGATCGACGCGGCGTCCGTCGGGCCGATGGGTGGGGCGGGTACGAACCCGAGCCGGGCGTATTCCGCGGCGAAGGGACGTCGGTCGGCCGTGTCCAGCGCGGCGGTCAACGCCGCCGCCGGGTCGATCGGCAGCCCGAACGCGACGGCCTGAGCGAGTAGAACCGTCCCGCCGTCGCCCGGCATGATGCCGGCGTCGCCGGTCGCCAAGGTCCAGCCGGGCACTGACCCGGTCTGCGCCGCCGCGGCCAACAGCGACCGTGCGGCGTCGGTGGCGACGTCGGGAGCGAGCAGCGCGAGCAGCGGGAACGTGCTGCGGTAGGCGTCCCAGCCGGCGATCCCGCTGCGAGCGACCCATCCGGTGGCCTGTCCCGCGGAGCCGTCCCATCCGACATAGCGGCCGTCGGTGTCGCTGACGGTGACCGGGCCGAGCATGACGTGATAAAGCGCTGTATACAACGTGCGCAGGTCGGACAATGGTGCCGACGCGACCTGTACAGCGGATAGCCGACGGTTCCATTCCGCCCGGGTGGCCTGGGCTACCGTGTCGACGGCGGCGGGATACTCGGCTGTCAGGTTGGCACGGGCGCCCTCGACGCTGACATAGGACACTGCCACACGCAGGGTCACCGAATTGTCCGCGGCAGGCGGTAGGCGCAGCCAGGCACCAGCGGAGGCGGAGCGAGATGTCGCGGTAGCACCGCCCACGTCGGATGCGTCCCGCGCTGATGACCAGTGTCCAGCTGACCAGGTACCCACCGTTGTCGGCGGACGATCTGGTTGGGCGACGAAGTACAGGGTGCTTACGGCCGGCTGGCGGCAGAACGTGCGGCTGGTGACGGACCCGGTGACCGCGCCGGTGGCGGCGTCGACGCGCACGTCCGCTCGCTGGGCGCCGTCGGCGCGGCGCCCGGCGTCGAAGGTCAGCATTGCCTCGCTGCCCGCCGGATAGGAGAAACGGCCGATGGCCGTACGGGCGCCAGCCGCCAGATCCACGTCGATACCGCCTCCGCCCGAGGGGGCGATCCGGACCTGGTAGCGGCCGGGCGTCGCGGACTCGTCGTGGTGGGAGAACCCGGCAGCCCACGGCGAGGGCTCGTCAACCGCGCCGGTCGGCGGCTGAGTCGGCAAGCTGGCCGTTGGCATGATGGCTAGATCCTGGGCCGCGGGACAGGCCGTGCCATGCAGGTGGGTGAGGCTGAACCCGTCGATCGTCGAGTCGGCATACCGGTAACCGCCCGACCCGGAAGCCGATCGTCCGCTCGTGTCCGGGCTCCACTGCAGCATTCCGAAAGGGGCGGAGGCTCCAGGGAAGGCCCCTCCCACCCCGTCGCCCGGGATGACATCAGGGTGCTGCGGGGCGGTGCCTACGAAGGGGTCGACCAGACGGGCAGGGTCATCGCCAGTGGTCGAGCGCGCCGGGGAGGGGTCCACGACACGCGGCAGTACGCCGACGATCAGGCCAACCAACGCGACCGATGCGACCAGCACAACGACGCCCGAAACCCGGCCGGCTCGGACTGGGAACCAGGCGCGGCTGACGGCAGCAACTCGCGGTGCCGGTACACGTGCGGCATGACGGCGGCCACCAAGTCTATGGGTCCGGCTGGGCGGTGGCAGGACGGCTCCGAACGTAGATATCCATATTCAGTCTATATTGGGACATCTCATCATCGGCTGGCGAGACATAAGAGTCAAGCGCGTCTAGGAGCAATGCCGTTGCGTTACGGCCGCGGGGGCGGGGCGGATGACTGTTGCCTCCTGCGGTGGTCTGGTTGGTTGAGGCCACTGCCGGTGACTGCCCTCGCCGAAACAGCCGATGGCGTGGCGCCATCCGGGGGCGACTCGTTGCCGCCGCCGCAGTTGGCGGGGCAGTTCTTTCGACTGGTGCCGGTGCTGCTGTAGGCGTAGGCGGTGTCGTCTCTGTACGGCCTGGCGGTCAGCCTCGGCCCGGAAGGGGCACCGGAAGCCCCACGGCGGCGGCCGTTACGGTGTGGGGTCGGATCCGTCGGCCGACGCTGGCGACGGGGCCGTTGCGCTCACGTCGACGGATGGAGATCCGGGTGACCCCTACCCACGTTTCGGTGCTGCTCGAAGGCCGTTCGTTCCTGGAGGGCCCTCGCTGGTATGCCGGCCGGCTGTGGGTTTCCGACCTCTACCTGGGCGAGGTGCTCGCGGTCGACCCGGCCAGCGGCTCGGCCGAGGTGGTGGCCGAGGTACCGGGCCAGCCGTCCGGGCTTGGCTGGCTGCCCGACGGCCGGATGCTCGTCGTCTCGATGCTCGACCGGCACCTGCTGCGCCAGGAGCCGACTGGTGATCTCGCCCTGCACGCCGACCTGGCCGGGTTCTGCGGCGGCCACCTCAACGACCTGGTGGTCGACGAGCACGGCCGCGCCTATGCCGGGAACTTCGGTTTCGACCTGATGGCCGGCGAGACGCCCCGTCCGACCGTGCTCGTGCGCGTCGACCCGGACGGCACCACCAGCGTCGCGGCCAAGGACCTGATGTTCCCGAACGGCTCGGTCATCCTCCCCGCCGCCGGCGGCGGGCGGACGCTCGTGGTCGCCGAGACCTTCGAAAACCGGCTGACCGCGTTCGACATCGCCGGGGACGGGGCTCTGGCCGGCCAGCGGATCTGGGCCGACCTCAGCTCCGGCGCGCTGCGGGCGCCCGGCCTGCCGGCCGACGACAGGCCCACGGCCCCGGACGGCATCTGCGCCGACGCCGAGGGTGCCATCTGGGTCGCGGACGCGTTCCACAACCGGGTGCTGCGGGTGCGCGAGGGCGGCGAGGTCCGCGAGGAGGTGCCGACGGGCGTCGAGACCGCGTACGCCTGCGCGCTGGGCGGCGCCGACGGGCACACCCTGTTCATCTGCACCGCCCGCTCGTTCCTGGACGACGAGCGCCGCGCGACCCGGGAGTCCCGCGTGCTCACCTGCCGCGTCGACATACCCGCCGCGTAGCGGGCCTCCGGCCGCGGCGGCACACGAGCCGGCACCGACAGCGCCGTGGCGGACACCCCACGCGCCCGGTGGATGCGGCATCGTAGTAAGACACGGGACTGCGCCGCTCTGCAGGCAGTGGGGGGAAATGCCGAATGCCGGCCCGCGCTCTTGACACATTTTCCGCGGTGTTCTTCCGCGGTCTGGCCGTGCTGCGCGGCCTGGTCGTGGGGTTCACCATCGTCTACGTCTGGATCTGGTGGCGTGACTGGTACGGCCAGCATCCGGCCGCTCTGGTCGGCCCCGCCCTCGTGGTGGCCTGGAGCCTGGTCTACATCGCGATCACGTCCCGGCGGGCGCTGCCGCGGGCACTCGTCCTTGTCGATGTCGCCGTCGGGATCGCCGTCGGGCTGACGGCGCCGTGGACGGTGGCCTCGGCCTCGCTCGGTGACCCCAGCTCGTGGGTCTGTCTCACCGTCGTGTTCGCCGCGCTGAGCGCGGCCTGCGCGCTGCGCACCCGCTTCTCGCTGGTGGTGATCCTGGTCCTCGCCTGCGCCCACTTCATCCCGGCCCATGACCACCGGCCGCAGGTTCTCACCTCCACCGGGCTGCTGCTGTTCATCGGGCTCGCGCTGCGCCAGGGGGTGGTCCGGATACGCCGGGTGGCGCTGGGGGCGGACGCCTGGCTGGACGCGGTCGGCGCGCGGTCGGGCGCCGAGCTGGTCGCCGGGGCGCGCGCGAGGTCGGCGAGGACGAGCGAGCGTTTCCTACACGACACGGTGCTGAACATGCTCGCCGGTATTGGCCTGGGCGGTGTCGGCCTGGGCGGTGTCGGCCTGGGCGGTGTCGGCCTCGCCGGTGTGGGCGGTGGTGCCGGCGGTGGCGTCGAGACCACCGGCGCCGCCTCGGCCGATGTGGCGCTCGCGCGGGCCAGGGCGCGCTGCGGCCGCGTCGTCGCACAGGTGGAGCAGCTGCTCGCCAGCGCCGGCGGTGCCGCCGACGCGCCCGACGACTCGGCGGACGCCGAGATGGAGCGTCAGGTGCGCGCGGTCGCCGAGGAGGCTGTCGACGACGGCCTGGACGTGACGGTGAGCTTCACCCGGGTCGACGATCGGCGGTGGCCGCGGCGGGCGAAGCGGCCGCGCGACTCTGAGCCGGCCGAGGGCGTGGTCGAGCTCCTGCCCGCGGAGGTGGTGAACGCGCTCGCCGCGGCGATGCGCGAGGCATTGACCAACATCCGCCGGCATGCCGGCGTCGGCGCGGCGCGCGTCAGCGTCGTGCGCTGGCGCGACGGGGTGCGCATCGAGATCGAGGACGACGGCGTCGGCTTCGACGCCGTCCGCTACGACCCCGCGTTCACACGCGTCTCCGTCTCCGTCTCCGCCCCTGCGCCTGCGCCTGCGCCTGCGCCTGCCATTGTCTCCGCCGGCCTGGCTGGCTCCGCCGCTTCCGTCGACGTGGCGGACGGTGCCGGACGCGCGGGCCCGGCCAGATCAGCCGGTGACGGCGGTGACAGCTTGGAGGAGGCCCACCTCGGGATCACCGGCTCGGTGCACGGCCGGATGGCCGACGTCGGCGGCTGGGCCGGGATCGCGTCCGCCCCCGGGCAGGGCACCCGGGTCGAGCTGGACTGGCAGGCGGCGCGGCCCGCGGTCGCCGGATCGGCCGACGGCGCCGACCTGCGCCGGGACTACGAACGGGCGATCCGCCGCGCCGTCGGCGTCACCCTGCTGGCCGGCGTCGCGGTGCTCGCGCTGCCCGCGGTCGCCCTCCGCACGCACTCCCAGCCGTCACTGGACGTCCTCGCCCCTATCGCGCCGTATGCGTCGATCCTGCTGTGGGCGGTGGTGGCCGGCGGTGCGCTCCGGGTCGTCGCCGTCACCTGGCGGCGCGCGCTGACCGGCGTCGAGGCACTGGCGACCCTTGGCTTCACCGTCGCGGTCACCCTGGCCGGCGCGGCGATCATTTCCGGCTCCGACGTGATCAGGATCTACAACTGGGCCGGGATACTGGCACCGACGGTGCTGCTGCTGACGATCACCGTGTCCCGGCCGGCGCGGCAGTGGGCCGCGGCCGTGGCGGTGATGGTCGTGGTGACGCTGGCGGTCGACCTGCCCCGGATCGGCACGGCTCCGCTGGAGCTGGTGCGGCTGGTGGGCACCCTCTACGGGATCTCCACGATCCAGCTGCTGGTGACGACCGCCGGGCCGGTGCTGCGGGCGACCGCCGAGGCGACCACGCGGGCGGCGCACCTCGACGCGGAGCTGGGCGCGCACCAGGACGCGGCCGCCGTCGTGCGCCGGGACCGGGCCCGCCGGCTCGCCCGGCTCAACCGGGACGTGCTCCCGCTGCTGCGTGCCGTCGCGGACGGCTCGGCCGACCCGCGCGACGAGCAGGTCCGCCGGCTCTGCGCGAACCGGGCCAGGGCGCTGCGCCGGATGCTGTCCGGCTCCGGCGGGCGCGCCGGCCCGCTCGCCGAGCTGGAGACGGCGATCGACGCGGCCGAGGCGCGCGGCGCGACCGTCACCCTCCAGGTCGACGGCGAGTTCGCCGACATTCCCCGCGAGGTCCGTGACGAGCTCGTCGACCTGCTGAGCGAGACCCTGCGGGTGGCGCCGTCCGGCCGGGTGACGGTGACCCTGCTGTGCGCGGGCGGCACCGGCGAGGGCTACATCTCCTACCCCGCGGTCTCCAGCCTCACCGCCACCCCCGGCGGCGGCGCCACCCGGAGCCGCTCCGCGGGCCCGGACGGCCAGATGGCCGCCGACAGCCCGGCCGCCGTCACCGGCGTAGCCGTCCTCGACGACGAGGCGGCCTCAGACGAGGCGTCCCTGGACGAGGCGGCGCCGAACGAGGCGGTCGCGCCGGACGGCACACATTGGCCGTGGACCTGCGAGCTGGTCACCCAGGTCGAACTGGACGAGGGCAACACGATCGTCGAGCTGGCCTGGCCGCCCCCGACCCGCACCGCTTGAAGCAGTCCATCTAACAATGGCGCACCCAGCACAGCATCATCCCGGCCGCCTCCTCAACCTGGGCGTTCCTGAGCCTGACTGCGGCACTCAGCCACAGCTAGTGACGGCGCCTCAGCGCAGCACCACCCCAGCCTCCTCGTCAGCCCGGCTGCAGCCCGACCACCGTCATATGCCAGGGCCCGAAACCACGTGGGGAGGGCGCTCCGCGCCCGACAGGCTGCGCCCGGCGGCGGGCGCGGAGCGTCCGTCGCGGGACAGCCCTATACCCGGTCGCCGGCGACGAGGTCGACGAGGCGGGCCGCGCGCGGCGCGGCGGCGGCACGGTCCGCCGCCACCAGGCCGATCCGGGTGCGCCGGTCGAGAAGGTCGTCGACATCGAGCGCCCCCTCGTGCCGCAGTGCGAACAGCAGCTCGGCCCCCGTGACGGACATGCCCGCGGCGACGGGCGCGAGCAGATCCGGATCGCCGCCCGCCTCGGCGAGCACGGCCGGTGCCTCGGTGCCGTACCGCTCGACCAGCCGCCGCGGCGCGTCGACGGCGGCGAGCTGGGCGCGCGGCGCCGCGCCGACCAGCGGCAGCCGGGCGGTGCGGCAGGCCCCGGCGGCGAGACCGGCGTGCGCGACCGCGAGATCCACCGCGTCGCGGGCCATCCGGCGATACGTGGTCAGCTTGCCGCCGACGACGGTGACGACGCCACCGGGGCCGACGAGCACGGCGTGCCGGCGGGACAGGTCCGCGCTGCGTGGTGAGCGCGGGAGCGCGGGAGCGGAGCGGGCGTTTGCTGAAGGAGCACGGCCGCGTAGCGGGTGAGTGACGGAGTGAACCAGGGACGCGGCGGTCCGGCCCGTGGCGCCGGCGGTGTCCGCGACGTCGAGGAGCGGGCGCAGCCCGGCGAACGTGCCGAGCATGTCGGCCCGGTCCAGCGGAGCGTCCAGCACCCCGGAGACGATGCCGAGCAGCTCCTCGACCTCGGCGGCGGTCGGCCGCGGCACGTCCTCCACCGTGTCCGCCGGGACGTCGGTCAGGCCCACGTAGACCCGGTCGTCGTCCTGCGGCAGCACCAGCGCGTAGCGGTTGCGCTGGCCGGGCATCGGCACCGTCAGCGCGGTGCGGGTGCCCCCGAACGCGCCCGCGGCGACCACCAGGTGGGTGCCCCGGCTCGGGCGCAGCCGCACCTCGGGCGCGAGCGTCGGCGCCCACACCCCCGTCGCGTTCACGACCGCGCGGGCCCGCAGCGAGAACGTCGAGCCGGTCAGGGTGTCCTCGACGAGCGCCCCGGTGCCGTCGAGCGTGCGCGCCCGCAGCCGGGTGAGGACTCGTGCGCCGTAGGCCGCGGCGGTGCGGGCGATCGCGACGACGAGGCGCGCGTCGTCGACCAGCTGGCCGTCCCAGTAGAGCAGCCCGCCGCGCAGCCCCGTCTCGCGCAGCGTCGGGGCGAGCTGGTGCGCCTCGACGGCCGTGAGCCGCCGCGGCGGCGGCAGCGTGCCGCTGGGGGTGCGCGCGGCGCGGCGCAGCCCGTCGGCGACCCGCAGGCCCGCGGTCATCGCCACCGCGTCGGTACGCCGCACGGCCGGCGTCAGCGGCACCATGATCGGTACTGGGTGGACCAGGTGCGGCGCGGTCCGTCGCAACAGGATGTCCCGTTCGGTGGCGCTCTCCATCGCCAGCCCCAGGTCGCCGCTGGCGAGGTAGCGCAGCCCGCCGTGGACCAGCTTCGAGCTCCACCGGCTGGTGCCCCAGGCGAGGTCGCGCGCCTCGACGAGCGCCACCGACAGCCCCCGGCTCGCCGCGTCGAGGGCGACGCCCGCACCGGTCACCCCGCCGCCGACCACCAGCAGGTCGACGATCTCGCCGCCGGCCAGGCGGGCCAGCTCGCGCTCGCGGCGCGCCGGCGACAGCGACCCACCCGGCGCGGGTGTCGAGATGGGGATGGCCCCGTTCATCGCGTCCTCCCTCTGCCGCGCCTGGCGTTGGGTGTGGCGTCGGGGTGCGGCCTCGCGACACCAGCGTGCGTGGTCGGCCGGGCAGCGTCCACCCCGACCCTCCCAACGACCCCGCCCTTCCAACGACGCAGGTCCGCTAATCGGGGCCATACGGATGAAGGCGGTGGTGGTGACCCTTGCCACACGACCGCGGCCACCCCACCGGGCGGCCTGGCGCGGCGGGTTGCCAGCGGGGGCCGGGGGAGCAGAGTTGTTGGGGTGACCGAGTCGCGGAATCCGCCGGACAGCCTCCGCCAGCGCCAGGCCTCACCCCCTTCAGGCGGCCCCGAGCAGGCCGATGACGCCGGCGACCTGGCGTGGTGGGGGTGGGGGAGCCCCGACGAGCGGGTGGAACTGCCCGGCGCGGTCCGGGCGCTGCTCGTCGATGGGCTTGGCTTCGCCGAACGGCCGAGCCCGCCGGTGGATCTCGGCGCCGTCGAGCTCCCGCCGTCCGGGCTGCCCGGGCCCGCGCGCGGCGACCTGGCCGCCATCGTCGGCGCCGAGCACGTCCGCGACGACCGGGAGATCCGGATCCGGCACTGCCGGGGGCGCTCCACGACCGACCTGCTCGCGCTGCGCGCCGGCGATGCCTCCGCCGCCCCGGACGCGGTGCTGACGCCGGCCAGCCACGACGAGGTCGCCGCGCTGCTCGCCGCCTGCGCCGAGCATCGCGTCGCCGTCGTGCCGTTCGGCGGCGGTACCTCCGTGGTCGGCGGTCTCGCGCCGAGGAGGGCCGGCTTCGCCGCCGTCGTCGCGCTCGACCTGCGCCGGATGAACCGGCTGCTCGACGTCGACCGGGCCTCGCTCACCGCCACGCTGGAGCCGGGGCTGCGTGGCCCCGCGGCCGAGGCGCTGCTCGCCGAGCACGGCCTGACCATCGGCCATGTGCCGCAGTCCTGGGAGTACGCGACCATTGGTGGCTTCGCCGCGACCCGCTCCAGCGGACAGGCGTCCAGCGGCTACGGCCGGTTCGACGCGGTCGTCGTCGGGCTGCGGGTGGCGACGCCGCTCGGTGGCTGGGAGCTTGGCCGGGCGCCGGCCTCCGCGGCCGGCCCTGATCTGCGCCAGCTGGTGCTCGGCTCGGAGGGCGCGTTCGGGGTGATCACCGAGGTGCGGGTGCGGGTGCGCCCGCTGCCGGCGCGGCGCCGCTACGAGGGCTGGCGGGTCGACACGTTCGCCGCCGGCCTCGACTTGATGCGCGAGCTGGCCCAGCGCGACCTGCTCCCGGCGGTCGCCCGGCTCTCCGACGAGCTGGAGACGGCCGCGGGCGCCGCCACCCCGCACGGCGCCGGCGAGCCGACCGGCGAGGGCGCGGACGGCGCCGACGGGGGTTCCGGATGCTACGTCGTGCTCGGGTACGAGGGGGAGCCCGAGCGGGTGCGCCGGCAGGCCGCGGATCTCGCCGAGCTGTTGAGCGCCCGCGCCGCGCGCCCGCTGGGCACCGAGGTCGGCGACGACTGGGTGCGCGGACGGTTCCACGGCCCCCGGCTGCGCGACGCGCTGCTCGACGCCGGCATGTTCGCGGAGACGCTGGAGACGGCGACCTTCTGGTCGGGGCTTTCGGGCCTGTACGCGGGCGTGCGCGGCGCCCTCGCCGAGGTCTACGCCGCAGCCGGGGTGCCGGCGGTGGTCCTCTGCCATGTCTCGCATCTGTACCCGACCGGCGCGTCGCTGTACTTCACGCTGGTCGCCGGCCACAGCGACGACCGCGTGGGCCTGTGGGCCACGGCGAAGGCGGCCGCGAGCGACGCGATCGTAGCCGCCGGCGGGACGATCACCCACCACCACGCTGTCGGCACCGACCATCGCCCCTGGCTCGGCGCCGAGATCGGCGACGTCGGCGTCGCCGTGCTGCGCGCCGTCAAGCAGACGCTCGACCCCGCCGGCATCCTCAACCCCGGCGTGCTCGTCCCCGAACGGACCGCGTCCGCCCAACGGCCGGCGGCGGAGGGGCTCGGCGCGTCGCGGACCTCCCAGCAGACCTCTCCGATCGGCTCCGCCGATCGAACAGGGACCCCGGGCTCCGCAAGCTCCACCAATCCGGCAGGGACCCCGGCGGAATCGATAGGCTGACGACGTCGCCTACGACATTCGGTAGAACCGACGGTGAGACCTCCGACGGTGGGACCCGGTGTGACCGAGGCGGGCCTTGAGGATTTTCCCCCGTGGGTGGGGGCGCGAGAGGGGTGCGCAGTGGTAATCGGGGCAGTGGTGATCTTCGGGCTGTTGATGGCGATCCCGCCGCTGATCGTCTTCCCGCCGATCATCTACTACTACCGGAAGTCGGCTCCGCTGCGCGCCCAGGCTGAGCTCGACCGCACCCGCAGGGCCCGGGAGCTCGCCGGCCACTAGTGCTTCTGGGGACGGAGGCCTCCGGGGGTGCGAAGGAGGAGGATTTTCGCACCCCCTTTGGCCCTCTAGCGGGTAGTTCGAACAAATTTTCGGCGCCTTGGTCGTGTGGTGACGCGGGGACGGTCCAAGATGGACCTATGCCACCGGACACGCCGGCCGCGGCGACGGTCACGGGCGCGGTCGCGCCCGGGCCGGTGCCGGCGTCCGTGCCCGTGACGCGCGGGCTGGTGGTCGTCGGGCCCGGCGCCGCGTTCGGTACCCAGCTGCTCGCCCGGTTCGGGCGAGAGGGCTTCCGGCTCGGCGTGGTGGCCCGTTCCGCGGACACGCTCGACCGGGTGGCCGGGGAGCTCGCCAGCGCCGGGCTCACCATGCGCGGCGCGGTCGCCGACGTCACCGACGCCACAGGCCTGGCCGCGGCGCTGGAAAGGCTCGCCGCGGATCTCGGCGGCCTGACCGTGCTCGTCTACAACGCCAAGCTCTCTATCCGCGGCAGCGCGCTCTCCGTCCCCGCCGACGTCCTCAACCAGACGCTCGCCGTCAATGTCACCGGTGCCCTCACCGCGGTCCAGGCCGCCGCGCCGCTGCTGGTCGACCGGGTCGGCGCGACGATCCTGGTGACCGTGGCCGGCAGCCGCACCGAGCCGCCCGCCGGGCGGTTCGCGCTCGCGATCGGCAAGGCGGGGCTCGCGGCGCTCGCCGCCGCCGTGGGCCCGGCGCTCGCCGACCAGGGTGTCCGGATGCGCACCGTCGTCCTCGACGGCAAGGTCGGGCCCGGCGGCCCGCTACGCCCGGAGGTGGTCGCCGACCACTTCTGGCAGGCGTACGCGTCACCGCGCGGCGCGGTCTTCCGTCTCGCCCCGCCCGGCCCCCGCCGGTCCGCCGCCACGCTGCCGCTCGAGGTCTGACGGGCCGCCTCGAGCTCCTGGGGCCGCCGCTCGCCGGTTGCCCCCGCGGGCCGCGGGCGCGATCCGTGGCCGGGCGATATGGCCCGTGGGGCGCGATCCATGGGCCACGGGCCGTTCACGGCCCGCGGGGCGCCCGCTTCCGCCTGTCCTCGGGAGCGGACGTCACCTCGCGGACGGCGGCGGCGTCGTGACGCTGGGAAACGTCGGAAACTGGACACCCGCACCGTGGCAACGATCACCCCCTCGGCGCTCCAGGGAGGGTCTGGACGTGCGACCATCCGGTGGATGAGCCGACGGGGTGGGGAAGTCCTCGCGCGCGTGGGTCGGCGCGGCCCTGATGGGAGATGACCCCGTGAACAACCCAACAGACGACGAGGCGTACGAACCCGGCGAGGTCGCCCGGGTCCGACGCGACTCCGCGGACAGGCGTGGGCGCAGGGGCCCGAACCGCCCCGGCGCGCCGAGCGCACCGCCGCCGCCCCCGGAGTCCTTCCGGCCGGCCGGCCCGCCGCCGCCGGCGGACTGGTTCAAGCCGGCTTCCGGCGGCGCCGGTGCCGACGAGACGGCACGGTCGCGCCGCGACGCCGGCGGACCGGGCAGCACCGGTTACACCTCGCAGCCCGGCATCCCCGTCGAGCGGTACCCGACTCCGCGTCCCGGTGAGTTCCCGTCGCCGGTCCCGCCGACCCGCCGCACCCAGCCGCCGGCGTCCGGTGGCACGCCCAGGCCCCAGGAACGCCCAGGCGGGGAGCGACCCACCGAGTACATCGGCCGGGTCGGCTCCGGCGGGGGCGCCGGCGCCAGGACGCCGGGCCAGGGAAGTGGGGTCAGCAAGCCGACGGAGCAGCTGGGCTACGGCCAGCTCGACGACGAGGACGAGTACGTCGACCCCGCGGCCGTCACCGAGCACAGCGAGCCCTACTCCCCGGTCCCCGCGGTAGGCTGGCAGGCCGCCCGGGCGGACGGCGGCGGCTGGCGTGACGGCACGGGCGGTCTGCCGGCGGCCGGGTCAGGCACCGGCGGCCCGCCGGTGCCTGGCGGCGGCGCGGCCGGGGAGAAGCCACCGAAGAAGCGGCGCAGGCGCGGGCGGCTGATCGCGCTCATCGTGGTCGTTCTGCTGCTGATCCTGGCGATCCCGCTCGACCGCGTCGTCGCGCACATCGCGGTGGGCCAGATGCGCAAGCAGGTCGAGGTGGCCGTGGCCCAGAACATGAAGGAGGGGCAGCAGCCGCCGATCGTGCGCAAGGTCAGCCTTGGCGGCTTCCCGTTCCTCACCCAGATCCTGTTCGGCAAGTTCAAGGACATCGGCGTCACGCTGGAGAACATCCCGACCACCGCGGACGGGCCGAAGATCGCCGGCGTCGACGCGCACCTGAAGGGCGCGCACGTCCCGCTCGGTGACGCGATCTCGAACAACGTCGGCAAGGTCCCGGTCGACAACGTCGAGGCGACCGTGCGGATCAACTACGACGAGATCAACGCCTTCCTCAAGGACAAGCCCTTCCACTGGCAGCTCGCCCCGGCCGACGGCGGCAAGAAGGTACAGATCACCGGCCAGGACCAGACCACGATTCCCGTCGTCGGGACAAAGGTCGACGTAACGCTGACCGGCGTCGGGTCCTTCACTGTGGCGAACAACCAGCTCAAGATCACCCCGTCGGAGGTCAGCGGCTCGGTGAACGGCCTCAGCACTCCCGACCTCGGTGACCTGGTGTCCAACGCGTCCATCCCGGTCCCGTTGCCGCTGCCGGACAACCTGCCGTTCGACCTGACCATCGTCAGCGCCGGCACGACGGCGACCGGCCTGTCGGTGTCGGCCACGGCCAAGGACGTCGTGCTGCCCGCCCAGTCCGCCAAGTAGCGCTGCTCCCTGGAGCCTGATCCGGCGGCCTGTCCATGTCCGCGGGGCCGATCCTGGCGACGGTCCGTGACGGCGGACGGGGTTCGCCGTGGTCACGGGGTCGGTCCGGCGACGGACCAAGGTCAGGTCAACGACAGACCCGGGCCGACCAGCCGCGAGGAGAGGATGCTCGAACCGGTCCGATCCGGATAGCCAGTCCACGGATCGGTACCGTCGTCGGAGCGCGTGCGCGGCCCTCGGGGGAGCGTTCGTCGGACCGGTCGCCCGGCATGGAGGAGCGGAATCCGGATGGTGGTTGGTGAGGTCATTGGCCTCACGGCGCGTGGCCGGCCGCGGTCGTTGCGCGCCAACAGGTCTGTGTTTCCCGGTATACCGGGGATGAGATGTCCGACAAGCGGGTCGCACGGTCACCCGGCTTGGGTGGGCCCCGGAGTGCGACGCTACGATCTGCCACAAGATCGGTCGTTTCGTGACGAGGTTGGTCTGGTAGTGACGCCGTCGAGCTACCCGTCCTGGGTCCCCGGGGTTTCCCGGGCCGTGGGCGCGCCCGCCTCCGGTGGGCAGACGGTTGGTGGACAGAACGAGCTCGGCGGGGCAGCCCGGCCAGCGTCCCGTCTTGGAGGGGGAGACACGTGTCTACGGCCGTTCTAAGGATCAGCAGCGAGGCCGGCCAGGTAGTCGTACCGACCGGGCAGCCACGGTTCATCATCGGCCGGGCCCGCAACGCGGACTATGTGATCGCGGACAGCCGGGTGTCCCGACAGCACCTCATGATCGAGGAGACGCCCGACGGCTGGGCCGTGCGGGACGTGAGCTCCAACGGCACCTGGCTCGGCGGCCAGCGGATGCTGCAGACCGTCCAGGTCCACGGCGAGACGCTGTTCCGGCTGGGCACGCCGACCGGTCCCGAGGTCGTCATCCTCACCGAGTTCCCGTCGCAGCGGTCGCCGTACGACTACGGCGGCGACGCGGACATGCAGACCATGCTGCCGAACCAGGCGGGCTACACCCCGCCGCGTTCGCCCGGCGCCAACCGGCCGACCCGGCCGACCCGAGGCGACGACTTCGACTACCAGGACGCCCGCTCCGGCGGCTACCCCGAGGCGGACTACGCCCAGGCGGAGCAGAGCGGGCACACCCGGCTTGACCGCGAGCACGAGCGCAGCAAGACCTACCCGCTGCGCCAGGGCACGATGACGATTGGCCGCGGCCGCGACAACGACATCGTCATCACCGACCTGCTCGCCTCCCGCCACCACGCCCAGCTGTCCGTCCGGGGCGGCAACGTCGAGCTCGTCGACCTCGACTCGGCGAACGGCTCGTTCCTCAACGGCCGCCGCGTGAACCGCGGCCCGGTCCGCCAGGGCGAGGTCATCGCCGTCGGGCACCACGTCTTCCAGCTCGAGGGCAACCTGCTCGTCGAGTACGTCGACTCCGGCGACGTCAGCTTCGAGGCCGACGACCTCAACGTGTGGGCGCCCGGCGGCGGTAAGCAGCTCATGCACGACATGACGTTCCGACTGCCCGGGCGGGCGCTGCTCGGCGTCGTCGGCCCGTCGGGCGCCGGCAAGTCGACGCTGCTCAACGCGCTCACCGGCTTCCGCCCGGCGGACAAGGGCACGGTCCGCTACGCCGGCCGGGACCTGTACGACGAGTACGACGAGCTGCGCCGCCGGATCGGCTACGTGCCGCAGGACGACATCCTGCACACCTCGCTGACCGTGCGGAAGGCGCTCGAACTGGGCGCCGAGCTGCGCTTCCCGCCGGACGTCACGCCGAAGGAGCGTTCCGCCCGGATCGACGAGGTGCTCGGGGAGCTCGGCCTCACCCAGCACGCGAACACGGTCGTCTCCCGGCTTTCCGGCGGTCAGCGCAAGCGGACCTCGGTCGCGCTCGAGCTGCTCACCCGCCCGACGTTGCTGTACTTGGACGAGCCGACCTCCGGTCTCGACCCGGGCATGGACCTCAACGTCATGGAGTCGCTGCGCACGCTCGCCGACGACGGCCGCACGGTCATCGTCGTCACGCACTCCGTGCTGCAGCTTGACCTGTGTGACTACGTCCTGGTCCTTGCTCCCGGCGGCTACGTCGCCTACTTCGGCCCGCCGGGGGACGCGCTGACGTTCTTCGGCGAGAGCAACTACCCCCGGGTCTTCCGCGGGCTGGAGGCGACGCCGGGCCCCGAGTCGGCGGCGAAGTTCCGCCAGTCGCGGCACTACGTCCCGTCGGCGGTGACCGCGCCGTCGGCGCGGCCGGCGCCGGAGGAGCTGCCCAGCATCCGGCAGCAGTCGGTCGGGAAGCAGCTGGTGACGCTGAGCCGGCGAACATTCGCCGTCATCGCGTCCGACAAGGGCTACCTGCGGCTGGCGATCGCGTTCCCGTTCGTGCTCGGCGTGATCCCCAGAGCCATCGGCGGTGGCTTCGCTGATACCGGCGACAAGTTCTCACCGAACTCCGACGCGCCCACGATCTTCCTGATCATGGTGCTGTGTGCCTGCTTCATGGGCATGTCGAACTCGGTCCGCGAGATCGTCAAGGAACGCGAGATCTTCCGCCGAGAACGGGCGATCGGTCTGTCGAGGTCCGCGTACGTGGGTTCCAAGGTCCTCGTCCTGATCGTCATCACGGTTCTGCAGTCGATCCCGTTCACGGTCATCGCGCTCGCAGGCCGGACGCCACCAGACCCGTTGCTCCTCGGCAACTCACTGCTGGAATGCATGCTCGCGGTGTTCGTGGTGGGCTTCGCCTCCGGCATGATCGGACTGACGATCTCCGCGCTGGTGGACAACGCCGACAAGACGATGCCGCTGCTGGTGATCGTCACCATGATCCAGCTGGTGTTCAGCGCGGGCATCGTGCCGGTGTCCGGCAAGCCCGGCCTGCAGCAGGTCGCCGTCATCTCTCCGGCCCGGTGGGGCTTCGCGGCCATGGCCGCGGACGCGGACTTCAACAAGATCACCCGTGCCGGGGAGAAACGACCGGAGACGAAGAACGGCCAGGTCGTGCCGAACAGCCTCGTGCCGGTCAACCCGCGCGCGCCGGAGCCGGACGCGCTGTTCTACCACACAAAGAAGCAGTACGTGACCGACATCGCCCTCGGCCTGTTCGTCAGCGTCGTGTTCATCGGCATCACGTCGTGGCTCCTGCGTCGGCTGGACCCGAAGAGGAGCAAGAAGCGCAAGGCACCGGCAACCACCTAACCCTGGTCTTCACCGCTGGCGGCGGCGGACGGCCCCTCCTCCTGGAGGGCGGTCCGCCGCCGTCGGCGTTTCGTGACGCCTGTTCCCGCGAGCCGATGCCCCGGCCGCGGCCGCGGGACGCCTACGCCGGGGTGAGCCGGACCGGGAGCGACTTCAGTCCGTTGTTCAGGTTGGAACGGACCCGTGTGGGCGTGCCGGCCAGCTCGATCTTGGCGAACGAGGAGAGCAGCTCCTCGAGGAACACCCGCCCCTCGAGGCGGGCCAGGTGGGCGCCGAGGCAGAAGTGCTCGCCCTTGCCGAACGACAGATGCCGGTTGGGGGAGCGGCGAATGTCGAACCGGTCCGGGTCCTCGAAGACCGTCTCGTCCCGGTTGGCGGCGGTGAAGTAGGTGGCGAGCCGGTCACCCGCCCGCATCCGGACGCCGCCGACCCCGGCGTCGGCGGCCGCCGTTCGCCGGAAGTAGTGCAGCGGGTTCGCCCAGCGCAGGATCTCCTCGACCGCGCCCGGAGCGAGCGACGGGTCGGCCCGCAGGCCGGCGAGCTGGTCGGGGTGGGTGAGCAGGGCGAGCAGCCCGGAGGACAGCATCGTCTGGGTGGTGTCGTTGCCGGCGGTGACGAGCTGGACGAAGAAGCTGCCGTAGTCGAGGTCCGACATCGTCCGGCCGCCGAAGTCGCCGGCCAGCAGCAGTCCGGTCAGGTCGTCGCGGGGCGGCTGCGCGCGCCGGCGGGCGGCGAACCCGGCGGCGTACATCGCCATCTCGACGGTGGGTGCCGCCGCGCCCTCGGCGCCGCCCCCGCCCGGCTCGCTCCCGCCCGGCCCACCGCGGCTCGGTCCGACGCCGTCCATACCGCCCTTGTCCCCTTCGCCTCCCTCGACGCCGGCTCGGTCCGCGTCGCCGGCGTCCTGGCCGCGGTTGAGGGCTTCGGCCAGCCGATGGACGTAGTCCCAGTCCTCGCGGGGCAGGCCCATCAGCTCACCGACGACGCGGGTGGGCAGCTGGCCGGCGACCTCGCTGACGAACTCGACCTCGCCGCCGGACCGGCCGCGCTCGGCGGCCTCCCGCATGATCACCCGGGAGGCGTCCCGCACCCGCCCTTCGAGCATGGCGACCGCGCGGTGGGTGAACCGGTGCGCGAGCGGGCGGCGGTAGTCCCGATGCCGCGGCGGGTCCATCGCCAGCAGCATGCCCCGCATCTGGGCGAGTCGGTCGGGTGGCAGGTCGTCGAGCACGACACCGCCCTCCTCCGAGCTGAACAGCTCAGGTGCGCACAGCACGTGTTCGACCTCGGCATAGCCGAGCACCGCCCAGTAGCCAGGGGCGGCAGGGCCCGTCGGCACTTCCTGCCAGTGGACGGGCGACGCGCGCCGCAGCGCGGCGAACGCCTCGTGCGGCGGGCCGGCGAGGTAGGTGTCCGGGTCGTAGAGGTCGACGAGAGCGCTGGTCGTCATGGCGATCAGCCGACGAGGACGTTCGGGCGGCCGAAGCCCTGCGCCTCGCAGAGCGCCACGTAGGCGGCAAGCGCCGATGGGCCGTCGGTCACCGACTCGACCTGCCCGTCCGGCCCCAGATTGAGGTTGCTGCCATACATCTGGAACCAGGCCTGGGTGCCGTCCTCGACGCACATCAGGGTGTGCACGGAACCCGCGGGTTCGTAGAGGAAAGACCCGGCACGGTTCACATAGTCGTACTCCTTGTACTTCCAGGCGCCGGAGATGGTGTAGCCATACACCGGACCGGTGTGCCGGTGGGTCGCGACCTCGTAGCCGGCCTGGAAGATGTTCTCCACGATCCATAAGCTCTCGCCGGCGCGGACCTGGATCACCTTGAGCTTGTTCCCGCCGCCGATCTCGACGAAGGGCAGGTCGCCGGCGCCGACGTGGATCGCGGGCGGGGTGCTCGTGCTGTCAAGAACTGCCATGGCATATGCCTTTCCGCGCCGTGGACTTGGGATTGGCAGCGGACGCTACGTGGGCGACAAAGGCCGGTCAAGGGACCCACCCGCGGCACAAAGGACGGTCCACGGGCTCCGGCACGGCCCGAGGCTGTTTCTTCGCGCTGTGCAAACACGTATTGTGGCGCCACGCGAGCGGGCCGCGGCACGCCACCGTACGGAGCACGTCACCAGCGGTGGGATGGGAAACCCCCGGCCAGCGCGTCGGGCCGCGCCGCGCGGCGCCGGGGCACGCACGCCGGAGGCCGGTGAGAGCGGCCGTCAGGCCAACCTTTCGAGGAATACTCGGAAACCCGTAAAGATACGAGGTCCGCGCGGCCGGGATGCGGTGTGCTGGTACTGGCTGGACCGTCACCCAGAACCGGCACGCGGGGGGCGTCAGTTCGGGATAGCGGCCGGCGGTCCAGCCTTCCCCCACCGGTCTGCCCTTGCCCCGCGGGCACAGGCCCACGGGTTCGGTGTCGCCAGGTGGCCGAGCGGCGGATCGGTGGGGGCCTTTGGCTCTCGTGCAAGCGCGTGGTCGCGGCCGCCCGACCGCCGACCGCCGCCGCGCGGGGCCGACCGCTGTGCGGTGCTGATCCGCGCCGGTGCCCGGCAAGGTGCCGATCCGTAGGCTCCGCCACTCCGCCACTCGGGCGGCGAGCGGCGGATCGCTGGCCTCCCGGCAATCGCGGGCCTCCGGCAGGAGCCCCGGGCATCGCCGATCCGGCGGGACCCGGGACGCCCCGCGTGGGCTGGTGCCGAGATCTCGGACGGAGGCCTTCCCGCCGCCCATCGGACCGCCGAGCGCGGGCAAACCGCGACGTCACGGTAGACGTTCTGTCAAAAAATGGACATTCTGCGCTACCCGGATGCCGGCGGCCGCTCGTGCCGCCCCGCGGTGTCACGGGTTGGCGGACGGATCGTGCCGCCTGCCAGGCGCGGGCTGGCGCGGGAGCGTCGGCCGGCACCGCCCGCGGATCGTCGCCGACGGGCCTTCCTACGCCGCTGTCGCGGCCACGACTACGCCGGCCTGGTTTCCCGCCCATTGGTGGAAATCGCCAGACGGTAGCATTCTGCCCGCACGGGATTGTCATTCTGGGCCGTCGCGTGGCCGGCGTCCGTTAGGGGAGAGAGGTGGGCGATGGCGTCGTCAGAGGCGAACGTCAGCAGCCGCGCGACACCGCTGGGTGAGAACGACCCGCGGACGCTGGGCACATACACGCTGCTGGGCAAGCTGGGCCAGGGCGGGATGGGAACCGTCTACCTGGGACGGTCGGAGCTCGGTCGGCTCGTCGCCATCAAGGTGGTGCGCGCCGACGTAGCCGACGACGCGCAGTTCCGTAGCCGGTTCCGACAGGAGGCGGCGACCGCGCGCCGGGTCGCCCGGGTCTGCACCGCCGAGGTGCTCGACTTCGACCCGGAGGCCGAGCAGCCCTACCTGGTCACCGAGTTCATCGAAGGTCCGACGCTGCAGTCGTTCGTCGGCCGGGGTGGCCCGCTGGCGGACGCGAACCTCGAGCAGCTCGCAGTCGGCGTCGCCGCCGCGCTGCGCGCCATCCACGCCGCTGGCATCGTGCACCGCGACCTCAAGCCGTCGAACGTGGTCCTTTCCCCGTTCGGGCCGCGCGTCATCGACTTCGGCATCGCGCGGGCGCTGGACTCGGGGGCCGGCTTGACCGGAGACCTCCAGCAGCTCGGCACCCCGGCGTTCATGTCGCCGGAGCAGATCCGGGGCGACGCGATCACCTCGAAGGCCGACATCTGGGCCTGGGGCGGCCTGGTGACCTTCGCGGCCACCGGTCACTACCCGTTCGGCATGGGCAGCGCGCAGGTGCTGCTCTTCCGGGCGCTGAACGAGGAGCCGAGGCTCGACGGCGTCGACCCCGGGCTGCACCCGATCGTCTGGGACGCGATGCGCAAGAACCCGTACGAGCGGCCGAACGCGAGCCAGCTGATGGACCGCCTCCTCGGCGACACGGGTGACACCGCCGACCAGGGCGAGCAGGTGACCAACGTGCTCGCCGACTGGAGGCTGCCCAACCCGGCGCCCGGCACGGTCCCGTCCACCACCGGTGGTGCGGGCCAGGGCGACTACGCCACCCTTGCCGCCACCCGCCCCGGCTACAACGAGAACTACGTCCCGACGCAGGTGGCCACCCAGGCCGCAGGCGCCCCATCCGTCGGCACCGGCCCGACCTATGGCCAGCCCCCGCCTCCCGCCCCGCCGGCGAAGAAGCGCAGCCGGCGCCCGCTCATCATCGGCGCCGCCGCCGCCGTGATCGTGATCGCGATCCTCGCGGCGGTGCTGCCCAACGTTCTGGGCAAGGACAAGGGCGGCGCCGGCAACGGGGACGTGGCCGCCTTCCTGCCGCGCTCGGCCGCTCCGCTCGGGCTGGACACGTTGGTGTTCACGCAGAAGAAGCCCGGCGAGGCGCACTACCAGATCGTCAGTGCCCAGGTGCCGGCGGCCGGTGGCCTGCTGTCCAACGTCAGGACGGTGGCCGCCAACGACCAGGACGACCTCACGGTTCCGGCGATCAGCCCGGACCGGAAGACGGTCTTCTATCTCGACAAGAGCGCCGGTGGCAACATTCTGAAGGCGAAGGCCGCCGACGGCAGCGGCGAGCCGGTCGTGCTGTTCACTTCCGGGCCGGCGAAGCAGCTCACGATTCCGGAGGACTCCCGTCCCTCGATCGCGCCGGACGGCAGGTCGTTGGTGATCCGGTCGACCAGCGGCCCGCCCGTGGACGGCCAGTCGAAGGCCGGTCTCTACCTCGTCGCGATGGACGGCTCGACGGTCCGGCGGCTGAACACCGAGCCGCAGGCGTCCGACCCCTCGTACTCGCCGGTCGGCGAGCAGATCGCCTACTGGTCGAACAACACCGGCGGCGACGGCGGCTTCCTGGTCGTGGTCTCCGACTTCGTGGACGCGAAGCCACAGCCGCTCAACAAGGTCCAGTTCCTCAAGGCCCAGGACGAGGGGCGGTCGCCCGACGTCGACGCCGACTCGGTGTGGTCGCCGGACGGCAAGCGGCTCGCGTTCAAGCGGCAGATCGCCGGCGACGAGAACAACCAGCAGATCTTCGTGATGGACGTCGGCAGCCGCACGGTCACCCAGATCACGAACGACAGCCCTGGCCAGGCCCACAACCAGGACCCGGCCTGGGCCACCAACAACGATCTGATCTTCACCAAGGTCAACCCCGACAACGGCGACCGCCAGATCTTCGTGGTGAACCCGAACAACCTCGGCGCCGGCTCCCGCCAGCTGACCACCGAATCCGGCTACCACGGCCAGCCCCGCTGGAACGCCGGCTGACCCTGGCATTGGGCTAGCCACCGGCCGGCCGGGATGCGCGAGCACCCGGCCGGCCGGCGGCTGTATAAGGCCCGGTTGGGCCGACGGCGGTTTCGGTCAGCCGCGCGTGCGCCTGCGGATCACGCGGTAGATCAGGAACAGCAGCACGAGCAGGACCACGATGATGACGGCGCCGATGGTGACGTCGGAGGCGTCGCGCTCCTTCTTGGCCTCGACCACCGGCGCTGCCGCCGAGGCGGCACCCGCCGACAGAAGCACCAGCGCCCCCGCCGCCAGCACCACCTGGCCGGACCGGCGCGCGAGACGCGCGAACGCCGGTCCCACCCGTAGCGGCCGCCCGGCCAGGTGACGGACCTGCCGCTGCTCGGTCATCGCCATTCCGATGTCGTTCGTCATCTGTCCCCGCCGCTCGAAGGTCTCCCAGTACCGACGTCCTGACCGACGGGCAGGTTGCCCACCGGACCGCCTCACGGCTGGGCCCGTCGAATCACTGGGGAATGCGCCGAGATGCTAGCGGCTTCCGTCGATACCTCATCTGGGCGGGCGGCCGGACCACACAGGCGGCTACACACGACCCCGTCCAGCCGGTAGTGGTTGCGGACCAGAACGACGACGAGCGTGGCGATGACCGGACGGCTGGTTGCCGTGGTCGCGGTAACCGAAGGTCATTCGTGCGGCGGAGGCCGCAGTATCGACGTCGCGTGACGAATTCACCTTCACCGCACGTGACGACGTGTCGCCCCGCAGGTGGCGGCGGCCGGTTCGGGCGGGTGCTGGGCGACACCGGCCAGGCCGCCGTCCTCCGCCAGACCGCGGCCGCGCTGCCCGAGCCCCATCTCGCGCTCGCCGACGACCTGCTGCGTGACGCCGAGCTGCTGCGCGCCGACGTGCTGCGCTTTCTCGACCTGTGCCGCCAGGTCTTCTTCGGCTCGCTGTGGGCCGAGACCGAACCAGCCCTCAGCCGGGCCGCGCACCGGGTGCGTCGCCTGCTCGCCGACGAGGGCCCGGCGGCGGCACTAGTCTCGCTCAGCCCGTCCAGCGCGCGCCTCACATGTTCCGCGGGGCCGGGCGTGGGCGGCCCCGCGCGGGTCGTCTTCGACAAGGTGCACCACGTGGTGATCAGCCCGGCGCGCGCGCCGGTCCTGCTCATCCCGACCCGGTACGGCGCGCCACACCTGCTGGTGAAGAACGAACCCGGGCTGCCACCCGTCGCGCACTTCCCGGTCGACGCCCCGGCGGTGGGCGTGACCCTGGCCCGCCCGCCTGCTCGCGCTCACCGACCCGAGCCGGGTGCGGCTGTGCCGGCTGATCGCCCGCCAGGCGATGACCACCGCCGACCTCGCGGACCGGCTGGGGGATGACCCGCCCGCAGGTCTCCCGCCACCTGCGGGTCCTGCGCGACCTGGGACTGGCGCGGGTGGAGCGCAGCGGCCGCTACGCGCACTACCGGCTCGATCTCGCGGTGGTCGGACGGATCGGTCACGACCTCGCCACCGCCCTGCAGTTCTGACACCGGCCGCCCGGCGAGCTCGGAGGCCGACCCGCCGGCGCCTGGCGGCCGACGATCGACGCCCGTCGCGGAGCCCGTCGCGCCGGACCCGCCAGGAAGCCGGTTCCGGGTCTCGTCAGGCGTCAGACCAGGCGCGGATCAGCGCGGCCTGCCCCTGGAACTCGCCATGGCGATCCACGAGATTCCAGACCGTCGCGTCCTCGATCCAGAAGCGGCGCCCAGACCGGGCGACGCGCAGGCCGCGGTAGTCGTTTGTGTATCCCCGCAGCAGGACATCGCTCATCAGCGCTGCCCGCTCGTCGCGGTCGGCCTCGGCGGCGGACAGCCGCGACGGCAGGCCGACGATCTCGTCCCAGCCGTACTCGAAGAGCCGCTGGGCCGTGGCGTTCGCGTACACGAACAGCGGGTCGGCCGCGCCGTCGTGCGCCAGCACCCCGAACGGGGCGTCGTCATGGAGCCAGCGCGCGGTGGCCAGCCCGGCGGGGCCCGCGGCCCGCGGCATCGGCGTGCCGACGACCCGCTGATAGCTGTCCGTCAGCAGCTCGGCGAACGCGGTGTCGTATGGCTGGATCATCGATGACCCCGCCGGCGGCCGGCGGCACGGCTGCCGCGTCGTCCTCGACCCGGGTCGGGCATGTCCGTCTCCCATCCTTTGGCCGCCGCCGGGCGGGCGTGGGTCAGTCCGGTAGGCACATCCTGACGATGTCGACCACAACGCGCCCCGCGGGTGTTACGGGTGTTAACAGGGCGACATCTCGGGTCAGCACCAGTGACCGGGACGCCGACGGCGGGGACGCTGGTTCCCGTGACCACCGACGACGGCCCCGCGCGGCGTACGCGCGCAGTCCGTGCCCTGTCCGCAGGCGGGGCGCCGGCCGTGACCCTCGCGGCCGTCACCGTTCCCCCGGACCGGACGGCGTCCGCGGGCCCACGTCGACGGGCGATGGTCACCACCGGTCGCGGGCCGCGGGCGTGGGCTCGCCACGCGGCCGCCTGGTCTCGGTTCCCTGGCCTGGACGCATGACGCGGCCGCCGCGCGGCGGTGCCGGTGGGGCGGCGCTGCCGCTGGCTGGCTGGTTGCTGGCGCTCGCTGTGGCGGTCGCCTTCGCGGATGCCTCGATCGTGGTGCTCGCCGCACCAGAGCTGCTCGCCGAATATGACTCGACCGTGTCCGCGGTCTCGTGGGTGGTAACTGGTTACAACGTCGCGATCGTGCTCGCGGTGGTACCCGTCCTGCTGCTCGTGCGCAGGCGCGGCTGGCTGGTTCTGACCGCCCTGGGCCTGGTCGTCTTCCTCCTCGCGTCCCTGGGGTGCGCCACGGCTGGCTCGCTCGGGTCACTGACCTGGTTGCGCGTCATCCAGGGGGCTGGGGCGGCGCTGCTGCTTGCCGGCTCGCTCCCGCTGCTCGCGCGGCTCGCCGGCTCGGACCAGGCGGGCCTCGCGGCCTGGTCGGCGGCGGCCGCGGTCGGGTCGGCGCTCGGCCCCGCCGCGGGCGGCCTGCTGACCGAGGTTTTCAGCTGGCGGGCGATCTTCTACGTTCAGGCCCCGCTGGCCGCGGCCGCGATCGTGGCCCTGCCGCGCGCCGCGCGGGCCGCGGCCCCAGACCCACAGGGCTGGGCAGACCCACAGGGCTGGGCAGACCCACAGGGCCGGGCCGGCCCAACCGGCCTAGTCGGCTCACCGGGGCCGCTCGGCCCGGCGCGCCCCGTGGAGGTGCCGCCGACGTCGGAGGTGCGGCCGGCGCGGCTGGTGGCCGCGCACGTGGCGCTGGCGTTGGTCTCGGCGGCGTTGGTCGGCGCGCTGTTCCTCGTCATCCTTCTGATGATCAACGGCTGGGGCGCGACGCCGCTGACCGCCGCCGCCGTGGCGACCGTGCTCCCCCTCGGCACCCTTGCCAGCCGCTACGTCACGGCCGGGCGCCGGCCGCGCACGCTGGCGCTCGCCGGTTGCCTGACCGTTGCCGGTGGACTGGCCAGCCTGGCCCTGGTCCCAGACAAAGGCTGGACGACGGCCGCCGCCGCGCTCGCCGTGACCGGTTTCGGCCTGGGGCTCGCGGTCCCGACGCTCACCGAGGCGTCCATCCGGCTCGGCCCGCGCCTGGCGTTCGACGGCACCCTCTCGGTCGCCGCGCGCCACGCCGGTCTCGTGCTCGCCCTCGCCGCCGTCACCCCGCTGCTGGCCTCCTCGCTGTCCAGCCGGCTCGACCATGCGGTCGTGGCCGGCACCGAGGCCGGGCTGAGCGAACCTGTCCCGCTGGCCAGCAAGGTCTCACTTGCTCGCTCGCTCGGGGAGGCGCTGGGCAACACGCCCGCTGGGGAGCTGCCCGACCTGGACAAGGTGTTCGACCAGGTGGCGCCCGACGGCAGCCTTGACGCCCTCGAACACACCTTGTCCGGCATCATCACGACGGCGGTCACCGGTGCGTTCCGGAACTCGTTTGTCTTGTGCGCCCTGTGCGCGCTCATCGCACTGGTACCGGCGTCGCGGATCGGACCGGGGCGGTGGTCGGCACCGGCACCGCGCGGGCCAACACCCGGCCCCGCCCGACTCGGGCGGCCGGCGAGGGCGGTCGCCGTCGTCCTCGCCCCCGTACTGGCGATCGGCCTTGCCGTTTCGACCCTCCGCTCCGGTGGGCGGGGAGCGCTGTCCATACCCGATCCCTGCACGACCCAGCCCGCCTTCGCGCTCGGCGGCGCCGACGGCTTCGTCCAGCAGGTCGCGCTCGACACCCTCGATGGGGCGGCCTGTGAGCTCAGGACGAGCCGGGCCGCGCTGCTGCTGACACTGCTGCCGGAAAGCGGCCAGCCGCGGCTGCCCCTCACGAACGGTGAACTCACACCCGCCGTCCGGCATGGCCTCGACCATGCCGTCGACCGCCGCGCCGACGACGGGCATCTCCCGGGCTGGTCGGCGACGTTGCTGCGGCTCGCGATCCGCGTCAGCCCGGTCGGCTGGTTGGTGGACCAGCTGCGCGCGGACTGACTAGAGTCCCGATCGGTCTCCTTCCCTCGCGGATCGTCGTCGGACTTCCCACCGATACGACGAACAAGGACGAGGAGAGGTGACACATGGGCGAGAAGCCCACATTGGTCGACGAGTTCGGCCGGTCCCGCGACCGTCTGCGGGCGGTCGCGTTCCGCCTCCTCGGCTCGGCGGACGAGGCGGATGACGCGGTCCAGGAGGCGTGGCTGCGGGCGAGCCGGGCCGACGCGGCCGATGTCGTCAACGTGACCGCCTGGCTGACCACGATCGTCAGCCGTATCTGCCTGGACATGCTGCGGACCCGTCAACGCCGGCGTGAGGAGTTCGCCGACACGGCCGGCCTGGACGTGCTCGCCGGGGCGGGTGATGCCCGGGATCCGGAAGCCGAGGCGGTCCTGGCCGATTCCGTCGGGCTCGCTCTGCTCGTCGTGCTCGATCGGCTCGGACCAGCCGAGCGGGTCGCCTTCGTGCTCCACGACCTGTTCGCGATGCCGTTCGAGGAGATCGCACGGATCGTCGAGCGGTCGCCGGTGGCCGCGAAGAAGCTGGCGAGCCGCGCCCGAGCCCGGGTACGGGGCGCGCCCGCGCCGGGCGTGGATGTCGCCCGCCAGCGCACCCTCGTCGAGGCGTTTCTCGCCGCGTCCCGCGCCGGTGATGTCGGCGGTCTTCTCGCGGTGCTCGCGCCCGACGTGGTGCGGCGGGCCGATCCCGCCGTGCTCCACCCCGGTGCCGCCGGCGAGATGCGCGGCGCACGTCGGGTGGCGGAGGAAACTGTCACCAACGCCGGGCGGGCGCGCTTTGCCCGGCCCGCGCTCGTCAAGGGCACGGTCGGCGCGGTGGTGGCGCCGGGCGGGCGGCTGCTGCTCGTCCTCGCGTTGACGATCGAGGGCGGCCGGATCCGCGAGATCACCGTGGTCAACGACCCCGCCAGTCTGGCGCGTCTGCAACTCGCCGTCGTCGATCCCATCCCGTGGGCTGCCCATCCGGAGGCGTAAGCCGGCCACGTACTGCCGGCCGGCACCCCGTGGCCCGCGGGTTGCCCGCGGGCTCGTACCTCGTGGTTCGCGGCTCGGTCACCTTCCTCGGGCCACGGACGTCAGGACGGTGTCAGCTCACGTGGTCACTCGGCTGAACGCCGATGCCCGGCGACCGAGACGTACGAGGGAGAAACCATGGTGGAAGCAACTCTGGCCGACACGGCGACGCGGCCGGCTCGGCCGGAGGGCGCGGTGGCGAGCTCCACGCCGCTCGCCCGGGCCGCCGTCGTCTACCACAGCGGCCATGGTCACACGGGCCGACTGGCCGAGGCGGTGCACAGGGGTGTGACCGCCGTGGACGGCGTCGCGGCAGTCCTGATCCCGGTCGAGGAGGCCCAGGAACGCTGGAGCGACCTCGCCGAGGCCGACGCGATCATTTTCGGCTCCCCGACGTACGTCGCCGGCGTCTCCGCGGCCTTCAAGGCGTTCGAGGAAGCCAGTTCGCGGGCCGTCATGACCGACGGAATGGGCTGGAAGGACAAGATCGCGGCGGGCTTCACCAACTCGGGTTCCCGATCCGGGGACAAGCTGTCGACCCTGATCCAGATCGCGCTGTTCGCCGCTCAGCACGGCATGCACTGGGTCAGCCTCGCCCTGCCACCGGCGAACAATTCCACGACCGGGTCGGAGGACGAGCTGAATCGTCTTGGCTTCTGGCTCGGCGCCGCTTCCCAGTCCAATGTCGATCAAGGACCCGACCTGGCACCCCCAGACGCGGACCTGCGGACGGGTGAACACCTCGGCCGGCGCGTCGCCGAAACGACGCTCCAGTTCGTCAGCGGACGCCGCGTCGCGCCCGCGCGAACCGGCACCCTCCTGACCAGCTGACCTCCCGCCCGCCACCGTCGCCGGTGGCGCGGCGGCGGACCCGGGCGCGGAAGGAGCACGCACCGCACCGGGCTCACGCGCGAGCCTTGGCTGCTGTGTTGGCCGCGGAAGCGCGGCGGGGATCAGGGCAGGAACATCGGCCAGTCGAGGCTGGGGAAGCCATAGCCGTACCACAGCTGGTGGTCGGCGAGCTTCAGGAACGTCGCGACGATTCCCCAGAAGGCGATGAGGAGGACGGAGGCGGTCAGGGCCAGGTCCCAGGCGAGGTAGGCCGGTCGGGACCTGTCGCGCGCCATCAGCGCGGCTACCTTCCCGCATATAAAAACGAGCGCCACCATGACGAGCAGAATGGCCGCACCATAGCCAATGCGTCGGTAGTGCGACCGGGTCGCGTCCACTTGCGGCGCGTTGGCGCGGTAATAGATCTCGAGGGCCAGGTAGAAGGGAACGAACATTCCGTACAGCTCAGCCGCGACGCTGGGGCACGTACTGGCGACGCTGTCAATAACTTTTTCGCCTCCCGCGTGTGATCGTAGCGGCAATAATTGCCCACTGGACTGGGCGTTGGCTATCCCATCGTCGCCAGCAGTACCGGTGGCAAGCGCGCCATCGACGACGTTTCTGCGTCCTTCGAGCCGAAGCAGCCGACTTCCCGCGAGAGCCGTCCGCATGGGGGCGCGGCCCGGCGTGAGGTCGACCAAGAGCCTGGGGTGGGGGTTGGTGCCCTGGCCGATATCTAGCCGGGGCACCAACGGGCCTTCCACCTGCGGGTTCTCGGTGAATGCGTGCTTCAGAGATGGCGCGGGCGATCACCAGGTGCTGGATCTCCGGCGTGCCCTTGAAGACGGTGTATCGCTTGAGGGGCGGTGGTGGGACTCGGCTTCTGGTGATCTTCGGGTGTCGCTGTCGGGCCTGGCTGCCAGCTGCATTCTCAGGCGGAGATCCAGCCCCAGTGGCGGCGGTGGGCCTCGGTGGACCATTCGCTGATCGCGGTCAGGTCGGGGGATGGGGCGAGCGGGGTGCGGCCGGTCTCGAGCAGGGTGGTGATCTCGGCTTCGACGGCGGCGATCTCGTCGAGGACCCTGGTGACATCGCGGACGTCGCCACGCTTGACCCGCAGGACGCGTTCGCGTTCATCGTCGGGCATGGGAAGGGTGAGGCGGCCGTGGGTGGCGACCTCGCGGCCCTGGAACGCGAGCCGTAGCGCGTGCGAGGCAAACTTGACGTCGTAGCCGTACCTGGCGACCAGTTCCGGGCGTGCCCACCCACCGTGTCGCGCCGCCAGGCGCTTGCCCGCGGGCGTGGCCTGGCCGCCGATGCGGGCTCGTTGGCCGGCGAGGTAGCCGAGGAAACGGCGCACCGCCCGCTGGGAGAGGACGGCTGGCGCGAGCGCGCGCAACTCCTCGCCCAGCGGTGTCAGGACCAGGACCGCGTCCATTGGCGCATAGAGCGGCAGGAGGGCGGTCGGGTTGCCCTGGGTCGCCAGGCGCAGGTACTTGCGGAGGGAGTAGATCACCAGGTCGGTGTCGCCGGGGCCGGAACGCGCGCCTTCCGGTTGGGTTCGGTACACGTAGTGCTCGAACCGGCCGGCCATGCCCAGGACGTGGCTGGCCGGCTCGACGAAGATGCCCATCTCGTCGTGGTCATCGGTTCCCGCGATCGCGATCCCGTGCAGCCCTGAGCCCACGACGGTCCGCAGGATCTCCCCGGTCAACGCCAGATCCCGATTTCCGTACTCCGTGTGCGCCGCGGTCGCCGACATGCCCCGACCATCCCACACATTTCGACCAATACCGAACGATTTGCGCCGACCGCGGACGTCGGTCATGTGCGCCCGCACGCCCGTGCCCGCGCCCGCGGTGGGCGTGAGCGGCTGGATCGAATCCGTGCGGTTCAGCTGGTCTGGGCGGTGGGCATGATGGTGACCTGCTGGAGGTTGACACGGGGCGGGAGCGTCGCGATGAAGCCGATGGTCTGGGCGATGTCCTCGGGGGTGAGCCACTCCATGGTCTCCTTGGAACCTGCCAGCCAGTCCAGGGCGCCGTTATCCGTCACGTGGCGCTGCAGCTCGGTGCCGACGATGCCGGGCTCGATCGCGGCGACCCGGACGTTCTTCGGGCCGAGTTCGACCCGCAGGTGCCGGGACAGGTGGGTGACGTAGGCCTTGGTGGCGGAGTAGACGGCGAAGTTGGGGAAGATGTTCTGCGCCGCGATGGAGGAGGTGTTGATCAGGTCCGCCACATCGCGTTCGCCGGCGGCCTTCACCAGCTGGGGGACGAACGCGCCGATGACGTTCATCAGACCGGTGATGTTGAGGTCGATCTGGTGCTGCCACTGATCGGTGCGCACTTCCTCGATCGGGGCCGGGAGCATGACACCGGCGTTGTTGAGCAGCAGGTCCGCGCCACCGAGCTCGGCGTCGACCCGGGCGGCGGCCGTGTGGACCGCGGCGGTGTCGGTCACGTCGGCGGCGATCGCGACGGCCGTGCCGCCGTTCTTGCTGATCCGGGCGACCAGGTCGTCCAGGCGCTCGGCGCGGCGGGCCAGGACCGCGACGGTGGCGCCCAGGGAGGCCAGGTGCTCGGCGGAGGCTTCGCCGATGCCGCTGGAGGCGCCGGTGATGACGGCGGTACGGCCGTTCAGAGGCCTGGCTGAGCTTTCGGTGGACATGCGGCGCACCTTTCAGGAGCGAACGAAACCGGGAGACTCGGGACGGCGGCCAGGAGCTGCCCTCTCCCTTCCAGCGCACCACCGCACCGGCCTTCCCGCAGCCCGACAGCAGGCCCTGCGAAGGCAGGTACCGCCGGGACCACCTACAGGGACCTGCCTCACTCAACGACCGGTCACACTGGGTGTGTGGACCGAAGCCGCGAGATCGCCGACTTCTTGCGCAGTCGGCGCGCCCGGATCACCCTCGGCCAGGCCGGGCTACCCGGCGACCTCGTGGGCGGCGCGTGCCGGGCCTGCGCCGTGAGGAAGCCGCACGCCTGGCCGGGGTGAGCACCGAGCACTACACCCGCCTCGAGCAGGGCCGCGCCACCAACCCCTCCTCCGAGGTCATCCAGGCGCCCATGCGTGGTCGCGGCGGCTCGCCGCCGAATCCGTAACCGTCGCCGCGAGCGACCCCGCGCTCGCCCGCCGCCTCGCCATCGCCGCTGTCACAGGAACACGATTGAAAACGATCAGTTGACCTGCGCGGACACGCGATCCACGGTGAGGGCCTTTCAGCCCTCGCCCCACAGACCCACGACGGCGTCGATGCCAGGACCTCTGGAGCAGGTCGCCCTCCAGGCGCGGGCCGTGGCCACAGAAAGCGGCCAGAGCCCGTCGGGCGGTGGTCTGAATCGGAGCCCGACTGGCGCCGGTTTGATCAGCCGGCGATGACGTAGCCCTGTACGCCCTCGACCACCAAGCCCTCGCAGGCCCGGTCCAGGGACACGAAGTGGTCGCCATGGCCCGTGTTGCACCGAATGATCGCCCTCGTGGCCGGTGTCGACGGCGCCGAGCCGTAGATCCAGCCGAGGACCCCCGCCACCTGTTGTCCCTCACAGTTCGAGGCCGTCGAGGTGAACGAGTCGCTCCCGGCCCAGCAGGCGTAGAGCGGGCGTGTGCCCGGGACGCCACTGGACTGGTAGATCGATCCGAGTACGCCTTCGCTCTGGTAGCCGGCCGGCGCGGAGCCGGTCAGGGCCGCGTGGTCGGGGCCGTTGTTGTACCGGACGAGGGTCACGGTGGCGGGCGGCGGCGGTGCGGCGGACGCGGTCTGGTTCGGTACCGCGTTCGGCGGAGGCGCCGGCGTCGCGGCCGGTGCGCCGCCGAGCTGGCCGGCTTGTCCCGCGGCCGCACCGGCAGTCACCGACCCCCGGGCCGGCGGCGCCTGCGTCGGCGCTGCCGCCAGCGCCCCACCACCGCCGGCGGCCCCGGGAGACGGGGGCGGGCTGGCTGGCCCGTCGGACTGGCCGCTGCCCTTCGCGGCGGCGGTCGGGAGTGGCACCGGACCGAGAGCGCTCTGATCCTCGCCGCCGTCGCTCGGGCCGGGCCTCAGCAGGACGGGCGGTGTGCGGTGTGCGGCGGAAGCGGGCGTGTCCGCCGCCGACGTCATGCCGCCCGGCTCGTTCCTGCTCACCGCGAGGCCGGTGATGGAGCCACCGACGAGCAGGGCGGACACGCCGATGACGACAAGCGCGCGGCGGGACGGCCCAAGCCTGGGGCGTGGGCGCATCGGGGTTGCCAGCCAGTGGTGCAGGAAGAGGGTCTCCGCTGCCACGGGCGGTGGCCCGGGCGCGGGTGTCGCGCCTCTACCGCCGCCTGCGGGAGTCATCGCGCCGTCGCCCACCTGGCAACTCCGTTTCGCCGTCCGCCGTGCGCCCGTCCAACCGCGGCGCCCGCCCAGCGAGCACGCTGGCGGAGCGAGTATCTGGAGCTGCCGGTCTGGATGGTGGGCGCGACTGCCCGGCGGGTCGGCTGGCAACCGACGCCGTGACCCCTGGGGGACGCCGGGCTGTCACACCGCACGCCCGTAGGGTGCCGGCAGCGGTTCGTCCGTGTCGGTGCGAAAGGCCGATTCGCCGCCATGGTCCCGTCTACGCCAGGAATATGTCAATGGTCCTGAAATTTGGATCTGGCACTGATCCAGTGATCGAACTGGCTCCGTGTACCTGCCGAAGAGTGCATCCGGGCAGGTCAGGATAGGGCTCCGCAGCATCGCGAGGACCGTCGGGTCCCGACCTCCCGATTACAAGATCGGCCCGCGTCGTCCACTGACGTCCGCGGTCGTCCGTCGTGCCTGCTCACAGCCCTGCCCGCGTCCACCGCCGTCCACTCCGGTCGGCCGGAGTCCGCGGGCTTGGCTGTACGGATGGCTGTACGCCGAGACGCTCGTAGCGCGGGACACGCTTCAGCTGACCTTCAAGTCCGTAGTCTCAGCCAAACCGTTCGAGTGGAGCGCGAGACCGGCGGACTCCAGCTCTCTATCCAGGAAGAAGCATCGCATCGGCGCATCAGTCGTCGAATATGAAGTCCGTCGCTTGCGCCGAGGAAATAAGTTGCCGCAGGTGGACTTCGCTCGTCACCACCGGGGCCATCAGCTTTTCAAGTTCTTCCAGCGCTGTGCGATCGTGGCTGTAGGCGACGAACATGCCCCCCTCGGGATCATAAGTGAGGCGGTCTGCGAGGGCAGGGGCCTGAGCGCCGACCAAGAGCTGAGCTGCGCCCTCCCAGAAGTAGCCGTTGGGTTCATGGCCGAGCTGTTCGATGAGATCATCGACGCCGGTGGTTCCCGCCTGCAGCACCAGCTCGAACTGCCCGGCGGTGTTCTCGTACAAGCGCATAGGCCCCATGCGCGCGAGTCTTCCATGTCGTTCGGGCCGGCGTCGCACCCATCGGTACCGCGCCGACGAGCACGCGCGGGGGGCCGCGGCAGCCGTCGCGTGGTGCGGCAGAGCCGCTTGGAGGCTCAACCCCTGACTTGCAAAGTCGGCCCGGACGAGGGTTTCCGTCGTCGTCCGGTGTGATCCGTCCGGATCGGCCGACTGGGCTACACGTTTGGCTACACGGCTCGGCCTCCGCGATGCGGGAGACGGCTAGGCAGCCGGCAGGCCCACCCGGTCGCGTCGTCACCTCGACCTGGACGGCACGGCGCCCGACGGCCGGCTCTTCCCGAGCACAGGCGGCCTGGCCATCGCGAACGACGCCTACCGCAAAGTCTGGGCGAAGGCTCGCGCGCAGGCGCTCACCGAAGCCGAGGCGGCGTCCCGGCTGGCCGCGCGACGTACGACCTGCGGCACGCGGCTGTGTCCAGGTGGCTGAACGCCGGGGTGTCCCCGCAGAAGGTTGCCGAGTGGTGCGAAGCCGCGCCGCTGCCGGGGTACACGCCCTCCTCGACACCGGACAGGAACCGGAACAACTGACCGCGACCCTCGCCCACGACACCCGCGACGGCATCCGCGCTGGAGCCGCCGTACTCGTGCAACGCGTCGCCGACCTCTGCGAACGCGGCGACGTCGACCTGACTCTCTACGAGCTACCAGACCCGACGACCGCCCAGCAGGAATGGAACAACCTCATCCAGCTCCTGGACCAAGCCGAGATCACCCACCTGACCACCCAACCGACAGCCACCCTCGCCGCCGAACGACGCGCCCCTGCAGACCCCTCAACACGACCGACAAGCGACGCGCGAACGCCAGCTCCTATGCCCGCGCCGGTATCGGACGCAGCCGACAGACCGCCGTCCACGGAAGCGGCCCGGACAGCGCGGCTGGCCCGCATCGAGGCCGCACTTGACCGACAGACAGCCGATGCCGTCCACCGCGCCATGGGCGAGCCCGCCGACTACCTGACCGCACTACTCGGCCCCCGCCCCACCGCAGGCCCGCAAGCCGCGATTTGGGAATCGGCCGTCAGCCAGGTCGAGCACTACCGGCACCACCACCTCGGCCTGCCATTCGGCACGCCAGCCACGCCCGGCGCCACAGACCCGGTCAGGCTGGCCATTGGAGATCGCCCCACCGAGCCACAGACCGCCGACGCCTACGACCAAGCCTGCGCCCTCCACACGACGCCCGACGCCCAGCTCCCGCTGTAATCGACAACGCGATGGGACCCGCGTCAGCACAGGTCTAGAAGCCCGGCAGTCGACGGGCGAGGCTACCGTCCGCTTCTGCCCGCCAGACGAAGCCGCGCGACGCCCACCTTGCGATCATGGTCTTATGTCAGCGGGAGTGATCCTTGTCAACGGCCTTCCCGGGTCCGGGAAGAGCACGCTTGCCGCCGGCTTGGCGGCTGAGCTGTCGATCCCTGCGCTCGGCAAGGACGTCGTCAAGGAGGCGTTGAGCGGACTCGTGAACGATGCCGTGCCGGCGGCCAGGCTCGGAGCGATCGCGATGGACGTGCTGTGGTCCGTCGCCGCGGCGATGGACGGTCACGCGCTGCTGGATTCGTGGTGGTTCCGTCCCCGCGACCTGGAGTTCGCAGTCGAAGGGCTGGCCCGCTGCGGGCACCCTCCGGTGGTCGAGGTCTGGTGCGACGTCCCGGCCGCGGTGGCACGGCAGCGCTACGCGGAACGACATCGACATCCGGTATACGACGATGCCCGTCACCTGACCGACTCCTGGGCTGCGTGGGCCGCCGATCCTCAGCCGCTGGGAATCGGCCCGGTGATCCGCGTTGACACCATGTCCCGGGTCGACGTCGGCCAGCTCGCCGCGGCCGTGACGAAGCAGCTGACTGCCGAGCGACTCGGATCCGTGTCATCAGTCATCCCAGCTGGCACCGACCGGACTGGCAGAGTCGTGTATTCGACCGACATGTAATCCAGTGGTCAGACCGGCGGTCGTCACTGACGGTGAGGTGTGGCGCGGTGATCTGGGTACCGCTGGTTGTGTTCGGCGCGATTGTCCTCGCCTTTGGCCTTCTTGGCGCCGTGGACGTGGGCTCCTACGGGCATTTCCTACGCCACGGCGTTCGGACGGTCGCCGTCGCGCGGAGTCGCCGGGAGGTGCGCGTCCGGCGCAGCGGCGTACGCGCGCTCGACCTCTGGCGGACCGAGACCGTCTGCGTCTACGCCGACGCCGGCGGCGGGACACACGAGATCATCGTCCGGCGGGCGCTGCCGATCGGCTACCAGCTCATGGTCCTCTACCTGCCTCGCAGACCTGGTTACTCGGTGGAACTGCGCGGCGAACGCCCGCCATCCTGGCTACGCAGCTACCTGCTGGTCGGGGTCGGCGCCGGAGCGGCGGTCGCGCTGCTGGCCGCGCTCATGCAGGGCCTTGGGATCCAGTGGTGAGGCGGACGCCCCCGACGGTGTCGCACCCTTGACTGGCAGAGTCGCGTGTTCCTGAATTCCCTAGATCACGGCCGTTGATCGTTACCGGCTGTGGGGATGGTGCCGCCTCGCTCTCGCCGACTCGCCGGCCTTGAACCGTCGAGGAAGACTGGCGACGATCGCTGCATGGCGAAGTCCTCGGTGGCTGCATGGCTGCCCGTGATCCTGGCCGACTTCGCCGGCACGCCCGTGGCGGACTTCGATGTGCGACTGATCGACTTCGACCCGGCTCAACTCGGCGACCTCGCGGGGCTCGTTCCGACCGTCGAGGACCAAATCCGCGCCACCGGGGTCGCCCCCGCCGATCCCTACGCCCACCAGCTGCCGCTGAAGGTCGGGATGCCGGTCGAGCAGGGCGTTGAGCCCATGAACCTGAAGGGCCTCGACTGGCTCGCAGGCGACCCGCGGGGTCTAGCAGTCGAGATCGCCTCGACTCTCCAGGACCACGTCATGGACAACCTCAACACCACCTGGCCCGAGGTGGCCGTCGACGGGCGGCCGGTCGTTCTCGAACCGCGGCTCGGCCCCGACGGGATGCCGCGATGGGAGGGCCGCGGTGTCGAGCCCTGCCCGTTCGGCCAGCTCGCCGACCGTCTCGCGTAGGGCCTGTCGGCGGCGCCGCGCGGCATCGCCGCCGACGCGTCGTTCGCCGTCTGCCTGCCAGCCGTGCCAGCTCTGGCGGTCCGGCGCCGCCGGCACCCGGGGTCAGCGGGTTCGGAGGTCATTCGCCGAGAAGCGGCAGAACCGGAAAAGAGTAGTCCTGCCAGATGAGCCGACTCTTCTCCTCCGGATAGGCGGCCACCGTTGACGGAGTGTCGAAGATCTGGCTAAGGCGGCGGTCGGGCTCGTACGCGGGCCAGCCTGGGTCGCCGTCCGCGGCGAAGGCAGTCCACGCGGCGCGCATCTGCGCCGAGAGCGCGATCGCCTCGGCCGTGGGGTTCTCGCCGATCAGCATGGCGGGCCGTCCGCTGGTGAGGTTCCCGAACACGAGCGGCACGTCGAGGCCGTGGCAGGCGCCGAGCGCGCCGCCCAGGCCGGGAGCGGACCAGGTCAGCTCGTAGACGTGCGCCGTGCCGCCAGCGGCGATCCGCGCCTCGGCGAGCTGCAGGCTGGGCATGCGGAACAGCCAGTCCGAGATGACCCGTTCGTACAGCTCGTCGGGGCTCGCCGCCGGAAAGGCGTCGCGGTAACGACGGGCGCCGTCCGGCCCCGGGGCGAAGGCCGCCAGGGCCGTGGCGGCGTCCGCCGACGTCACCTGGCCGAGTTGGCCCTCGATGAGGCTGAACAGCCGCTGCTCGTCGCGGGTGTGACCGACGAGCAGGTCGACGGCGAGGCCGGCGTCGTCGGCCACCGCCTGCCACGGCGTGATCGGCAGCACGTCGCCGTCGACGACTGGCGCGAAGAGGATCGACCGGCGCGCGGGCAGGCCCCAGCGCCCCGCTCGCTCGGTGATCATGGCGGCGACGGTGTCGGCGGCGACGGCGAGCAGCGCCGGATCCGTGGTGGCCAGGTCCTCGATGCGGGGACGCAGGCCGAGCTCGGCGGCGCAGGCGGCGGCGACGTCGGAGGCGAGCTCGGTCGAGAAGAACGCTCCCGGCATGCTCTGCACGACGGCGCGGCGAAACAGGCCGCGCGACCGGGGCATGGCGAGGAGAGCGCCGACCAGGCCGCCGCCGGCCGACTCGCCGAAGACCGTGACCCTGTCCGGGTCACCGCCGAACGCGGCGATGTTGTCACGTACCCATTCCAGGGCGGCGACCTGGTCGAGCAGGCCCCGGTTGGCAGGTGCCCCCTCGATGTGGGCGAAGCCTTCGGCCCCGAGGCGATAGTTCAACGTCACGAGGACGACGCCGTCGCGGGCCAGGTGGCCGCCGTCGTACTCGGGCCCGCTGGACGCGCCGATCACGTAGCCGCCGCCGTAGATCCACACCATCACCGGCAGCTTCGCCGCCGGGTCGAGCGCGGGCGACCAGACGTTGACCGTCAACCAGCCGTCGCCCGCGTCGGCCGGCGACCACGCGTCCCCGCCGAGCGCGTTGGACTGTGGCGGCGGCGGACCGAACTCGACGGCCGGCCGCACGCCGTCCCACCTGCGAGCCGGCCGGGGCGCGACGAGGCGAAGCTCGCCGATCGGCGGCTCGGCGTACGGGATGCCGCGGAAGACCGCCACACCCGACTCCATCGTGCCGTGGAGCGCGCCACCCGCCACGCGGACCTGGGGTGCGGCGATGGCGGTCATGGATCTCCCTGAGCCGATAGTGGGCGCGCCTCATCGCGTGGCCACGGACGGCGGCATCATCGTGCAGCATCGGGACCGCCCGCCAACGATTTTCGGGCGATCGCGGATCTTGGTGACGCCGTCCGCGCCCCGGGCCCACGTGCCGCGGGAGAGGCCGAGATGGCGCTCGCGCGGGCGCGCCGTGCGCCCGGCCGTCCGGCAGGTGCTCGCCGGACTCCGACGCGCCGGTGCCGACCTCGCGCTGGCACGACGCCGGCCGCCAGCGCCTCGGGCTGACCAGAGACGAGCGTCAGGGCACCACGCCCGCGGAGTCAGGAGCTACCGCAGCGGCCGGAAGAATGCCCGCACGTCGTCCACGAAGATGTCCGGCACCTCCATCGCGGTCAGTGGCGTTAGCGGGCCTATTCCAACTGCCGGCCTCAGGTAGCCGCCGGGCCGAACACCGAGGGGCCGCGCTTGACGCTGGATTTCGCTCGTGCCCTCGAAGATTGTGTAGATCTCCTGAAGGTTCCCGCCGGTTATCTTCCGTGTTGATCTTGTAGGCCCCCTTGAGGCTGCCCGATCAGGTATTTCTCCTGGCGGGCGGCCGAAATCGCTCATGCGCCGCGGCCGCGGCGGCGAACAACCCGCTTGGCCGGGTCGGCGACCCGGAGGAGGACATCGCGCCGGTCGCGGTCTTCCTGGCCAGCGACGACGCTCGGTACGTCACCGGCGAGGCCATCCACGTCGACGGCGGCCAGCACCTCCCGTGCGACCAGAGCCGCCCGCCCGGCCTGTAGCGGCGTTCCGGGGCCGTCACCGAGTTCATCGAGCGCCCTTGGCCTGCACGATGTCGACCTCCTCGGCAACGACACCGGCGGAGCGGCGATATGTCCCCTGGGGCCACAGCCCCTGGGACGCACCAGACTGGGGGACTGGTCGGCCGCGCCGACCTTGTCCCGCCAGCGGAGGTGAACGTGATCGTGTCGGACCTGTTCACGATGGGTGTGCCCGTCGCCGAGAAGGTGATCAGGACCGTTGCCGTCTATGCGGCGTTGAGCCTGCTGATCCGGGTGTTCGGTAAGCGGGATCTCGCCCAGCTCAACAGTCACGACCTCGTGGTGATGATGCTCGTCTCCAACGTCGTCCAGAACGCGATCATCGGGGCCGACAACAGCCTCTGGGGCGGGGTGCTGGGAGCGGTCACGCTGTTCGCCGTGAACGCGGTCGTCGTCCGCTGGCTGCGCCGCAACGCCACGGTCGAGCGGCTGTTCGAGGGCACGCCGACAGTGCTGGCGCACGACGGCCATTTCGACGAGGCGACGCTGCGCCACGAGGGTATCCGTCGCGGCGACCTGGAACGGGCGATCCGCAACCAGGGTGCCGACGACATCACCGAGGTCGCCACAGCGACGCTGTCTCCCGGTGGCGCGATCGTCGTCGAGCTGAAGGCCGGCGACCAGAACGCCTCCCGCGCGGACCTGGACGCCGTGCGCCGCCACCTGGACGCCCGCCTGGACGCGATCGAGTCGGCCCTGCGGTGACCGACGCCGTCGCGACACCGCGGCGCAGCGG